>JASJCV010000167.1 GCA_030065275.1 Desulfobacterales bacterium | reverse complement strand
GCCTTTTGGTGAGGGGGCGCCCGCCACTCACAAAAGAAAACAGCAGCGGCCTTCTGACCAGCGAAGATATGCTGGACCTGGTAAACTCAGGCGTCGTCGATCTGAGTATCGTCGAAAGTCATATCGCCCGCCTCTGGTCGTCGGCACATCCCGATATCGTCATCCTGGAATTTCCGGACATCAGCGCGCACGCCCCCATTGCCTGGGTCGTGCGCCCAAACAACCCGGAGCTCAAATCGAGTCTGAACAGTTTTCTACGAAGCCGCCGGAGCGGATCGCGGTTCGGGAATATTTATTTTCGTCAGTATTTCAAGGAAACGCGCTGGATCGACAACCCGCTGCCGCCCACCGATCACGCCAAGTTCTCGCGCTATGTCCCGCTATTCAGAAAATACGGTTCTGAGTATGGGTTTGACTGGATGCTCCTGGCCGCGGTGGCCTATCAGGAATCGCAGATGAAAAACCGTCGGCGGTCCCATGCCGGTGCCGTGGGCCTGATGCAGGTGATGCCGACAACGGCCGGGGATGCCAATGTCGCTATCGACAACATTCGCGATCCGGAACAGAATGTTCACGCCGGCACGAAATATCTGGCCCTGCTGCGGGATGTGTATTTCCCCGCCCGGGAATTCGAGCCGGAGGAACGCATTCGCTTCATTCTGGCGGCCTACAATGCCGGACCCAACATGATCGCCCGCTGCCGCCGTCTGGCCCACCGGATGGGGCGCGATCCTTCCAAATGGTTCGGCCATACCGAATTGGCCACCCGTCGTCTGGTCGGCAACGAAACCGTGCGCTACGTTTCCAACGTGGTCAAGTACTATCTGGCCTACAGCCTCGGTCACACCATGGAATGTCTCCGGCAGCATCAGGTTGAAAGACTCAAGTCCATCATGCCCCCACCGGAGGATGGGGCGCGCATCGCAACCCCCAGTTGAAAGGCCCGTCCTTCAGGCTCACGACATCTTGCCGGCTGTAGATTGTATGGTTAGCTTTAAATATAAAACATGTCGTTTTGCAGCATTTGTCCAGAATAACGGCAACATCCGGCCCCTGTCCCTTTTTCGGAAGAACTTAGACCTGACACACCCCCGCGACCCGCACCACTGCCACCTCAGCACAGCGACAGAATTTTCAAAGGACGGCCCGCATCGGTAAATTGATTTTCCATGGCGGGTGACGGTCGGCATGGGTGGAGGCGCCAATTGGAATCACCCGCAATTCGACCGATCCGGATCACTATCTCGGGCCTTGACGTGCATTCATGGAGTTGGTCCAATGACGACATACAACCGCCGTATCTTTATCCGGCGCTACCTCGAGGCGCCCATTGAGGTTCAGGGCCATGAGCGTGCTGAGAGCCGCCCCGCCATAGCATTCGACTGCTGCAAAGAGGGCATGCACTTCTTCAGTGCTGACTACATCGGTCCGGGATCGACCATAATTATTCGCCCTTGCGATGAGAAGAACCCGTTCCTGGGTGACGTATGCGAAACCGCCTTGCGCGCACGCGTGGTCTGGTGCCGCCGATGCGTCCGGGCCAACAAACCGGGATTCAGCATCGGTGTGCACTTTTCCCAGGACGAACGGCGCAGCGACCGCCCAGACCGCTGAAACGGCGGGTAGCGGATTGACGACCCGCCGGCGTGTGCCGTTTCGAAGGACGTACCCTGACATCACCGGCGCCGTCCGGACTGAAAACGCCGTTATCGCGCTTCATCGCACACGGGATTGACGACGAACCCGCCCCATCGGCTTTCCGTGGAGGAGGCGTCCCCTGTCGAGTCCTCACGCCGCCCGGCGTTTCGCTGTTCGCACCAATGCCTATTGCAGTCGAATTCAAAAGCGTTTAATCTGCCCTTCGGTCAACCTTTACGAACAATCCGCCAATCAGGAATCCAAGAGGCTGCCGGTTGAAACCCCGTGCCGACACCATATCCCCCGCCCCCCACCGCCTGTACACCTATACCCTGGCCGAGGGCTGGACGATCATGGCCGGACGGACGGATGCCGACAACGACCAATTGAGCCTAAGGATTGCACGCCCCAACGACTGGTGGTTTCACGTGCGCGGCATGCCCGGCAGCCACGTCCTTCTCAAGGTCCCGCGCGGTCGTGAGCCCTCGAACGCCGTCCTGCGGCAGGCGGCCGCCGTTGCAGCCTATCACAGCAAAGCCCGAAGCGGCGGCAGTGTCGCCGTATCGGCCACGCGTGCGCGGTTTGTCAACAAACCAAAGGGGGCCAAGCCCGGAACGGTCCAGATCCGGCGGGAGACCGTTTTCAAGGTCCGGCCGGCGCTTCCGGAGTCGACATGAAAGCAGGCGACCGCGGGTGGATGCTTTTTCTGAAGGTGGCGCGCTGGATTCAACGCGGCCCGCCCACCCAGGCAACGAGAAGATGACCATCATAACGATCACCGCTTCATTCCGGCGGCGACAGGCGCCGGACCCGAAAACGCCAAGGAGGCTTGCTATGAAACGCAGAGATTTTATCCGCTGGTCCATGGGGGCCGGTGCCCTGGTGATGCTGGAAATGGCCGGGCTGGGGTGCTCGCGTGACCGCTCGAACAAAGACCTCCCCATCAAACTGCCTCCCCTGCCCTATGCCAACGACGCCCTGGAACCGCATCTTTCCAGGGAAACCATCCAGTTTCACTACGACCGTCATCACCGGGCCTACGTGGAGCGCGCCAACCGGTTGCTCGCAGATTCAAGCCTGGCTAAGCAACCGATCGAGGCCATTATGCGCGAGACCTACCAGGCGGATAGCCGTCTACAGACGGCGCGCTTCAACAACGCTGCGCAGGCCTACAATCATGCCTTTTACTGGAGCAGTATGGCCCCCGATGGCGGCGGGCCGCCAGCCGAATTCATGCAACGCTGGATCGACGACTCCTTTGGCAGCTACCAGGGCTTCAAACAGGCTTTCGTCGACGCCGCCCGCGGCCATTTTGCCAGCGGGTGGATCTGGCTGGTGCTTAGCGAAGGCCGCCTGGAAATCATGGCCACGACCAACGCGCAGAATCCCATCGTCCTGGGCAAACTGCCGCTTCTCACCCTCGATGTCTGGGAGCATGCCTATTACCTGGATTATCGCCATCGGCGCGACGAATACGTACAGGCCTTTCTGGACCACCTGGTCAACTGGAACTTCGCTGCCGCCAACCTGGGGGAGGCCTAGTCATCGCCCGCGGTGTTTAGCGTTTGTATTTTTTTTTAATTTTGCTATACAAGCCTACCAAATTGTGAAGGCCTGGTGTCTGGCGCTATCTGCTAATCGTCTATTGGAATGAGGTGACGACGTGAAAGAAATCCTGGTAAAAGATGTGATGATCCCGATCGCCAACTACGTGACCGTCAAGCCGGAAAACCATTTACCGGGTGTACTGCGCGCGATCGAAGCCCAGCGGGTGAAGGATGCGGGCCATGCCCACCGCGACGCCATTGTCATCAACGATGAAGGCCGTTTTGTGGGCAAAGTCACCATGATCGATATTTTCCGCGCTCTGGACAGCGGATTCCGCAAGATCCACAGTGAACGCAGCGAAAAGACCCTGACCGACCATTTCGTGCAAAAGGCGGTTCGGGAACTGAACCTGTGGATGGATCCGGTGGAAACGGTATGTCAGCGCGGCAGTAATGTAACGGTGGCCGACGCCATGCACGTGCCTGAATCTTCCGAGTTCATCCAAGAGTCCGACACCCTGGAGAAAGCGCTGAGCTATTATGTCCTGGGCGTTCACCAGCCCCTGATCGTCAAGAACGGCGACGACGTAACGGGTGTGCTCAGGTTCGGCGACCTGTTCGAAATCGTGCGCGAACGCCTGCTGAAGTGTGATCTGGGCTGACCGATTGCTTGTCAGGATACGGGAGCGAACTTAAAGCCAAGGGGCCTGCCCCACACCACCGGCTCCCGACCAAGCCCATGAAAAGAGAAAGCCCCGTCATTCCGCATTCCGGAATGACGGGGCTTTTTTTAGGCGGTGCCGGCCCGGTGATGCGTGCGGGCCTTAAAATCCCGCGGTTTCAGGGCACCGGGACGGTAATGGACATCCCCATGATCGGCCATATCGCAAAGACGAAAATTCCCGTCACGATCATCAGGAGGATACTGGCCGGAATGCCGTAGAGAAAGAATTCGCCGGTCGTAAACTGCTTGGAATCGTAGGCGATCGCATTGGGCGCCGCGCCCACCAGGAGCAGAAAGGGCATGCCGGCCACCACCAGGGAAGCAAACAGAATGACCTCGGAGGATACCCCCAGATAGGGCGCGATCACGAACGCCACCGGCAGCGAAATGGCGATGGCGGCCACGTTCATGATAAAATTGGTCATCATCATCACAAAAAAGGCGATGCTCATGGTGAAGATGAACCAGTTGGCCTCCTTGAACATGACCAGCCAGTTCACGGCCAGCCATTTGGCTGCTCCGGTCTCCCAGAGACAGAACCCGATGCTCATGGCGCCGGCAAACAGCAGGATGATGTTCCAGGGCACCGACTCCAGATCGTCGATATCGAGGATCCCGAAGATAAAAAACGATATGGTCGAAAGCAGGATAATGGCGGTCTTGTCCACCGGTTTCAGGAATGGCACGAAGGAGCGCAGGGACATGGTCATGATGCAGAGCCCGACGATGCTGGCGGCAATGATTTCCTCCCGCCGCATGGGGCCCAGTTCCGTGTAAAGCTTTTTGGCTTTCTCACGCAGGCCCGGGATAGTGGCTTTCTCCGGTTTGCAGATGATCATGAAAAAACCCCACAGCAGGAAGGTCATGACCCAGCCCACCGGAAACATGAAATAGGTCAGTTTGAAGAACGAGACCGTCTCGTTGACGATATCGGTGTAGAAACCCAGGGCCACGGCTCCCCGGGCGGCTCCCAGCAGGGTGACGATGCTTCCGGCGCCGGCCACGTAGGCCATGCCGATGAAGAGGCCCTTGCCGAACTTGGTCTTTTTATCCCCCTCGCCGTAGAGTGAATAAATGGCGATCAGCAGCGGGTAGATCGTGGCGGCCACGGCGGTGTGGGCCATGATATGGGTCAGGGCCGAGGTGACCACGAAACAGCCCAGGTAAATCATACTGGTCTTCTCCCCCACAATGGCGAGCATCTTGTAAGCCAGCCGCCGTGTCAGCCCGGTTTTGGTGAACACGAGACCGATGACGATCGAGGCGAAGATGAACATCACCGAGGGATCCATGAAATCTTTAAAAGCCACCTTGGCCGGCCGGATCAGAAAAAGGGCCTGCAGCACGCCGATCATCAGGCTGGTGACCCCGATGGGCACCACCTCGAAAACCCACCAGGTGCCCGCCAGCAGAAAGATCGCCAGGGCCCCCTTGCCTTCGCGGGTCAGTTCGAAATGCTTGCCGGCCGGATCGATTGCATCTGGCCACGGCGGGGCGACATAGGTCACCGTGAATAGAATGATACCAAGAAAAAGAAAAATGATTTTGTTCCAGTTCACCTTTTGCGGCGCCTGGGCTGCACCATCACTCATGTTGACAACCTCCTCGGACAGGTCTTGGTATTATTTGGGGACCGGTTCTGTGCAGACCGGTCTGTGTGTCTTCATTCGCCCGCCGGCTGGCATTCCCTGAGGCGATGGAAAATGGCGGTAAAGCAGTCCGTGAGCCGCAGAACACCGATGATTTCCCCAGCCTTGTCCGTGACCAGGAGAGACTGGTGATGGCCGATGATGAGCTGGTGAATCGCCACGTCCAGCCGGGCATCCACATGCACATACTCCCCTTCCGTCGGGGTGTGCATGAAATCGACGACCTTGCGATTCATCGCTCGCTCGCAGATATCGTCCAGCGGGCTGGCCCAGAGGGAGAACTGATCCAGCATGCCCTTGACGAACGTGTTGCTGAATCCCATCTGGCGTCCCCGGGTTTCCGGCAACAGCTCGGCGTATTTAGGCTCTAGCGCTTTGAGGGCGTCCATCTGAGCGATTTTTCCGACAATCCTATTGTCTTTATCGAAAATCAGGATCGCTCGGTGACGGTAGCGGGTCTGATCGAACTCTTCCTGGGCCTTTTCCAGGGCCAAGATCGCTTCATACAGGGTGGCCTCGTCCGAAACCGTGGCATATTCGGAAAGTGGGACCATTAATTCGTCTACGGTGAAAGTCTTCATCAAAATGCTCCTTCTGGTAACGATGTGGCCGCAAGGGCATTGACATTCAATGTCCGCATGAAGGCTGGCGGGTGCGGCACGGACTCCCGTCCAATTCCGGCGGTCGATATGCGACCGATGAAGGCTATGGCGATTATAAGAAAGGAGGTTGGATGTGAGGTTGCGGTTTTCGCGATCACCGCTGAAAGATGAGAGGGGGGCTGCGCCGTTGTTTTCTGGGATTCACTCAGAAAGCGCTCAATCGATGCGGGACAGCCAACTCTTTTCTCCCGCGCGGGGCCGTAACGGGAGAAGCAACGCCCCTTGTGGCCCTCCCAAACGGTTTTTAATGCGGCCAGAAATAGTTGATGCATGCAGAATCCCGAATCCGATTCCGGTGCCGCGCGGGGCGCAGCGCAACGGTGTTATCAGCTATTCAAAATCTGGTCGGGGCATTCGTCCAATCCGCCGATACCCTATAAAAAATTCATCAGCATTTAGCCCAGAAAGCGATTTGAGTCAATAATCAATCTTGTTTTGCCGGCGCGAGAAACGTTGAAGACCGAACGACCGATCACGGCCCACCAGCCGGCCGTGATCAATACAGGGGGTCGGTGGAATCGAGAAAAAGCGCTCGGGGAAAAGCCGCGCGCATTCCGTCAGATTGGCTGCCTGCCTGACACCCAACAGAACTAATTGGCCGTTCAAGATGCGGCCGGATGGCAATCGCCAGGGGACAGCGAAGACTCGGGGGCGGATGGTGACGCCGGGGTGTCGGTTTCCCCGGTCACCATCCGGTTGGGAGGGGATCGTCCGGCAGAAGATACTCGGGTTTCTCTGGGCATGCCCGCAACCGGCACCGTCTTTCAACCGGGGCGACGGCCTCTGGGATCCGTTGGCCGGCCCCTGGAAAATAGCGACGAAACCTCTGGCCTTCCATGGCCCAGTTGAGCGCGTTACCGACACAGGCCGCAGTCACAATCACCCGATGTTCAGGCACGCTTGATACGATCGCAACGTTGTTATCGCCCCCCGGTGCATGCGCCGCGGATCAAATTGCGAATACCGCCCGTTAGCCTCCGAACACCTCAGTTATTCCGGCATTTGTGAAGAATGATGCTCGATAATCATCCAGCGTTGGCCGTTCCAACGGTAGACGAAGGTGAATCTGGCCTGCACGACAGCGCCATCTTTGAAACTGAACGTGTAGACGCCGGAGTTGATTGCCATCGGGCCGAAGGTTCGAACGTTGGCCTCATCGATTTTTCCCACCGGCCCCTTGGCACAAAAATGGACGAAATAGTCCTCAATTTCTTCGTGGTTGTGGCGAACCTTGTTCGAAACGGTCGGGAGTAAAATACCGTTGGTCTCATAAAGCGCGGCAACTTTCTTGGGGTCTCCTGTCTGAAGGGCATTGTTCCACTCGTCGAAAAGGGCCGTAATCTCATTCGCAGTCATGTTTCTCTCCTGGTTATCAGATGGTTATGGGGGCCTGCACTTGTCGACCAAACCATGGACGCCGGATCGCAAAAGCTTGGTTTGACTGTAATCCTGATTATGTAGTATTTACAGTGCGCCATTAGCGGCGCCGGCACGATATTTCCCCTTGAGTGTCCGGTTGTGCCCGCCCAAAGCACTGGTGCTAAAATCCTCTAAATCTGTCACGGGAATTCGAAAACGCGCCCAGATATTCCAAAATCCAGAAATAGCGATATTCGCGAAAAGCGCGTTGGACAGTATCATTTAGCCCAAATTGGACCAAAAATCGACAGTCATTTTTTTGCTCGCGCTAATCCTGCAGACTCTCCCGGAGGAAGAAAATCATGAAAACCCGCGAAGTCCGAGAACTGATGGTCCCGATCACCGACTACGCCACCATTCATGCCGACGCCACGATCGGAGAAGCCATCCTGGCGCTCGAAAACGAGAACAAGCGCCACGGCGACAAGTGCTACCGACACCACTCCCTTGTGGTCATCGACACCAATCGTCATGCCGTCGGACGGTTGAGCCAGATCGACATCATGCACGCCCTGGAGCCGCGCTACGGCGAATTAGGTGACCCCCGCTGGATCGGCCAGTCGGTTTTCAGCCGCAGCGCCTTGATCGCCCTGCGCGAAACCTTTCAGCTCTGGGAGCAGCCCCTTCAGGAAATTTGCCGCAACATGGGCAACGTTCATGTCCGCGATTTCATGCAGATCCCCACGGAGGGCGAGTTCGTGGAAGACACCGACACCATGAACGTGGCCGTCCACCGGATCGTCATGGGCCGACACCACAGCTTGCTGGTCACCCGCCAGCGGGAAATCGTCGGCATCCTGCGCTCTACGGATCTGTTCGACACGTTTTTCGAAATGCTGGCCGCCTGCGAAGCGCTTTAGTTCGATCCGCCGCTGGGCGTTTACGGTCGACCGGTCCACCCTTGTTTCGTTGAGGAGTTCAACATGACCGGGCCAAATATCATCAGCCGCAATGAATTCACGATCCTGATCGAAGTGGTGCCGCCGGCCGGTCCGGATCCCGAAGCCCTCCTGGCCAGCTTGGCGTCCCTCGAGCCGCTCGCCGTGGACGGCTTCAGCGTGGCCACCAACCCGGTGGCCAAGCCGCGCATGAGTGCCATGGCTTTTTGCAGTCTCATTAGGCAACGCACACGGCGCCCCGCGATTCTGCACTGCACCACCCGCGACCACAACCGCCTGAGCCTGCAGGGACTGTTTTGGGGCGCCCGGGCCCTGGGCATTGAAACGGTATTGATCACGACAGGGGACTTCGTGGCCTTGAAAGACCGCGACGTCACGACCGACGTGCGCGATGCGGATGTTTTTGCGCTTCTGGCGATGGCGCGCGATGCCGGGCTTTTTGCCGGCGTCGTGTTCGACCCCCTTGTGGAAACCGGCGGCCTGAATCGGGCCGTCGAACGCCTAGAGCGCAAAGTTCAGGCCGGAGCCCAATTCGTCGTCACCCAGCCAGCCTACGACCGGAAAGGGGCCGACCTGTTGGCCGAGGCCACGACGCCCAGCGGGCTGCCGGTGGCCATGGGCATCCTGCCGCTGCGCACGGCGAAGCATGCCGATTTCCTGCATGAAAAGGTCTCGGGTATCGTGGTCCCCGACTCCGTGCGTCAATCCATGCACACGGCCGCGGATGCGCTCGTGCAGGGCAATGCCAACGCCCGGGAGGCGCTCGGGCTGGCACGCGAACGTTTCGCCGGGGCCTGCATCATGCCGCCGTTTGACCACTACGAAACCCTATTCGAGATTCTGGGGGCCTCGTCCGGTGGTGCGGACGCATGAGTCTGCGGTACAAACTTAAAAAAGCCCAAACCCTTCTGACGGCTCTCACGCCGGAAGAGCGCGCCGATCTGACGCGAATTTGCGAAAATATCCAACGGTCCCAGGAGGATCTCCTGGCCAACGCCGGGCCGGCCATGCAGCAATGCCTGCGGAACTGCGAGGGTCTTTGCTGCCGCAACGCCCGAGTGGACGATATCATCGGACTCTGGGATCTGGTCTATATCCTCGCGTTGACGCCGGCGCTTGCGGATGACATGGCCGCGCGAGTCGAGCACGAAAGCCCCTTCTACTCGGCCAACTGCATGTTTTTAAAGGAAGACACCGGCCCCTGCATCTTCGCGGCGACCGTTCGGCCGGAAG
>JASJCV010000166.1 GCA_030065275.1 Desulfobacterales bacterium | reverse complement strand
TACTTTTCTTGTGCGCACAAGAAAAGTAACATCACAATAGACCGTCCGGAGCTGCCAACCCATTGGATGATCTCCAACGGTGACAACCAGCTCGGCATTAGAAGAATACGACAGCATGCCCGAGGAGACCGCAATGGTTGAAAGCCGCCCCTGGCTCACCTTTCTGACCCACGCGATTCTGATTGCGGGCGTCGTGGTCATCGCTTTTCCGATTTATGTGACCTTCGTGGCCTCGACCCACACGCTGGAGGACATCACCACCGCGTTTCCCTACCTGCCGGGCGATCAGCTCATCGCCAACTACACCAAGGCCCTTACGTTGGGGCCGCGCGACGTGGGCGCCACTGTCGGCACCATGATGATCAACAGTCTCATCATGGCGCTGGGCATTACCTTCGGGAAAATATCCATTTCCCTGCTGGCGGCTTTCGCCATCGTCTATTTCCGATTTCGTTTCCGGATGTTCTTCTTTTGGATGATCTTCATTACCCTGATGCTGCCGGTGGAAGTCCGTATCCTGCCAACTTACGAAGTGGCGGCCGATCTCAAACTGTTGGACTCCTACCCCGGACTGATCCTGCCGTTGATCGCCTCGGCCACGGCCACGTTTCTCTTCCGGCAGTTCTTCCTCATCGTCCCGGACGAATTGTGCGAATCCGTGCGCATCGACGGCGGAGGGCCGCTGCGGTTTTTCTGGGACATCCTGCTGCCCATGTCCCGCACGTCGATCGCCGCCCTTTTCGTCATCCTGTTCATCTACGGATGGAACCAGTACCTCTGGCCGCTTCTGATCACCAGCGACGAGGGCTATTACACGCTCTTGATCGGCATCAAGCGCATGCTCGATGTCGGCGAAGGCCAAGCCGAGTGGCATATCATCATGGCCGCCACCATGCTGGCCATGATCCCTCCCGTGCTCATCGTGATCTGCATGCAGAAACAATTCGTGCGCGGTATGACCGAAACCGAAAAATAGGAGTTCTTGAATGGCGGACGTCAACCTCCGGAACGTCACCAAGTCGTTCGGCAAAGTTGAAGTCATCCACGGCATCAGCTGTGACATCGATGACGGCGAGTTCATCGTCATTCTGGGGCCGTCGGGCTGTGGCAAATCGACCCTGCTGCGCATGATTGCCGGGCTGGAAAAAATTACCGGTGGAGAGGTGGCCATCGACGGCCGTGTGGTCAACGCCATCGAGCCGGCCGAGCGCGATGTGGCCATGGTGTTCCAGAACTACGCCCTCTACCCGCATATGAACGTCTTCAACAACATGGCCTACGGCCTCAAGATCCGTGGGATGGCCAAGGAGGAGATCAAACGCCGGGTCCTCCACGCGGCCGGCATTCTCGAGCTGACCGAGTTCCTGGAACGCAAACCCCGGCAGCTTTCCGGGGGGCAGCGCCAGCGGGTGGCCATGGGACGGTGCATCGTCCGGGAGCCCAAGGTGTTCCTGTTCGACGAGCCCCTGAGCAACCTCGATGCCAAGCTGCGCGTCCAGATGCGCCTGGAGATTCGCAAGCTGCACGAGAATCTCGGAATTACGAGTGTTTATGTGACCCATGATCAGGTGGAGGCCATGACGCTGGGAGACCGGTTGATCGTGATGGACGACGGCCGGGCGGTCCAGATCGGCTCGCCCCTGGAGGTCTATTCACGTCCGTCCACGCGCTTCGTGGCCGGATTTATCGGATCGCCGGCGATGAACTTCCTTAAGGCCCGCGTCAGCGCCGACGGCCGCCAGGTCGCCATTGCAAACGATATACACCTGCCCCTGCCGGGACCGGCACCGTCCGACATCCGCAGCCGTGAAGCCATCCTGGGCATCCGGCCGGAGCATTTCGAAGTGGTCGACGCCGGGGGCGTGATGCTCGATCTCGTTGTCGACCACGTGGAAATTCTGGGCGCCGATACGCTGGTCTATGGGCGCGTGGGCGATGCAGCGGCCGAGTTGACCATTCGCCTCCCCGACGTCCATGATTTCAAGGCTTCCGCAGGGCTCTCTCTCGCAGTGCCCACCGGGCGGCTTCACCTTTTCGACCCGCACGACGGCCGTCGTCTCGACGTCTGAGGCCGGCGCGCGGGCGAACACCATCTGGCGCAAGCGGTCAAAAGATTGGCCGAAACGGTCGAGCCGCATTTTCTCCCCCCACTGTAAATAACCCCCGCAACCGGCAAGCCATACTCCATTGGAATTTGGTTCGAGGACCAAATTCCAGCGGCCCCTGGAGTGTGGCTTGCCGTTTTCTGGTCAAGGCGCACACCCCTTCAGGAGGTTATCCCGCCCGCACGGCCCTGGCCATTACCGATGCCGTCGAACGATCGTGGCGTTCGTTCCTTCAGCAGGCGTCCCGGCGCATGCCACTGGGCGTCTGCCCGGTCCAGCGCTTGAACGCCCGCGAAAAGGCGCTGTGCTCGGAAAACCCTAACAGGAAAGCGATTTCCGTGAGATCGACACCCCGGTCACAGATGTACTGCCGGGCCAGGTCTTCGCGGGTGCGGTCCAGCAGTTTGCGAAACGACGTGCCGCATTGCTGAAGCTTACGCTGCAAACTGCGAACGCTTATGTAGAGCTTCTGGGCAACTTTCTCATCCGAGACGAGCCCGGACGGCAGCAGTTCGATGATCGCCGTCTGGACACGGTGAACGATATCACTGTTGCTCAGGGTCGCCAGATAGCGAATGATGATGCGGTCGTTGATCTCCGCAAGGTGGGGGTTGCCCCCCGGCAGGCGCAGGTCGACATCCTTTGCGGCCAGGGTCAGGCTGTCGCTGGCGGCTTCGAAGTAAACCGGCCCTTTGAAAAAGCCAAAATACTTCTCACCGCAAAAGGGTTCGGGATGAATAAATCGCACGGCCACCGGTTTCAGGTTGGGTCCGAAATTGATCCGGCACATGGCCATCACGGTGGCCATTCCGTAGTCCATGCGCACTGAATGCTCCAGCGAATCGGACAGGGTGAAGGTCAGTCCTTCGGCGGTATCTTCAAGACGGACGTCGATATCCTGAGAAAGCACATGGATGTAGCGGCCCAGGCGGTTCAGGGCTTCGCGCAGGGTGGAACTGGCCAGCCAGGCATACCCCAACGCATTGAAATGCGACGGGTGCCAGAATTCGGCCGCGCGCAGCCCCAGGCAGGGATCCTTGATCAGGGCCGTAACCTCCTCCCACAGGTGATCGAGGGTTTTGAGCGGAACGCGGGCCCCCTGCTTCAGCAGCATTTCATGGGTCAGCCCCACACGGGCAAACACATCCCCGGGATCGTATCCGTAGCTTTCGATGATTTTCCACAGGATGCCTTTCGTGGCCAGAAGGTTGGTGGATGTCATGGCGGTCCTCCGTAGGGGGCGGTATGACGATCAGGATTGCGGGAATCCAATGGCAAGGGACGCGCCATCCGACCGTTGGAATGCTGCCAAGCCGGGCGGACGACGGAAACAGGATCAAGTAAATGGCGCTATTTGTCAAGCGAAGGACCGTGACAGCACTTAACTTCGCTTACGAGATTCTTTCGGGTTGATCCGGCAGTCCACAATCTCGGATCAACTTGCGGTTCTGCGATCCAGCCCATCGGCATGCAGCGTTGCCTGGTGAAGATTTCCTCAGGGACGTCCGGCATCGCAGCGACAGGGTTGAGGCAACATCATGAATAATCGTCAACGACGCATCCTGGCCCAGCAGATCGGCCAAAATATCGACTCCCACCAGCGGCGGGTCATATCCATTCCATTGACCTCCGCCATGCTCGAAATGGATGAAGCGCACCTTCAGCGCCTGGAGCGGGAGGGCCTTTTTCCTGTTCAGATCCTGCGCAACGACGGCACCCGCGGATATGAGTTGCGCGCGGTCTATCGATGGCTCAAGGATTACTCGGATGGTTCGCGATAAGGCTTGTCACCACGTGGTCGTCGCCGTTCTGATCGGCCTGGCTGTCATGCTGCTGTGGCAATTTCCCGGATAGAGGCGTTGCGGGGCGATGTGACCGTGATCAGCCGACGCTTGGGCGAATCAGCGGGCAAGCGGACGGGGGCACCCTTGTTTGCGGCGCATTTTACGGGCACAGCACCGATCGTCATGCCCCTGCCAATGAACCGCAGCCGATCGTGCGCTCCATCCGCGGTGAAAGATGAAACCGAAGATATCCGGGGCGATTACAGGGATATCCTGGTCCACACCCGGCCGTTGTAAGTCCACAATCCGTGCACGCCGAAATCGATGGCCAGGTGGCCTGCCCCCCAGCCCGCCATGTGCCGGGGGTCCAGTCGCGAAAGCTGAATCCAGCGCCCGTCATAACTCCACAGACCCCGGGCGCCAAAATCGACCGCCACGTTTTTCCGCCCCCACGGCTGGAGTCCCTGGGGCACCCAGGCCCGTTCAGCAATCGCGTCGGCCCAGACGGCGGGACCGAATGACGGCAGGCTGCCGCCCACCATCATCAACACGACCAGGGCACCAATCGTCCACAACAGTCGTCTAGGTTTCATCGCTCGCCTCCTGGCTGTCTACCGCCTGGCGGTAGAATCTTAAGGCGCGTTTAATCCGCCCATCGGCCAGGTATTGGGAGTCGCAGGGCCAGCGCCGTAAAAGGCTGCCGCCAAGGCTGTTTGGGAGGGGTCATCCAAGTCAGACGTCGCTTGCGCCGCTATCTTATCTAGTTGGAATCCTGGGGCGTCTTGTCAATTGGACCGTAGATAAAACAACCCTGGCGACCGCCAGGGGTTCTACTACGGAAGGATACTGACCGCTTCAAGCGCCCGTGCGATAATGCAAGCTCTTGGTCCGGGTGAGATGGTGGTAGCCGTAACTGGAAAGGCTGACCCCGCGACCGCTCTCCTTGACGCCGGACCAGGGAAGTCCCGGGTCCAGATAATCGCAGCGATTCTGGTAGACGGTACCGGCCTCCAGGCGATCGGCCAGCCAGTCGACCCTTTCCCGGCTGCGGGTCCAAACCGATGCGGTCAGGCCGTAGCGGGATGCGTTCATGCGGGCCAGCGCCTCGCGGTCGTCGGCGACGACCTGAACCGGCAGGATCGGCCCGAAGCTCTCGGCCTGCATAACGTCGGCCGTATCGGGCACGTCCGCCAGCAGGGTTGGAGCAAAAAACGCACCGTCTTCTCCGCAGCGCTCGCCCCCGCTGACGAGCCGGGCACCACGCGCGATGGCATCCCGGACCTGGTCTTCCAGCCGTACCAGTGCGCCCCGATCGGCCAGCGGTCCCAGGGTGGTGGAGGGGTCCATCGGAGGGCCCGGCCGAAAGACGCGCATGGCCACCTGCGCCTGCGTGACGAACGCCTCGTAGACTTCGCGATGGACGTAGACACGTTCGACGGCGCAGCAGGACTGGCCGGCGTTATAACAGGCCCCTTCCACAATCAGGGGCACCGCCATGGCCAGGTCCGCATCGGCGGCGACATAGGCCGGATCTTTACCCCCCAGTTCCAAACCGACACCGATGAACCGGTCGGCCGCGACCTGCTGGATGCGGCGGCCGCCCTCCACCGACCCGGTAAAAACCACATGGGCCACACGCGGGTCCTGGATGACGGCAGCGGTGTCTGTATGGTTCAGGACCAGATGATTTATCAGACCCGGGTAGTGACGGAAGGCCTCTTCGAAATGCCGGCCGCACAGCGGCGTCCGGGCGCTGTGCTTCAGCACCACCGTATTGCCGGCGGCCAGGGCCGGCACCACCACGTTGACGGCGATCAGGAGGGGATAATTCCAGGCGGCGATGTCGAACACCACGCCCAGGGGCTCATGACGGATCATGCGCGCCAGCCCATCTTGAACCGGCAGGACATCCGGGGCCAGCGCCGCGGGCGCGGCTTCCAGCATGTAACCGGCCCGCTCGAAGAAACCTTTGAGTTCATTGCGGGACTCGCGGACCGGTTTGCCCATCTGGGCCGTTATCTCGGTGGCGATGATCTTGCGCTGGCGGTGGAAATAATCGAGCCCCTTCCGGATGACGGCGATACGTTCGTCCAGAGGGGTAAATCGCCAGCGTTGGAAGGTTTCGTCTGCCTGCCGGAGCGCGGCCTCGCACCGGGGGCCGCTATCGAATGCCAATCGGGCGACCACTTCCCGATCGTAGGGATTGATTACACAGAGGGTCATATCCTATCTCCCGGCAGGGCTATTGATTATTGGGCCAACGATGGATAGAGTGCCAACCGAAATCGCCGGCGTGAACCTAAAGGTGAATCGACGGCCGTGACTTGGCAACCCCGGTGCGGCCGCCGCCGCGATATATCGTGGAAGGGGATAAAAGTGGAGACGCTCGTATTCGTATACGGCACGTTGAAAAGCGGTTTTCCCAACCACGCGCGTTTTTTGGGTAACGCGCGCCGGGTGGGTGAATTCCAGACCGTCGAAGCCTTTCCCCTTGTCCTCAGCGGTGAACGCCACTCCCCCTGCCTGATCGACCGGCCGGGCGCCGGGGAGGCGGTGCAGGGTGAAGTCTATGCCGTCGATGCCGCCACCCTGGCCGCCCTCGATGGCCTCGAAAGGACGGCGGCAGCCGATGGCTACCACCGTCGCGCGATCACGGTCATCCCCGTTGCCGGGCCGAAGAAGGCCGCAATATCGGTCCATGCCTACCTAAAAGCACCGCATCTGGTGAATGGGGACCGGACCACGCACATATCGGTATACACCCCGGCCATGGGGGCATGCTACCGCCCCCGGCTGTGAACCCGCCAGAAGCCAGGAAGGAAATCCATGTCCCCAAGCGAGCAGCCCATCACCCGTGAGGCCCAAGACCAGCTCGAACGCTTGCGCCAGGCCATCGACGCCATCGACCACGACATGGTGGCCCTCCTCAAAGAGCGCCAGGAGCAGGTTGAGAAAGTCCTGCAGTTGAAAAAAACTCATGGTCTCTCGGTCTACCATCCGGCCCGGGAAGAAAACCTGATTTCGGAAAAACGCCGCATCGGGCGGGCCGTGGGGCTGGATGCCGACTATCTCGAAGACATTTTTCGGCGCATCCTGCGCCAGTCACGGGTCGAGCAGACCGCGCAGCTGGCGCGGCGCGGCATCCGCCCCGGCGCCAACGTTCTGATGGTCGGCGGTTGCGGCGCCATGGGGCGCTACCTCTACGACTGGTTCGGTAAATCCGGCTATCGGATGCGCTGTCTGGATCGCGATGACTGGCCGCAGGTCGGTGTGCTGTGCCAGGAAGCCGACCTGGCGATCATCAGCGTCCCCATCGCCAGCACACCGGCGGTGGCCCGCCGCCTGGGTCCGCACCTGCCCGCCGATTGCGTACTAGCCGACGTCACCAGCGTCAAGCAGGCCCCGCTGGAGGCCATGCTGGCGGCCCACCCGGGCCCCGTGGTCGGACTGCACCCCCTTTTCGGGCCGGTGACCACCACGATGGACAAACAGGTCGTTGTCGCCACGCCGGGGCGGTCGCCGAAAGCCTGCCAATGGCTGCTGGACCAGTTTGCCGACTGGGGGGCCATTGTGATGACGACCCCGGCCGAAGACCATGACGACATCATGAGCATCGTTCAGGCCCTGCGGCATTTCGCCACCTTTATCTTCGGGCGCTTCCTCTATGAAAAGCGCGTCCGCCTGGACGAGGCCCTCGAGTATTCGAGCCCCATCTACCGGCTCGAATTCGGCATGGTGGGAAGGCTTTTCGCCCAGGATGCCGGACTGTATTCCGAAATCATCTTCGCCTCCCCCGAGCGGCGTGCACTGCTCAAGGAATATCTGGACTGCGCCCGCTCCAATCTGGAAATGATCGCCAACGACGACAAGGCCGTCTTCGAGAAGCATTTCCGCCAGGTCGCCGAATGGTTCGACCCGTTCAGCCGCCAGGCCTTGCGTGAAAGCACCTACCTGATCGACAAATTGATCGAACGCTTTTAATCTGGCGGATATTTTCCAATGGGGCCGTAGGGGGGCTGAAAACCCGGGAAGCCCAGCAGCCTGCCATGCGATGGGCGGCTACGCCCGATCTCCTTGGCGTCGGCCACGGGACCGCCGGTAAACCACCCGCGCCCTTCGGTCAGTGAACAAAAGGGAAGACATCCGTGTAGCCCGCAATGTCGGTGAAGAGCAGTACCAGAAAAACGATCAGGGCCGATATGACGATCACCTCCAGCGCACCGCCGCCGGCCGGCAGGGTATCGATACGCGCGGCCAGCTGGGCCAGTTCCGCTTCGTCGAGACTGTCGATGCGCGCCTGCGCCTCTGCGGGGTCGACACCCCACTGCTGCAGCTGTCGACATACGTCCTTCCGGGCGAGCATGCCCCGTATCCGGCTCCGCTGGTCATCGGCCTCGCCGGGTGCGATCACCTGCACGCTCGAAACGATAGCCGCCTGAACCGGAAGAACGCTCCCAAGTTGCATGTAAAGCAGGGCCAGGGCCGTCAGGGCGGACACAGCGCGGTGGGGCAATCGGCGTTGAATCATCGGTTCACCTCTCAATTATGGGGTTTGCTTCGGTGTCAGGCCTCAAATCGATCGGTCAGCAGGCGCTGACAATCCTTCCGGCCGGAAACGCCCTTGTGGCGCCATCCAACGGCCGTCGACCGCGCCTCAATCGGCAGGGACTTTATAGGAAGAAATGTCCAGTCCCGTCAAGGCAGGCCCGCGATGCCTCGATACGGCCGCGTCCAAGACCTAACGTAGGGGGGCCCCACACGGAGTTGCCCAGATTACGCAACAAAAACAAAGACCGCGGACGGTGGCGCGTTGGATCAAAAATTAAATGCATTCTCGATCCCTTTGTGGTAAGATTGTACGACTTTTTTCTGCCGGGGCTTGACTGCCGATCCCACGGGTTCAACTATGCTCCTAAACGTTCGATAAGCTTCCTCGCCTCACGATCGATGACGATAACAAGCGCTGTGGCTGTCAGCTGTAACAACAGCCATGCTTTCCAAATAAACGGTGATGACATGGTGAAACGCATAAGACCCCAGACCGGACGATCCAAATCAAACCCGATACTGCGGCGGCGTGGTAGTAAATCGCGCAATACCCGCCTGCACACCCGTAAAACCTGTTTCGTGGAAACGCATTTTGCCGCCAACCGTCAGTTGTTCGAAGGCATCATCAAGAATCTGAGTGCCGGTGGGACCTACATACAGGTCAAAGGGCGCTTCAGCGTTGGCGGCGATATCATTGTGGCCGGACCGTTTGCCGCCAATCAGGACGACGTCAAGCGGCGCGGAAAGATCGTCCGGATGGATGGACAGGGTATCGGCGTGCGCTTCGTGCAGTGAGCCCTCTGCTTAAAGGACAGCGGTTGTTTCTCCAAGCTCCGCCATTGGTGTCGTTTTTTTGACAACGGTCGTCATCACTGCTGACCATTCTGCGTCTCGGTTTCACGACCACACGTTGGTCGATTAGATTCAAAATATTGTAATAACTCATAATTATTATATTTCTGATTACTGGCATACATTCTGCATATACTACACAACTGACAAGGCCCTAAAAAGCCCGTCAGCCTCCTTTCTCTCCTCCGATGGGGCAAGGCACCAGCCTTGCCCCAATTTTTTTAAATCGGGCCTGTCATCATTCAATAATTGCAAACGGACATCGGGTAGGCGCTCACGTCTTTTCCGGCAATTGAAGACCCCCCCCCTTGCCTTCCCATCGCGATGCGTTATTTTTTTTACAAGTGAATGACTCCAACATTCACGCTTTTCCTTAAGGGCAGTCGGTCAAAAGCTGGC
This sequence comes from Desulfobacterales bacterium, assembly GCA_030065275.1. Taxonomy (GTDB): domain Bacteria; phylum Desulfobacterota; class Desulfobacteria; order Desulfobacterales; family UBA5852; genus JABZFP01. The sequence continues at coordinate 10 of JASJCV010000166.1, read as the reverse complement.
TGCCTTTTAT
>JASJCV010000165.1 GCA_030065275.1 Desulfobacterales bacterium | reverse complement strand
CCCCATTGTTGCAAAAGTCGGAGGGCTCCAAAGTCAAGGCGGCAAGCGTGAAGCCGTAGTAATTTACTGCGAACGCTTGCCAACGTAGGATTTGGAGTCCTCCGGCTTTCCCCCTAATAATAATAAGATGGGGGTAAAAAAGATGGCCTACAATAGACCCGATCCTTCAGTGCACCGTTGGTTTAGCGCTAAATAGAGAGGCTGATATCTATTTTGTTCAACGCTGATTAAGTTTTTTACCATTTTTGCCATCTTTTTTATGCAACTGTGGGGTAACTGTGGTAATTTACGCTAGATTAGTGGACAACACAAAGCAGGATTGATAACCTTAAACTGCAGTACAAAATCAGACTGCTGCACGCTGACAGCCATGGCATTTATGGAGCACGTGAGATCCATAAGGATCTTGTTAACGCCGGTACGCTTAAGGCTGAACGGGACAGTTATCTTACTGCAATTGACTCAGTAATCGGTCTTTTTATGGGAGGGAATTTCACAGTGGAGTATCACAGTATTTGACACCAGTGGATAATTGCAGGTACTCAATAAATGAAAATTCAAACAGTTCCGATCGAGCAAGATTCGATTGAATAAAAGCTATCATTGAATGTAATAGCCATGACAAATCAAGAATTACTTTCCGCTTCATCCGCCATTCTCAAAAAGGCTAAGCAGTTCGGAGTACATCTGGCGGGATTTGCCAATGTAGACGACTTGAAGGTGGCACCCTCTTTCGTTTTCGCTCCACAATTGCCGATCCTTGACAAAGTTTTAGGAACCCTTGAAGGCGAGATGGAACCCAATCCAGGAGAAGTGAGATGGCCGGAAGAGGCAAGGTCGATCCTTGCCGTTGCCGTGGAGCATCCGGAGGACAAACCTGAGCTGGACTGGTGGTACGGTCAGATATCGCCATCGGGGAACAAGTTGCTGATCAATGCCATTAAATCGTTGTGTGAGTGGATTCCGGCCAATTTCGATATCGATGTATTTCACTTTCCTTATTTCATTGAGCAAGGTGGGATCTATTTGAAAGATGCTGCTGTCATGGCCGGGTTGGGTTGTATCGGAAGGAACAATATGGTGGTGACGCCTGAGTTCGGCCCCCGAGTCCGTTTGCGCGCCATGGGACTGAGTGTTCCCATTCCGTCCACCGGACCTTCAGAATTCGATCCATGTGTTCATTGTGATGATTTCTGTCGTAAGGCGTGTCCACAAAATGCTTTTGATGAGATAATCTATTCATCGAAGACCTATAATCAGACCATCTGTCCTGGAAGGGACGGAAGCTATTCACGCCCAACTTGCTATATTCAGATTCACCAAAATAACACTGAAGCTAAAGAACAGGTTCCAGAAGGATTCTCAAAGCGGGTCAAGGTCATTAAATTTTGTCGTAAATGTGAATGGAGTTGTCCCGTTGGAAAGCAAACATTATTGGCTAGCAAATCGCTGCAGCTGCCACCTATCGCTCAGCGGTTTCTCGGGCCATACTGATAAAGAATTCCAATTAACAGCTTGGCACACTTTCAGGGTTCAGCAGAGCTCAGGCGTTATTTTACAGATACCTTTATCCTATCTGCAAACCAGTCGAACTTGTACTATCTGCTATCTATACGTAGTAATACTTCCCTTCCAAATTTGCAGACAGCTCCAATTAATATGGAAGTTCTCAGGCTTTTTGATTGTTCTTAAAGATGGAACAGCGTGTGGCACCTATCCCAGTCACAGCCAAATGTATCCTCAGCGATTGATTAAAAGGCTGGTTTGGGTGCGACGGTGTCTCCCCTCGGCAAGGAACAGCGGGAACAGAAGCGGATGACCGGCGCTACGGCTTTAGCGGCAAGGTTACGCTGAAAGTGCTGCCTTCACCGGGCGTGCTCTCGACGCTGATGTCGCCGCCGTGGGCGCGGGCCACGGCGCGCGCCAGGCTGAGGCCCAGGCCGCTGCCGGATTCGGTGCGGCTGGGGTCGCAGCGGTAGAAGCGTTCGAAGATACGCTCGCGGTCTTCGGCGGCCACGCCGATGCCCGTATCGCTGAAATCGATCCGGGCGCCGCCGTCGGCCGTTGTCGTGAGCGCAACGTCGATCTTACCGCCGGCCGGCGTGTAGCGAATGGCGTTGTCCAGCAGGTTGGCGATCATGCGTTGAATCATCCGGGCGTCGCCCTGCACACGGGCGTCCGCCCCGGTCGCGAAGGTGAGGCCCAGCGATTTGTCCGCCGCCGTGGTCTCGAACAGGCGAACGGCATCGCCCACCAGGGTCTTCAAGGCGATGGTTTCCGGGCGGACTTCGCGCACGCCGGCTTCGGCCCGCGAAATGAACAGCATGGCGTTGATCATCTCCAGCAACCGGTCGCATTCTTCGATGGTGCTGGCGGCCATGTTCTCATAGTCGTCGTCGGACGGGGCTGTGGTCAGCGTGATCTCGGCCAGGCCCCGGATGCGCGTCACCGGGCTTTTGAGGTCGTGGGCGATGTTGTCGCTCATTTCGCCGATGCCGCGGATCAGGGTCTGGATGCGGTCGAGCATATGGTTCAGGGTCCCGGCCAATTGATCGATTTCGTCCTGCCGACCGGTGACGGGCGCGCGGGTTTGCAGATCGCCGTCCGAAATCTTGCGGGCGGCGGCGGCGATTCCGCCCACCCCAGATAGGGCCCGTCGGGCCAGAAACCAGCCGATGGCGACCGCCAGAACGAACATGATGCCGATGGTGGCCAGAAACAGGCGTTGAAAGGCGGTCACCAGCCGGATTTCGTCTGCCAGCGAGTGTCCCAGCTGCATAATCACGCCCGGGCCGATGGTGCCGTATATGATGCGCAGGCTGATCCGCCGCTCATCCAGCACCACGGTCTCGATCACCGGGCGGCCGCCCGTGAGCAGACGGCGGATGGCCTCGGCATTCACCCCGACACCCTGCCAGTAATCGCTGTCGGCGGTGGTGAATTCAGTGCCAAACCGTGAGAGGAGCCGGATCAGACGCTTTTCCTCGCCCCCCGACAGGGCGTCCATGGCCGCAATCTGCTGCACGCCCGCAATGCCCTCCAGCTGCATGATACCGCTGAATGCGCTCAGCTGGCGGCGCAGGTTCCCATCGGTCTGTTCGCGCAGGACATCGATGATCAGATAGTAGAAAATGATGAACGCCAGGCAGGACGAGAGCGCGAAGATGCCGGCGTACCAGAGGGTCAGGCGGAAAGCCAGCGAACGGCTAAGGGCTCTCAGGCGTTTTAAGAACATAGCCGACCCCGCGGACGGTGTGGATCATTTTGGTGTCGAAGCCCTTGTCGACTTTTTCCCGCAGGTGGTAGATGCGCGATTCGACCACGTTGGTCTGGGGATCGAAGTGGTAGTCCCAGACGTGCTCCATGATCATGGTTTTGGAGACCACTTTGCCGGTGTTGCGCATCAGATACTCGAGCAGGGAGAACTCCAGGGGCTGCAGCTCGATTTTCTGGCCCTGCCGGAAGACCTCGCGCGTGATCAGGTTCATGCTCAAATGCCCGGCCTTGAGCTGGGTGGGCTCGGCGGCGCCGCTGCTGCGGCGCATGAGCGCCTGCAGGCGGGCCAGCAGCTCCGAAAAGGCGAAGGGTTTGGTGAGATAATCGTCGCTGCCGGTCTGCAGGCCGGTCACCTTGTCTTCCGTCGACGCGCGGGCGCTGAGAATGATGACTGGCGTGCTGCGATGGTGGCGGCGCATTTCCTGGATGACTTCCAGCCCGTTGCGCCGCGGCAGCATGACGTCGATGATGGCGGCATCGTAGGGTTCGGTCAGCGCCAGGTGCAGCCCATTTTCACCGTCCTCGGCGTGGTCGACGGCGTAGCCCTCGGCTTTGAGCCCCTTTAGGACAAACGAGGCGATTTTGGCGTCGTCTTCGACGAGTAGAATGCGCATGTCGTCATACCGCTGCAGAGTTACGGGTGTGGCGTTTCCACACCGGATGGATAATCCCCGCCGGTCCTGTCGATCCCGAAGCCGGAAGGGGGGCATCGGTAACGGCGGCCGTTGGCGCTGAAGTCTTCCCGCGGCCACGTTCGGCGCCGATACCGATCCCGATGAAGACGATCGCTGATTCGCGCCGAGCCGCCCGGTCAGGCTGTAACGGCCTGCATGAAGGTCTCCTGGCCGAGCCGGTCGATCATCTGGCCGATGCGCTCGCCGCGCTTGCCGTTTTCACGGTAGTAATCAATGATGCGGTCGATCAGGGTCACGGCGGCGTCGTCGTCCAGATCTTCGGCAATGTGGTCGGCGAGGCGCGGTTTCTTGGCGCCGTTGCCGCCAGCGGTCACGGTCCAGCCCGATTTTTTGCCCATCAGCGCGATGTCCTTGATGCAGTTCTCGGCGCAATTATTGGTGCATCCGCTGACCCCCATCTTCATCTTGTTGGGCAGTTCCATACCATGATAGCGATCGTCGAGCCGCATGCCCATCGTCAGGCTGTCCTGGAGGCCCAGGCGGCAGTAATCCGTCCCCGGACAGACTTTGATGCTGCGAACACAAAGGCCCACGGCATGGCCGGGGACCATGCCCAGGTCTTTCCAGATCTGGTCGATGTCTTCTTCCTGCAGACCAATGATGGCGATCCGTGCGGCACTGGTCAGCTTCAGGGCCTGGCAGTTGTATTTCTCGGCCACATCGGCAATGTTGCGAAGCTGGGCGGGGGTGGTGATGCCGCAGGGCATGTGGGGGGCGATGGCGTAGGTTTGCTTGTCACGTTGCAGGATGGTTCCTTTTTCTCCGAGCTTGAGCATAACGGTTCCTCACTTGTTTATCGGGTCTGATATGGATACGTTTTTAGGATCGGCATACTAACCTGTTTCGCGGCTGTTTTCAAACCCTGTCCGCAAGCCCCGGTCTTTCGTTTCGCGGGATAATGGTTTATACAGGGACCGCTTAAAATATGACCGCCTGCCATGGCTGCAATTTACCATAGCGGGGCCGCATCACCATGGCGGGCGACGAATGAACGGAAGGTTCAGGACCATGCGTTTAACGATGCTGCTGATAATGGCCCTCGCCTTGCCGGGCATGACGGGGGGCGGCGCCGAAGCCGCTTTTCCGCAGACGCCCGAGGCGCTCCGGGCGGCCGTCGATAACCTTCAACTGGTGGACGATCGATACGATCCGGGGCCGCAGCTGATTCTTTTCTACGAACGGCGCGCCTTTCGACCGGCGTGGCTGGATCCGGCGCACGTAAGGACCATGGTTGCCGCCGTTCGGGCGGCCGAGACCCACGGTCTCGACCCGGCGCATTTCCATCTGGCGGCCCTGCAGCGCCTGGCCAGCCGACAGGCGCCGGCTGTTTTGGTCGCAGAAGGCCGGGAGGCGCATCTGGACATCCTGCTCAGCGCCAGTTTCTTCCGGCTGGCGCATGCGCTGGCCTACGGATGCCTCGATCCCGCCCGTTTCAATCAAGACTGGAACTTCAGGCCCAAGGCCGACGGCAAGGATCGTGTCGATCTGCTGACGGCGGCGCTGGCGGACGGCCGGATTGGGGAGCACCTCGAAAATCAGGCGCCGTCCCATCCGCTCTACCGGCGTCTGCGCACGGCGCTGGCCAATTATCGTCGGATCCAGGCGACCGGGGGATGGGACCCGATCCCGGAAGGGGGCCTCCTGGCGGTGGGCCTTCGCGATCCCCGTGTGCCGCTGTTAAGGGCGCGGCTCAAACGAACCGGCGACCTGCGCGTCGATGTCGACGGCGATCCCCTGGTCTACGACCAGTCGCTCGCGGACGCGGTGCTGCGTTTTCAGGAGAGGACGCGCGTCGACCGGGAAAGTGACAAGGTGAACGATAAAGACGGCGAGGTCGGCGAGGCGACGCTCAAGGCGCTGAACGTTCCGGTTGGGGACCGCGTCCGCCAACTGAGGGTCAACCTGGAACGCTGTCGCTGGCTGCTTCACGACCAGCCGGACTCGTTCATCCTGGTGGACATGGCCGGCTACCGCGGTTATTTATTCAATGACAACGCAATCATCTGGCGGGCCCGGATTCAAATGGGCGATCCCTATCGCGAAACGCCCTCCTTTCGCTCGGCCGTCACCCGTGTGGAGTTCAACCCCACCTGGACGGTCCCGCAGGGTATTCTGCAAAAGTCGGTGCTTCCCAAAATCCGCGAGGATCGTGACTATCTGAAAAAAAAGCACATGCAGGTCTTTGACCGTGACCGCCACCCGGTCGACCCGGCGGCGGTGGACTGGCATAGCTACACCGCCGCCAATCTGCCGTACCGCATCGTCCAGGCCCCGGGGCCGCACAACGCGGTGGGGCGGGTCAAGTTCATTATGCCCAACAAGCATTTCATCTATTTGCACGACACGCCGTACAAATCCGAGTTCGGACGGAACGACCGCGCCTTCAGTGCGGGCTGCATCCGGGTCGACAAGCCGTTCAAACTGGCCAAGCGGCTGCTCGACAGCCCCGACGACCCGTGGACGATAGGCCGCATCCGGGATATCCTCGCCAGCGCTCAGACACGACGTTACGAACCATCCCGACCCACGCCCGTCCTGCTTGTTTATCTGACCGCCATGGTGGATGACCAGGATCAGGTGCTGTTCCGTGAAGACGTCTACAAACGCGATAAGGCCGTGGCGGAAGCGCTCGATCGGTGCCCCGCTGAAATTGCCGGGGCATCTCAACCGCCGGGTTGAATCCACTCCGGGCGGTCCTTCACGCGAATGGCCACGTCGCTGAACCAGACCCTGAAACCGTCGGGGCCGTGATGATCGAGGGAGACCAACAGCGGTCCCAGGCGGCGGTGGCTTTCCCAGGTGCTCATGCGGGTGGGTCGGGCCTCGCCGCCGCGGCGGTAAATCCATTCGGCGATTCGCCCGTCGCTTCCGACAAAGAGTTCGTAGACATCTCCCGGTGTATAGCCGCCCATGCTCGGATAGCGCACTTCGATGCGGCGGGCCTCGTCCCCACCGATGGGGCGCCGGTCGCGGCCCTGATCCTCGACCTCGGCCGCCTGGTCCCAGGCCAGATGCAGCGGGAACAGAAGCCAGTAGCGGTCGTTGACGAACTTGGCGTCCAGGTCGCGCTTCCCGCTGTCCGCGGCGTCGGCCGCCAGGGGGTGAAAAAAGGTCACGGCCTTGGTCGGGCCGTCCGCATCGTACGTGACCTCCCCGGTGGCGGGCTTCCACATCCAGGACCGGCGGACCTGTTTGGCGCCGACCCGGGCGTTGAACGTGAACCGGAGGGCCTCGACTTGACCGAAGCCGTCGATGCCGTAGTGTTGGGCGATCTCGCGGCGGACGTCGTCGCCAGTCTTGCGGGCCTGCGACGCGCAGCCCCAAACGAGCGTGGCCGTCAGGACTGGAAGCATAAATGTGCAAATGGGCTTGATTTTCATTTTTTTCCATCCTCCTCATATTTGCGGGTATCCGCAGCCGGCGGCTACCGAAGCAGGAAACGATATGGTAGAAGTAAGGCGGTCGAAAGGAGAATCAAGCCGTCGGCCGGCGGCCGGTGTGATCGAACGTCATGAAAAAGCTGGCGCTTAAAACGCAATTCCGGCTGGGGACCGGACTCATCCTGTTGGTGGTCTGCATCGGCACCTCGCTGGTGGTCTATTCGGTGGGCAAGCAGCAGGTGGAGGCCGACATTTACAAGGAGACCGAAATCTATATCGCGGCCGTAGAGGCCACGCGCACCTATGTCAAGGATGTCCTGCGTCCCCAGATGTATGCCCTGGTGCCGGGCGATCATTTCATTCCCGAGGCCATGTCGACCTCCTTCGTGGGGCGCGAGATCATGGGACGGGTGCACGACCGTTTCAAGAACTTCCGCTACAAGCGTGCCGCCCTCAACCCGATCAACCCGATCAACAAGGCTGATACCATCGAAACGACCTTGATCGCGCGCCTCAATGACGAGCGCGGTATGCGGGAGTGGTCGGGACTCATTGAACGGGACGGGCGTTCATTCTACGCCCGTTTTCGGGCCATCTACGCCGAGCCCGAATGCTTGCGCTGCCACAGCGAGCCGGCGGCGGCCCCCCCGGCCATCCTGGCGCGCTACCCCGACATGGACAGCGACTACAGCGACCGCATGGGGCAGGCCATCGCCGCGGATGTGGTCTATATCCCCGTGGACATTGCGTTCACCAAGATCAAACGCCAGGCCTGGATGACCTTCGTTCTCGGCGGCGGGCTGCTTTTCAGCCTGATCGTGCTCTTCTACGCCCTGTTCAACTACACCGTCGTGACCGAGTTGAAAGGGCTGCTGAACAACTTCAAAAAACTGGTCGGCAGGCCAAGCGAGCATTCCGCACCGGCCGATATCGAGGCCTCGGGGGGAACCGACGAAATCGATCAGCTTAAAGACGCCTTTAGCAATGTCGCCGCCGAATTGCAGCAGACCCACGAGGAGCTGAAGGCTTCGGAGTCCAAATACCGGCGGTTGTTCGAGTCCTCCCGGGACCCCAATTTCATCTGGGACATGGGCAAACGCCTGATCGACATCAACGAGGCCGGCATCCAGATGTTCGGTTTCGAGGACAAGGCCGAGGCCCTGGCCATCGAGACCGGACACCAGCTCTTCTGGGACTGGCACGCGGCGGCCATCCTTTTCGATACGATCAAGGATCAGGGATTTGTCAAGGAATACGAGATATCACTGGTCAATCGCTGGGGCTCCCGCCTGGATGCCCTTGTCACGGCCAACCTCAAGACGGATGAAAACGGAACACCGGTGGGCTTCGAAGGCATCATCCGGGATGTCACCGATCGGCGCAAGCTGGAGAAGCACCTGGCCCAGACCGAAAAGCTGGCCGCCATCGGGCAACTGGCGGCCGGTGTGGCGCACGAGATCAACAACCCGCTGGGAGTGATCAAATGCTATGCCAACCTGATTTATAAAAACACGGCCGACATCGACCAGGTCAAGGAGGACGCCGGCGTCATCAAAAAACACACCCAGGCCTGCTCCCAGATCGTCGAAGGCCTGCTCAATTTCGCCCGGGTGCAGGATACGCACAAAGCGCTGGCCGACATCCATGCCGGGATCGAGGCGGTGGTCGCCATCCTGGAGCCGCAGTTCCGCAAACGGGATATTGCCATCGTGCGGCGCTTTGCCGCCGATTTGCCCCGTGTCCTGGTCGACGAGGAGAAAATGAAGCAGGTTTACATGAACATCCTGCTGAACGCCAGCCAGGCCATGGATCAGTCCGGGGAGATCAGGATCTCCACGAGCGTGGACAAGGCCGACAACATGTTGGTCGTGGCCATCACCGACACCGGGGCCGGCATACCGCCTGATAAGCGCGAACAGATTTTCGATCCGTTTTTCACCACCAAGAAAACCGAACAAGGCACCGGTTTGGGGCTTTCGATCAGTTACGGGATCGTCAAGGAGCACGGTGGAGACATCCGGGTGGACAGCACACCCGGGAAGGGCAGCTGCTTCCAGCTGATGCTGCCGCTGGAGAGGGGAGGCATGCATTGAAGGACTGCATTCTGATCGTCGAGGACGAGATCGATTTGCTGCACGGACTGCAGCGTACCATTCCCCTGGAGATCGACTGCGAGGTGCGGATAGCCGCCAGCGCCCGCGAGGCCCTGGCAATCCTTGAAACCGAACCCGTCGATCTGCTGTTGGCGGATATTCAGATGCCCGAAATGAGCGGCATGGAACTGCTGCGCCGCACGCGCCGCATCGACGATGCCATCACCATCGTCATGATGACGGCCTACGGCACGATCGAGCAGGCGGTCGAGGCCATCAAGGAGGGGGCCTA
>JASJCV010000164.1 GCA_030065275.1 Desulfobacterales bacterium | reverse complement strand
CTGCCGGCGACGGGGCTGGGAGAACAGCAGCAGGAACAAGACGATCTTCAGCATGGTCGGACGGCGTATCGGCATTCTCAAACCAGGACATCGTCGCAGTGGCGCAGGATGCGAATATGGATGATTTATCTAATAATAAATAATATTTAAGAGGCATTGTCAACAGCCGCCGGGCGACAGGAAGCATCCCATGCCGGTGACGGGCCCTTGAGCGTTGCCACTGGGTTTTTATCGGCCGTTGAGCTGAAAACATCAGGGGAAAAATGACGGCGCGGCCTCGGTTTGGGTACATTGGGCTTTAATTTTGCGTCCCGCCCCTGATAGAGTGCCCTCAGGTTACCGGGTCATGAATGAACGATCTCATTCACTACCTTTTGGTTTATTAACAAGTGTGAACACCTTGCGTTCGACGACCTGGCGCACGTCGATATCGCACGCTATGCGGTCGGCGACGATTACGGCCTCACGTCCGACGGTTTCGGGGCGCGGAATGTGACCGAAATCTTCTATGTCCAGCTGCGGCGCAAGCGTATTTCGCCGCCGATCAGCCTGTTTCGATTCCTGGGCGAGGGGAGCCACCATACCGGCTGGACCGGGGTACTGCTGGGTGACGCCCTGATCGACCAGGAGGGACGTCAATTTGAAAAGGCGCGCGCCTACGCGGACATGGTTGCGGAATTTACCGGTGTTCCGCTGTGGCAGGAGCGCGAGGTCGAACTGACCATTCAACCTGTTCAGAAGTTCGTCTGCCCCCAATGCGGCCATCAAACCAGCGTGGCTCGAAAGAATTGCATCTACTGCGGCTGCCGTGAAGAAGTCCGCGCCTGAAGCCATCACGGTCCGCTCAACGGCTTCAAAAGGTACCACCGACGGGCCATGTCCAGACCCAAGTTCACCACAATTATTTACCGGTTTATCATTCTTGCTTTGCTCCTGCCTCTGAGCATCATCACGGGGGCGGATATCGGCTTTCGCTACGGGTACGTCGACCTGGAGACCGACAACTGGTTTGTGGTGCTGCAACTGACAATGGGCGCCTGTTTGCTGTTGGCGGCGGGCCTTTGTCTGGGGATCGACCGCATGGTGCAATCCCGTCAGCCGAAACTGCGCGGCATGATGCGTCTGACCTTGGCGGGCCTGCTCGCCGGAGCGCTGGCCTTGCTTGGTTGGGACCCGCCGGCGCAGAGGTTTCCTTTCAGTTGGGAGGACGTGCCGGCCACCGCGCCGGAAGGCCTTGCCGCCTACGAACGCCTGTCGGGCTTTTTGAAAAACCGCGAGGCCTTGGATGATTTGCACATTTCCCGCGAGGACTTCGAAAAGCTGACGGGCGACCCAAATGCCCACGCATCTGCAATCCGGGCGCAATGGGAGATGATAAAAGATGCACGCGCAGTGGTCGATGCACTCGACCGGTATGCGCAGATTGCCGATCTTTCGACGCCGGAAAGCGCGATCGAGCAGACGAACATGCCCTTCGTCGATTTATCCCGCTACTATCGCGCCCATGCCCTGCTGCTGGCGGCGCAAGGCCAATTCGAGAAAGGCATCGTTCAGCTTGGCCGCATCTATGCGGTCGCCTGCAAGGCCCTGCCATATTCCCGCTATCTAATACGCAAGATTATCTGGGTGGCCGTGGCCGAAGGCTGTCTGAAAACGGCCCGGCGCATCGCGCGCCACCCCCGTGCAGGGCCGGATGCCTGGAAGACGCTACGCAGCCATTTTCCGCCGCTGGATATAGACGCCGTGGCCTTCAGGGGCGCCTTGATCAGCGAAGCCATGTTCATGCTGAACTCGCTGGCTGAACTGGAAAAATCCGAATTCGTCGACACCGAGTTCTGCCAGTCCATCTTTTATGGCAGTCTTTGCGATCAGGGGTGGAACCGGGGCGTGCTAAATGCGCTGGCGATCTTGAGCTACAAACCGCAGGCGACGAAAAACCGTTTGCAGCAGTACATGGTCGCCCTGATCGAAGCCTGCAGCGCGCATCCGCCCGCTATCGTCGCCCTCCAATCGAATTTGGCGCGGTTCAAACGCCTTCGCCCGGGCAACGTCATGGGCTGGATCGCGCTGCAATCACCTTTCGAAGATTTCACCCGCTATCCCCGAAGAGGTGCCCGGGTCAAGGTGCAAAGCGATTTGTTGTACCTCTACCTGAACGCCCGGCTGGGGGATGTCCGAACCCTGCCCGACTACCTTTGCGACGGCAACTACCGGCAGGCCGGAAAACCCGGCCTCTATAGAAGCGACGGTTGGGATTGTCTCGCCGACACCGACGATGATATTGCCTTCCTGACCGTCCCCTGATACGGCAGGGTGCTCATGCCGGCATACCGAAATGGATGCCGCCACCACTCTGTCATGCGGGGGGGATCTGAAAATCGCTGACGGGCGTGCAGGCCAATGCGAACCTTTTATCGAAAACAAGGAAGAACAAGCTATGAAGATTATCGGCGTGTCGGCCAGTGCGCGTAAAAACAAGTCCACCCATTTCCTGCTGACGCAATGCCTCGAGGCGGTCAGGGTGGTCTCCGGCAACCGGATCGCCACGGAATTGATCGATCTGGCGCCTTTGAAAATCAACGGCTGCATCGCCTGCGATGCTTGCAAAAAGAAGGGCGTGATGTGCAGCCAGCGCGATGACTTTCAAACCTTGATTCCCAAACTGGCCGAGCCTGCCGTGGCCGGCATCGTTCTGGCCACCCCGGTCTACATGGGATCGATGACCAGCCAGGCCAAGGCCTTTCTGGACCGGACGGTTCTATTCCGCCGCAACGGATTCAGGCTGAAAAATCGCCTTGGCGGCGCCATCGCCGTGGGCGGCTCGCGCAACGGCGGGCAGGAGCTGACCATCCAGGGGGTGCATGCGGCCATGATGATCCATGGGATGATCATTGTGGGGGACGGCGCGCATTTCGGCGGTGCGGCCTGGTCCAACCACCCCGACGGCTATCAGGGGGACGATGAGGGGATTGACTCGGCCAAGGATCTCGGCCGCAGCATGGCGGAAATTGCGCGGATGATGGCGACATAATCAAAACAGGATCAAACATAAGCTACGACCGGACAGCCTGAAGGGGGACGATCATGAAGACGTTTGCCGACAAGGCCTACGCGTTATTGCGGCAGGTGCCGCCGGGGCGCGTTACGACCTATAAGGAAATCGCCCACACCCTGGGCACCCGGGCCTACCAGAGCGTGGGCCAGGCCATGAAGAACAATCCATACGCGCCCGAGGTGCCCTGACACCGGGTGGTGGCCTCATCCGGTCGGATGGGTGGATTCAAGGGGCAAACACGAGGCGCGGCCTTAAACGAGAAGGTCCGGATGCTCGAGGCCGAGGGCATCGTCATCCGCGACGGACGCATCCAGAACTTCGATGCCGTTCTCTTCCGGTTCGGCTGAATCCAGCGGGACCCGCGTGCGAGACCGTAAAAAGGCGGCAGGGGACGCATAGACGCCACAGCACCCCTGCGCGCCCATTAGGTTGGACTAGCTGGGTTTGCGGACCTGCTTCTGGTCTTTGGACGGTTTCTCAGCGGCCGGCTTCGTCTCGATGCATCCGCATCCGCATCCGCCTTTCTTTTCTGCCATCGTCATCACCCCCTTTCTAATAAAGCAATTAAGCAAAAACTTAACTATAGGATAAAAATTTTTGCTTATTTGGCGGTCTTTAGCGCTCTCATCCGCTGCCGGACGGCATCCAGCTCCTGTTCAAGCGCTCGCGCGTATTGTTCCAAGGACGCCAAATCGGACCTTTCCGGATCCGTTTCCTTGAACGATCCCGTTCCCCCGCATCCGCAGGAGCAAACTTCGGTCAGGAGCTCCCGGCAATTTTCCAGGGCTTGCGCATCGATGGCGTAGGGTATCCAGTAGCCATGCCGCTCGCTGCGAACGAGCCCCGCATGCTTGAGTATCTTCAGGTGCTGAGAGACCGCGGCCGCCGTGATGCCCAGCGCCTCCGAGATCTCTTTGGCACCGGCGGTCCCCCGGGCCTTGAGGAGTTCGATGATATTAACGCGCGTCTCCACGCTCAGGACCTTGAATATGTCGGCGGCTTGCATGAGCTTCTTTTCAAATACAAATAAAAGATAAGTTAATAAGCAAACACTTAAATATAAGGCCTACCACGAACGCGTCAAGCGCGCTTTTGGGATGGTGGTCGCAGGTAAAGTCCTTCGGGGGCGAATGACCGCCATCCGGCCGGCGTTCAGTTCCCGGGTATCAGCACGAGATCGAAGCGGGCCTTGGTCGCGTTCTTTTCAGGATAGTGCTGGGTCACCAGCGGGTCGAAGCCCGCCGCGGTCACCCGCACGTGGATGTGCGGCGGGCGAAAGGCATAGCCGGGCGGGTTGTGGCTTTCGAAGCGATAATTTCCCGAATCGTCGGAGACGACCGTGGCCCGATGCGCGTCGTCGTATTCGCCTTCGGGGTTGACCATCCAGAACTCGATGGCGGCTTTGGCGATGGGCGCGCAGTCGGCGGCCGACTTGACCGTTCCGGTCAAAAGAAAGCCCTGGCCCACCGTGTCGCGCAGCGGCGCGCCGGGTTTGTAAAACGGCCCCTTCATGTCGGGCGCCGTCGGGGGGCAGCGATAATCGGCGGCATAAAGCCAGGGGGCGCTCAGTGTGCAGGCGCCCATGAGCAAAACCCAAATAACGAGGTGCGGTCGCATGGCCGGATTCCTTGTTTGCACCGCCATTGTTGCATGCGGCTGGGGATGAACAATTTGTTGATTACACCATAAACAGGATTTCGCGAATTTGAAGAGGGCCGGCGGCCGGATTCGCGCCCCCCGGAACGACGGACGTTCGGGATGCTTCCCATTGACAATTCGTTCCGATTATTCTCATTAATGCAAGCGGCCGGCCCGGAAGGCACTGGCGGTGAAACAACCCGTACCCGGTCCCGGACGGCACAATGACTATATAACCCCATTACTGGAGTGATCGAGGTTTTTGGCATGAAACACCATCGCATCGCGGTGCTTCCCGGCGACGGTATCGGAACGGAGGTTCTCCCCGAGGGAATTCGCGTACTGGACGCGTGCGGCAAACGGTTCGGCTTTGATATCCAGTGGGATTTCTTCGATTGGAGCTGCACCTACTTCCAGAAGCACGGCGTGATGATGCCCGCCGACGGGATCGAACAACTGAGCGGCTACGATGCGATCTATCTCGGGGCGGTGGGCTTTCCGGGTGTGCCGGACCATATTTCCCTGTGGGGTCTCCTGATCCCGATCCGCCGGCAGTTCCAGCAATACATCTCCCTTAGGCCGGTGCGGCTGCTGCCGGGCGTTGAAGCCCCGATTAAAAGGGAGGTCGGCGAGATCGACTTCATGATCGTCCGCGAGAATATCGAAGGCGAGTATTCCCAGATCGGCGGGCGGATCTACGAGGGCACCGAGGCGGAAATGGTGATCCAGGAAAGCGTCTTCACGCGCAAGGGGGTGGACCGCGTGATGGACTACGCCTTCCGGCTGGCGGCCGGGCGGCCGGCCCGACATCTCACCTCCGCCACCAAATCCAACGGCATCTTCCACAGCATGCCCTATTGGGACGAACGCTTCCGGGCCATGGCGGCCCGCTACCCGGACGTGGCCACGGATCAATACCATATCGATATTTTGGCCGCCCAGTTCGTGATGCATCCGGACCGATTCGATGTGGTGGTGGCCAGCAACCTGTTCGGCGACATCCTGTCGGACCTGGGACCGGGGGTGACGGGCACCATTGGGATCGCGCCTTCGGCCAACATCAATCCGGAAAGGCGCTACCCGTCCATGTTCGAGCCGGTTCACGGCTCGGCCCCGGACATCGCCGGCCAGGGCATCGCCAATCCCATCGGGCAGATATGGGCCGGGGCCATGATGCTCGCGCACCTCGGGCATTCCGAGGCGGCGCAGGCCGTCGAAAAGGCCATCGAGGCCTTTCTGGTGAGTGATGCCGAACGCACACCGGACATGGGCGGCCGGGCCGCCACGGACCAGGTGGGCGAGGCGATCGCCTCACGCGTCTAACGGCCGGCGATCGCGCCGGCCAAACCCTTTCGCCCAGGAGGCGGGCATGTTCGAGGGCTTCACCCAACAACGGATACGCGTCGCGCCCGACGTCGAGATCAATCTGCGCTCGGCGGGCACCGGGCCGCCGCTCCTGCTCCTGCACGGCTATCCCCAAACCCACGTGATCTGGCACAAGATTGCGCCGGCCCTGGCCCGTCGGTTCACGGTGGTGGCCACCGACCTGCGCGGCTATGGCGACAGCGCCAAGCCGGACGGCGGCGCCAACCATGAAAACTACAGCTTTCAGGCCATGGCCCGGGACCAGGTCACGGTAATGGAGACGCTCGGGTTTCAGCGCTTCTTCGCGGCCGGCCACGATCGCGGCGCACGGGTCATTCACCGCATGGCCCTTGATTTTCCCGCACAGGTCCGCAAAGCGGTCCTGCTGGACATCCTGCCCACATTGTATATGTACGAGAATACCGACATGGCGTTTGCCCGCGGCTATTTTCACTGGTTTTTTCTGATTCAGCCCCATGATTTCCCGGAAGGCATGATTGCGGCCGATCCAGAGCACTATATGACTCAGAAATTCAAGAAGGGCCTGCACACCGAGGGTGCGATCACACCGGAAGCCTGGGACGAATACCTGCGCTGTTTCAAGGATCCCCGCACCATTTACGCCTCGTGCGAGGACTACCGCGCCGCGGCGGGTATCGACCTGGAGCTTGACCGCCAGGACAGGGGACGGCATCTGACCTGCCCGCTGCATGTGCTCTGGGGCCGCCGCGGCATCGTCGGCCAGTTGTACGACGTGTTGACCCCGTGGCGCGAATGGGCCCCGCAGGTATCGGGGCGCGCTCTGGATTGCGGCCACTATCTGCCCGAGGAGGCGCCCGAGGAAACGCGGGCCGCGATCGAAACCTTTTTCACGGCGGCCTGACAGCCAGGAACCGCCGGCCCCCTTCAAAATTATCAACCCCCACCGGAAAGGAGAACGGAAAATGACGACAGGCGAAACCACCACCGTAAAACCCCTCTGGCTTTCGATCGAAGAAGCCTTTGTCGGGCTCGCAGACACGGACCTGTCCGCGGAAAATCTGGAAGCCACGGTTCAGCGTATCGCCGGCCAGTTGGACGAGGCCGGCTACAATGTGTCCAAACACGGCGGCAACCTCGTGGAGCTGCGGCAGGCCCTGGCCGATGTGCAAAGGGTCGGCCGGCCCCTGATGAAGGATTTCAACGCGGCCGTCGCGGCCTATTCCCTGGAGGACCTGGACGCGCCGTTTGCGGCCGCCGACAAGCTGATTACGGATATCAGCGCGACATGGCCCAGCTTCAAGCTTTCCCGCTGCCGCCCGGAAGTGATCCGGATCGTCGAAGCGCGCAAACTCGAGCTGCTGATCGAAAAGGCGCGCGGCCTCTCCGGCGACGAGGGCATCGAACTGCTCATCAACGAAGCGGTGGCCGACGAGGTGATCACCGGCTCCATGGAGATTACCGATGAAAAGCTCAAAGCGGTGAAGGACGAAATGGCCGCGCGCCGCGCCGAACGTAAAAGGGTCATGGGCCTGCTCGAAAAGGTCGGCGACAAGTCGGATGTCGAAAAGGTGAAGTTCCTTTATGAAAACAACGTTGCCGAGCCCCTGATGATCGAACTGGCCGGCGTCGACCAGGCCGCGATCGACGGGGCCCAAAAAGCCATGGAGGAGGAGCTCAAGGAAAAGCAGCGTCTGGCCGAAGAGGAGGCCGCCCGCAAGAAGGCCGAGGCCGAAGGTCCGGCCCTGGACGCCATTCCGCCCGAGGAGTTGCTCGAACACATCGAGGCCATTCGCGAAATCATGGAGTTCAGTGATCAGGAGAAGGAGATCCGCACGATGTGCGAGCAAAGCGGCCTTCCCAAGAGCATCGTGGACGTCGCCATTGCGGATCCCGCCAAGCTCGATGAACTTGAAAAAAACGCGGGGGGATGACACCAACCTGACGGAAGACACAACACGGGGATCGAGGCATGCGCCATCGCCAGGAAGCGCCTGGATCGATCCCCGTCACGCTTGCCTGGTAATCGATGAAGACCCAAGGGATTGCATTGCGGGTGGAGACCATCGTGATTAGCGGGGCCGCGTCCCTGCCGGGCGACCGGCGGGGCGTGGACGAGGCGCTGCTGCTTTGGCTGAACGAAGTCCGCCATCCTGTTCTGGACCGATTTTTTGAGATCTTGACCTGGACAGGCACGCTGGTTGTGCTGCTGCCGCTGGCGATCGCCATACGGGTTTTCCTGGTCTGCCGACAAAGCGCGTGGGAGGCCGGCTCGCTCGGGCTAAGGTTTGGCGGCGCCACAAACATCACTTGCGCGGTCAAGCGGCTTGTCCAACGACCACGCCCCGACCTGTCTCCACCGCTGGTCCCGATGCCGGCGGACTTCGCGTTTCCCAGCGGGCACACCGCACAAATCAGTGCCTTCGCCCTCTGCCTGACGATTATCGCCCGCCGCCATCATGCGGCGATGCGCTGCGGGACCGGTCGGGTTTTCGCGCCTGTATCTTCAGGTGCATGATCTATCGGATGTGGTTGCGGGAGCACTGCTCGCCCTGTTTGGTGTGGGGGGTGCCCGGTGCGTGCTGAGGCGTACGCTTCTATCGGCATCGCGTTAGAGGCCGCATCCCGTGCGCCTGGTGGCGACCCGAGGCCCCGCCGGCCATGTCGTCGAGACGGTCCGTTAGGAACGAACCCAACGATTTCACCCTGCGGGCGCTCCCTGAGATGCCCATTGGCTTTGTTATCGAGGGCTCGCGGTAGAAGTCGACGGCGCCACCCGTCATGCCCCCGCTAATGAACACGCGAGGGGCGTGAAATATCCAGGCGAACGAGGAGCGATGCGAAACAAATTTCTCGGCACCGGCCAACAGGGCTTTCATCCGCTGCGGAAAGTGGGTGTGGTTCTCTCCGGCCTGCGCTACGCGATCATTTACGATTTTGCGGTAACCTACAAAATTTTGCTCTCGGTTCTGCTCCTGGCGGGCTGCTTTTACTACCGCCGATGGCTGGATTTCGGGATTGTTCTTGTTGCCACCGGCCTGATGCTGGTGGCCGAAATGTTCAATACCACCGTCGAGGCCCTGTGCGATTTTCTGGAACCCCGTGAAAACGAGAAAATCGGGATCATCAAGGACATCGCCGCTGCGGCGGCCGGCATCAGCATCCTGGTCTGGTGCGTCGTTACCGGGATCGAGGTGGCCAGCCTGCTGCTGAACCCGGGTTGAGGCAAACGACCCGAATAAGATATTGGACAAGGGCGGCGGCAGCGGTATGGGCCTCAAAGATCAGGGCGCGATCGACGGGGCCCCAAAGGCCATGGAGGAAGACCTCAAGGAAAAACAACGGCTGGCCGAAGAGGAGGCCGCCCGCAAAAAGGCGGCAGCCGAGGGACCGGCCCTGGACGCCATTCCACCCGAGGAGCTGCTCGAACACATCGAAGCCATTCGCGAGATCATGGCATTTCAGCGATCGGGGAAAAGCGATCCGGACGATGTGCGCGCAGAGCGGCCTGCCCAAGAGTATCGTGGACGCCGCCGTTGCCGATCCTGCCAAGCGCGATGAACTTGAAAAAACGGCGGAAGGGGGGTGATCTGAACCTTCCGGCATG
>JASJCV010000163.1 GCA_030065275.1 Desulfobacterales bacterium | reverse complement strand
CCCGGGCCCTGGGCGCTCTGGCGGCTTATCATCGCCGCCGCATGCCCGCCCGCATCGTGGCCCTGACCGGGTCGAACGGCAAAACCACCACCCGGGCCATGACCGCATCGATTCTCGGCCAGGGTTTTGAAACCCTGGCCACCCGGGGCAACCTCAATAACGAGATCGGGGTCCCTCTGACGCTTTTTCGACTCGAGACCCGGCATGATGTGGGCGTGATCGAAATGGGCATGAACCATGCGGGCGAAATCGACCGCCTGGGACGGATCGCCGCGCCGGATTTGGGCATGATCACCAACGTGGCGCCAGCCCATCTCGAAGGCCTGAAGACGGTGGAGGGCGTGCGCGACGCCAAGGGCGAACTGCTCGATCACATCGCCCCCGAGGGACGGGCCATCCTCAACGCCGACGACCCGCTGGTGCGGGAACTGGCCGTCCGCAGCCGGGCCGCAGTCACCTTTTTCGGGCAGGCCCCCGATGCGCACGTGCGGGCCGAGGCCATTGATACGCGCGCCGGCGGGACGCGTTTCGTCCTGAAGCTTCCCGGGGACAGCGGTCCGGTCGAATTGAAGATTCCCGGTGCCTTCATGGTGGCCAATGCACTGGCCGCGGCCGCCGTCGCCGACACGCTCGGCCTGAGACTTGACGCGATCCGCGCCGGCCTGGCCAGCGTTCAGCCGGTGGACGGCCGTATGCAGATTCAGCGACTGGCCAACGGCATCACCGTCATCAACGACTGCTACAACGCCAACCCGGCCTCGGCCGCGGCCGCCATCACGACCCTGGCCGAGCTCAGGGGCGAATCGCGGGGCATGCTGGTGTTGGGCGACATGCTCGAGCTCGGCGGCGAGGCGGCCGCCCTGCATCGGCTCACCGGCGAGCGGGCGGGAGGCGCCGGCTTCGCGCGGCTTTACGCCCACGGCCCCCATGCGGAAGATGTGGCCGCCGGAGCGCGTTCGGCCGGCATGGCCGCCGAGCGGATCCTGACCGGTCCGGTGTCCGCGATCTGCAGCGATCTCACCGCCCGCTTGCGGCCCGGGGACTGGGTCCTGGTCAAAGGCTCG
This sequence comes from Desulfobacterales bacterium, assembly GCA_030065275.1. Lineage (GTDB taxonomy): Bacteria > Desulfobacterota > Desulfobacteria > Desulfobacterales > UBA5852 > JABZFP01. Next base: position 8,426 of record JASJCV010000163.1, on the reverse strand, counting down.
CGCGGCATGCGCATGGAGCGCGTGGTGGCGGCCCTCAACGACCAGGCCGCCGCAGAGAACGTCAGGGAGGACAACCAATGATCTATCACCTCCTGTATCCGTTGCACACCAGCATCTCGGCGTTCAACGTTTTCCGGTACATCACCTTCCGGACGATCTACGCCAGCCTGACGGCATTTCTGATCTGCTTCGTGCTGGGACCTTGGGTCATCAAACGCCTGCGCCGCCTGCAGGTCGGGCAGTTCATCCGCGACGACGGCCCCGAAACCCACTTCAAGAAGTCGGGCACCCCCACCATGGGGGGCGTGCTGATCATCGGCGCCATCGTTGCGGCCACCCTGCTGTGGGCCAATCTCACCAATTTCTACGTCTGGATCGCGCTCGGGGTCCTGGTGGCCACCGGTCTCATCGGCTTTATCGACGACTACCGTATGCAGATCAAAAAACGCAGCAAGGGCCTGGGGGCGCGCGAGAAATTCCTGCTGCAGTGTATGGTCGCGCTGGCCTGCGGGCTTCTGCTCTACTTCTATCCGGGGTTTTCCACCCGGGTGACCGTACCGTTTCTGAAGAACGTCCAGCCCGATCTGGGTTGGGGTTATATCCTGTTTACCATGCTGGTCATCGTGGGCGCTTCCAACGCCGTCAACCTGACCGACGGCCTGGATGGCCTGGCCATCGGGCCGCTGGCCATCGTGGCCGCGACCTACATGGTCTTCGCCTACGTCACCGGCCACGTGAAATTCGCCCAGTACCTGCAGATCAACTACGTGGCCGGCGTGGGCGAAATCGCGGTCTTCTGCGGCGCCATGGTCGGCGCCGGCCTGGGTTTCCTATGGTTCAACGCCTACCCGGCCCAGGTTTTCATGGGTGATGTGGGCAGCCTCTCCCTGGGCAGCGCCATCGGTGCCATCGCCATCATCACCAAGCAGGAAATACTGCTGGTCCTGGTGGGCGGGTTGTTCGTCATCGAAACGCTCTCGGTCATCTTCCAGGTCGGCTACTTTAAACTGACCGGCGGCAAGCGCATTTTCCGCATGGCGCCGCTGCACCACCATTTTGAACTCAAGGGCTGGGCCGAGCCCAAGGTGATCGTGCGTTTCTGGATCATCGCCATCGCGCTAGCGCTGGTGGCCATGAGTACGCTGAAACTACGCTGATGTGTGAACGGATGAAACCGATATGAACCTGTTCGACCACCCGATCGCCAATCGCTGCATTACCGTGGTGGGGCTCGGTAAAAGCGGTGCGGCCGTGGCGCGCTTCTGCCGCCGCCAGGGCGCCCGGGTGACGGTCACCGACATGGGCGCGCGCGCGCAGTTCCCGGAGGAAGTCCGGGCGCTTGAGGCCCTCGACGTGGTTCTGGAGTTCGGCGGGCACCGGGCGGCCACGTTCGAGCAGGCCGACCTGGTGGTGCTGAGTCCGGGCGTCCCCCATACCATCGCCCCCGTGGCGGCGGCCCGAGACCGGGGAACCCCCGTGATCGGTGAAATCGAGCTGGCCGCCCGCTATATCGAAGCGCCCATCCTGGCCGTCACGGGCACCAACGGCAAGACCACCACAACCGAGTTGATCGGAGCCATGCTGGCGGACTCGGGGATCAGCGTCTTCGTGGGAGGCAATATCGGCACCCCTTTGATCGACTATGTCACCGACGGTCTGATGCACGACTGGCTGGTGGTCGAGGTCAGCAGCTTTCAGCTCGACACCATCGACGGCTTCCGGCCCCGGATCGGCGTTCTGCTGAATGTCAGCGCCGACCACCTGGACCGCTACCCCGACTTCGCGGCCTACGCGGAATCCAAGTTGCAGCTCTTTGCCAACCAGCGTGCGGGCGATACCGCCATCCTGAACGCGGCAGACCCATACTGCCGGAAAGCCGCCCGGCGCGTGCCCGGTCAGGTCCTGATGTTCGGCACTGCCACCGATCAGACGCGCCCCGGCGCCCGGATCGCCGACGACCACATCGTGTTCCAGCCGGCGGATGGCGTTTCGCATCGCGTCAATTTACAGCGCTGGTCGCTGGCCGGCCGTCACAACCGCGAAAACGCCGCCGCCGCCGGCTTGGCCGCCCTGAGCGCCGGCGCAACCCCTGAGGGCCTGCAGACGGCGATCGACGCCTTCCGGGGGCTGGCCCACCGCTTAAGCCCCGTGCGCACGCTGCGGGGGGTGCGCTATTTCGATGACTCCAAGGCCACCAATGTGGACGCCGTCTGCCGCGCCCTGGAAGGATTCGACACCCCGGTGGTCCTCATCATGGGCGGTCGGGACAAGGGCGGCGGCTACCGGGCGCTGGAGGCCCTGGTGGCCGCCAACGTGCGCGCCCTGATCGTTCTGGGCGAGGCCGCCGACGTCATCCGGGCCGCCCTCGGCCATCTGGTGCCCACCCATCAGGCCGCTGACATGGCCGGCGCCGTTCGCCTGGCCGCCGACCAGGCCCGGACGGGCGACGTGGTTCTACTCTCGCCCGCCTGCGCGAGTTTTGACATGTACACCAGCTATCACCAACGGGGAGAAGACTTTTGCCGTCACGTCCACGCGCTGACATAAAACGAACCCCCCGTCAGAGCCCCCAGCCGGCTGCGGCCACGCCCTACGACCTGCGGCTGCTGTTCCCGGTGCTCTTTCTGGTGGGCATCGGCCTGGTGATGGTTTATTCGGCCAGCTCCACCCTGGCGCTAAAGAAATTCGGCAGCAGCTATTTCTTTTTGAAAAAGCAGGCCCTTTTCGCCCTCGCCGGCCTGATCGCCCTGGTGGCGGCACGCCATTTCCCTTACCGCCTGTGGCGCAAGCTGGCCTATCCGGCCGTGGCGGTGGCTTTCGGACTGCTGCTCGCCGTTTTGATCGGCTGGGGGCACACGGCCGGCGGCGCGACGCGATGGCTGCGGGTGGCAGGGTTTACCTTCCAGCCCGCGGAGCTCGCGCGGATCGCCCTGATCATCTATCTGGCCTACTCGATGAGCAAGAAGCACGATCGGCTGAAAGAGTTTGCCATCGGTTTCGTACCCCACTTCATCGTACTGGCCATGCTTCTGGTGCCCATGATCCTACAGCCCGATTTCGGCTCAGTGGTCATTCTGACGCTTCTGACCGGCATCATGCTGTTTGCCGGAGGGGTGCCCCTGCGCCATCTTTTCCTGGCGTTCGTGGCCCTGCTGCCGGCCGGCTTCTACCTGCTGATCTCGGCCGAGTACCGCATTCGGCGTCTGATGAGCTTCCTGAATCCCTGGGAATACGCCACCGACGAAGGCTACCAGACGATTCACTCGCTGATGGCCTTCGGGTCGGGCGGTATCTGGGGCACCGGCATCGGCAAGGGCCTGCAGAAGCTTTTCTACCTTCCGGAACCACACACGGATTTCATCTTCTCCGTCATCGGGGAAGAATTCGGGCTGATGGGCGTCACCCTCACCGTGGGGCTCTACAGCCTAATTATCGCCCGCGGCATCGCCATCGCCCGGCAGACCCAGGACCTCTTCGGCGCCCTGCTGGCCTTCGGCCTGACGACGGCCCTGGCCCTGCAGGTCTGCATCAACATGGGCGTGACGCTCGGTCTGCTTCCCACCAAGGGGCTGACCCTGCCTTTTCTGAGTTACGGCGGCACTTCGCTGGTGCTCAACATGGCCGCTATCGGCATTTTGATGAATATCGGAACAGTGGCATGGAAACGGCGACGGTAGATAACACCGCAACACCCTTCAGGGTCGCCCTGACCGGCGGCGGCACCGGCGGACATCTGTTCCCGGGTGTGGCCATTTGCCGCGAACTGGCGGCGCGCTTTCCCGCGACCGAAGTGCTGTTCATCGGCACGGGGCGCCCCCTGGAGCGCAAGATCATTGACGCCGCCGGCTATCGCCACGCCATGATCACCGTCCGGGGACTTAAGGGCATGGGGCCGGTACGCAAATTGATGGCCCTGGCCGTATTGCCCGGCAGCGTGCTCCGGGCGGCGGGCATCCTGTGGCGCTTTCGTCCCCGGCTCGTCATCGGCGTCGGGGGCTACGCCGCCGGGCCGGTCTGCCTGGCCGCCTATCTGCTGCGGATTCCGATCTGCCTTCAGGAGCAAAACCTTCTGCCGGGCGTCACGACCCGGATGCTGGCCGGTCTGGCCCGGCGGATCTACATCGCCTTCGAGGCCACCGGCACGGATTTCCCGGACGGCAAGGTGCTGGTGACCGGTAATCCCGTCAGGGAAGAGATTCGACGCCTGGCCGCGCGATCCGCGGCGCGGCGGGCGAGGGACCCCTTTACGGTCCTGATCGTGGGCGGCAGTCAGGGCGCCCGGGGAATCAACCGCGCCGCGGCGGAGATGCTGGCCTGTGCCTGCGGCCAGAGCGACATCCGTTTCATTCACCAGACCGGGGCCGACGATCTGGAACGCATGCGTGAGGCTTACCGGGCGGCCGATCTGAAGGCTGACGTTCGTGCCTTTTTCGACGACATGGACCAGCAATACCAACGAGCCGATCTGATCGTCTGCCGCGCCGGGGCCTCGACGGTGGCCGAGTTGACCTGTATCGGCAAGCCTGTGATTTTCGTTCCGTTTCCGCATGCGGCCGACAACCACCAGGAGTTGAACGCGCGCCTGCTGGTGGACCGGGGCGCCGGCGACATGCTCCGCGAGGCGGATCTGAGCGGCGTGGCGCTCTGGGAAAAAATCGGTCACTACCGGAGCCACCCGGCAGAGCTTGAGCGCATGGGCCACAACGCCCGGGCGATGGGGCGCCCCGATGCGGTGGTCGCCATCGTGGACGACATGCTGGAGCGGGGACTCCGGTCCTGATGCGTTAAACCCAGCCGAAAGCGAGCGGCATGTACCAGCAAGCATATCACATTCACTTCGTGGGCATCGGCGGCATCGGCATGAGCGGCATTGCCGAGTTGCTGCTCAACCTGGGCTACCGCGTGTCCGGTTCCGACCTGCGGGAGTCGGATATCACCCGCCGCCTGCTGCGCCTGGGGGGACGGATCGCCAAGGGGCACACGGCCGATCTGGTGGAGGGCGCGGACGTGGTGGTGGTGTCCTCGGCGGTCGCCAAGGACAACCCGGAAGTGCTAGCGGCCCGCGGCCTGTCGATCCCTGTGATCCCGCGGGCGGAGATGCTGGCCGAGCTCATGCGCCTCAAATACAGCGTGGCCGTGGCCGGAGCGCACGGCAAGACCACGACGACCTCCATCGTTGGCGCCGTCCTGACGGCCGGCGGTCTCGATCCGACCATCGTGGTGGGCGGCAAGCTGATCAGCCTGGACACCAATGCCGTCCTGGGCCGGGGCAATTTCATCGTGGCCGAGGCCGACGAGAGCGACGGCTCGTTTCTCAAGATGTCGCCCACCATCGCGGTGGTCACCAATATCGACCGCGAACACCTGGATTACTACGACGATCTGGACGCCATCGTGGACGCCTTTGCCCGCTTCATCGACCGGATTCCCTTCTACGGCCAGGCGGTCCTTTGCCTCGATAACGAATCCGTGCAGAATCTGATACCGCGGGTGCAGAAGCGCTATACGACCTACGGCGTGAGCAACCAGGCCGATTTCCAGGCCCGGGACATCGCCTGCCAGGGTTTTCAGAGCTGCTACAAGGCCTTTTACCGCGATCAGCTGCTGGGCGACATCTGTCTGAACCTGCCGGGAATCCACAACGTCTACAACTCGCTGGCCAGCGTGGCGGTGGGCCTGGAGGTCGGCATCACCTTCGATACCATCAAGAAAGCGCTGGAGGGGCTCCAGGGCGTGCGCCGGCGTCTTGAAATCAAGGGCCGTGTCGGGGCGGTGACCGTGATCGACGACTACGCCCACCACCCCACCGAAATAAAGACCACCCTGCAGTCGCTCAAGGCGGCCTGGCCCGACCGGCGCGTGGTGGGCGTTTTCCAGCCCCACCGCTATACCCGTACCCAAGCCCTGTTCGACGAGTTCACGCGCGCCTTTTATCAGACGGACAAACTCGTGCTGGTCCCCATTTATGCGGCCAGTGAAAAGCCCATCGAGGGCGTCACCCACACGGCGCTCTGCGAGGGCATTCAGGCCCACGGGCATAAAAATGTCGCCTGCACCGGTGATTTCGACGAGGCCCTGGCCAACATTCACCGTGAGCTCAGGGAAGACGATATCGTCCTGACCATGGGGGCCGGCGACATCCTGCGACTGGGGGAGCGCCTGCTGGAGCAATTGCAGGGGCAGGCGCCGCCCACCGGGGAGCAGCCATGAGAATGTTCGGCCGCAAACGTAAGATCCGGCGCAACACCTATAAAGCCGGCGTCCGGCAGCGTCGCCGGAACCGGCACACACGGCTGCGCCGCACGGCGATATCCCTCGGCGGGTTGGGTCTTTTCGTCGTGTTCAATCTGGCCCTGATCCTGGCCCACGACTGGCTCACCCAGACCGCCCTGCTGCCGATCGAGGCGGTGCAGGTGGACGGCGCCGAACGACTGACAGAAGCCGACGTGCTTCGGCGGGCCGGGATCGCGCCCGACGACAACATCCTGGCCGTCAACCTGGGCGCGGCGCGGCGGCGTTTGCTGGCCCATCCCTGGATTGCGGATGCCAGCGTGATTCGCGCGATCCCCGACCGCATCGTCGTCCGCATCCGCGAGCACGACTGCCGGGCGATTCTGAATCTCGACCGGCAGCTGCTCATCAGCGCCGCGGGGGAGATCTTCAAGGTGCGGCAGGCCGACGAGTGCACCGAGGCGCCTGTGATCAGCGGCATCGACTATGCCGACCTGGGAGGTGCGGACGAGGCCCCCGGGCCGGCGCTGACCGCGGCCTTGAAACTGCTGGCACCCGGGAAGGCCGCCGCGGTCATTGGCGACCGGGCCCATATACGCGAAATCCGGGCCGACCCCGAATTGGGGCTGACCCTATTCGTGACGAACACCGCAGGCGTGCCCACCTATCGCACGATTATTTTGGGCTTTGCGCACGGGCCGGAGAAATACCGCAAAATGACCGCCATCCGCTCCTACCTGGATCGGCGCGGCCTGATGCCCGGAGCCCAAATCTTTAATTTGCGCGATCCCGATCGGGTCGTGATCAGTCCGGCGGCACGGCAGGCCGGCGCCGCGCCAACCAAGGAGGTGTGAAATGCAGGGACGCGGTAATCTCGTTGTGGGCCTCGACATCGGGACCACCAAAATTTGCAGCGTGGTCGGTGAAGTCGGCGGCGGCGAGATCAACATCATCGGCATCGGCACACACCCCTCCATCGGGCTGCGCAAGGGGGTGGTGGTGAACATCGAATCGACGGTGGACTCCATCAAAAAAGCCGTGGAAGAGGCCGAACTGATGGCCGGCTGCGAAATATCCTCGGTCTATGCCGGCATCGCCGGGGGCCACATCACCGGTTTCAACAGCCGCGGCATCGTGGCCATCAAGGGCAGCGAGATTACCGAAAACGACGTCGAACGCGTCATCGACGCCGCCCGGGCGGTGGCCATCCCCATGGACCGGGAGGTCATCCACGTCCTGCCGCAGGAATACATCGTGGACGACCAGGCCGGCATCCAGAATCCGGTCGGTATGGCCGGCGTCCGTCTCGAGGCCAAGATTCATATCGTCACCGGAGCCGTCACTTCGGCACACAATATCGTCAAGTGCTGCAACCGCTCGGGGCTCGATGTCTGCGATATCGTCCTGGAGTCGCTGGCCTCGGGCGAAGCCGTTTTGAGCGACGAAGAAAAAGAACTCGGCACCGCCTTGATCGATCTCGGCGGAGGCACCACCGACCTGGCCGTCTTTGCCGGCAAGAATATCAAGCACACCTTCGTGCTGGCGCTGGGTGGCAATAACCTGACCAACGACATCGCCATCGGTTTGCGCGCACCCCACGCCGAGGCCGAGAAAATCAAGACCCGCTTCGGCACTTGTCTGCCGCACAGCGTCAGCGCCGAAGACATGATCGAGGTGCCGGGCGTGGGCGGGCGCGAGGCGCGCAAACTGCCGCGCCAGATTCTGGGCGAGATCCTGGAGCCGCGCATGGAGGAGATCTTCACCCTGATCAAGCGGGAGATCTACCGCGCCGGCATGGAAGCCAGTATACCGTCCGGGCTCGTCTTGACCGGCGGCACCTCGCTTCTGGAAGGCACCACCGAAATCGCCGAATCCGTCTTCAATCTCCAGACCCGCCTGGGCAAACCCCAGGGGATCACCGGGCTGGTGGACGTGGTCAACAACCCGATGTACGCCACGGGCGTCGGTCTCGTCCTTTACGGCGCACGCAATCAGACCGAGAAGAAATTCCGCATCCGCGACGCCAACATCTTCAACCGCATCGTGGCGCAGATGAAACGCTGGTTCAAGGATGTGGTCTGAGACACAGCGCAACCGTTTGCGCAGGTTTATATCCTGCGGCCTTTGCCGGTAAGCCGGCAAAACCGAACGCAACCGCGCCGCGCGCGGCAACCAACAACGTATCACAGGGGGGA
>JASJCV010000162.1 GCA_030065275.1 Desulfobacterales bacterium | reverse complement strand
AAAGATGCCGCCTCTGGCGGCTTGAGGCGGCGCTGGGAAGCGGTAGATTGTGGTTCAGCCCAAGGCCGCAGTAATTTTGAAACCGCAGGCGTAGCCAAGGCTACGTCGAGGATTTCAAAATTGCGAGAACGTCGGTCTGGGCCGCAAGATGCCGCTTCCCTGTGGCGCCTGGTCATTTGATGGATCTAACGGCCAGCGCCCTATGCCCCCGATAGTGCGCCATGCGTTCGGTGTAGTGGACGCCGCGGTGGAAGTTGAAGACGGCTGCCGTGATGGCCTGGGTGTCGGCCGCCCAGACCCAGCCGCACGTCAGGCGGATGGCCGGGGTGACCCGCACCACCTGGCCGCAGGCGGTTTCATAGCCGTCGTAGTCGGGATTGTCAGCGACATAGAGTGATTTAAGCTCGTCCAGCGTCGGGAGGCGCCAGTCGCCGTGGCGTGCTTCGATGGTGTCGGGAAAAGTGAAACGAACCCAGCGGTCGGCCTGCTTCCAGTCGATGTTGCCGTGGTTGTCGGTCTGGGCCCACATGAGACCGCGTTCAAGGTCGGTAACAGTGCCGTCGCCGTTGTCGACGAAGCGGTCTTCTGCGAGGACCGATCCCGCCGTTGCCATCAGGGACACCACCAACAAGACTTTGAGTAAATGGGGAAGTCTCCCGGTCATTGTGTCCTCCTTTGAACATAGCCCTTCCAGCGGCTTGCCGTTCGGGCCATTAAGGGGCTAAAGATGCCGCTTGATCCGTCGCCTGTAGCGCTCGGCCACGGTTTCGTCCCGATACGAGATGACCGTGGCCGGGGAACGCCGGAATATCTTCTCCGCCACGGAGCCCACCAGGACATGCTCCAGGTCGGTGCGGCCCTTGGGGCCCATGACCACCACATCGACCGATTCTTCCAGCATCAGCCTGAGCAGTTCGTCGATCGGGTTGCCCACCAGAAAGATGGTCCGGATCCTTTCCCGCGGGAAAGCGCTTGCCGCGCTGATCTCATCCAGAATGCGGCGGCGCTCGGTCTTGATATTTTCAATGTAGTGTTCGCCGTCCACATCGTAGCCCATGGCCGATATGGTCCGCACCGACTCCACGTCGCGGACGTTGAGGACGCTGGCCACGATCAGCTCGGCGTCAGCACATGTGGCGATATTGGCGGCAAATTTGAAAATGCCGCCGGCGTATTCCGAAAAGGCAAGCGCCACCATGACGCGTTTGACATCATCCATCGTTGTGTCCTCCTTATGGCGGGGGCGCGGCATGCGCCCCCGGGAGAATACAGCCGAAGTCCTTCACGGTCCTCGGCCGTGCCATCAGGCCGGCGCCGGTGCGGGGTCGCCCTTGGGCATCCGCGGGCGCTGCATGAGATAGATCAGACCGAAGAGGACCAGCCCCGCAGGATAGACCCAATAGCGCTGGTCATGGGGCATGCCTATCAGGGAGGCAATCAGATCGGGACGCATACAGATGAGCGTCACCCCCAGGAACAGCGGCACCTCCCAGATCTTGTTCCGGGCCACGAACCATCCCTGGGTGGCCGAGGCGAAGGCGAAGTTGCCGAAGCAGGCCATGGCGAAAATCAGCAGGCCCTGGGGCCACGAGTTGACATCGTGCAGGATCAGGTCGGTGTTGAAAATGAACATGAACGGCAGGATGGCCGTGCGGATATCGTACAAGAAGCCCTGGATCCCGGTGGCAATGGGCGGTGATTTGGCGATGGCTGCCGCGGCGTAGGCGGCCAGCCCCACCGGTGGGGTGTCGTCGGCCAGGATCCCGAAGTAGAAACAGAACAGGTGGGCGGCCATCAGCGGCACGATAAAGTCGTTGAGCGCGCCGATCTCGACGATGGCCGGGGCGGTCAGGGAGGCCATGACGATATAGGTGGCCGTGGTGGGCAGGCCCATGCCGATGATCAGGCTGGTAATGGCCGTGATGGTCAGCATCAGGAAGATGTTGCCGCCCGAGAGGGTGTCGATGATGGCCGTGATAAGCTGACCCAGCCCCAAGGCCACCACCCCCACGATGATACCGGCCGAAGCGGTGGCCAGGGCCACGGACACCATGTTGCGGGCCCCGCCGGCCAGCGCGGCGAAGATATCGACGATGCTCTGCTTGAAGGCCGCGCCGATGGATTCCTTGCGCAGGTAGGCCTGCACCGGCCGCTGAAAAAGCATGATGATGGCCATGACCCAGATGGCGTTGAAGGCCGCCAGTTCCGGTGAATGGCGCTCGACGATCAGCTCCCACAAAAGCATGACGATGGGTACCAGAAAGTGTGCGCCCGCAATAAGCGTCTTGAAAAAATGCGGCAGCTCGCTGCGGGGAATGCCGCTCAGCCCCAGTTTGGAGGCTTCGATGTGGGTGATGTAGAACAGGGCGGCGTAGGAAGCGAAAGCCGGCACAGCCGCCGCCTTGATGACTTCCACGTAGGGCACGTTCACGTACTCGGCGATGATGAAGGCCGCCGCCCCCATAATGGGGGGCGCCAACTGGCCGTCGGTGCTGGCGGCCACTTCGACAGCCGCAGCTTTTTTGGCCGGATAACCCACCTTTTTCATCAGCGGGATGGTGAACGTGCCGGTGGTTACGATGTTGGCGATGCTCGAGCCCGACACCAGCCCGGTCAGGCCGCTGCCCATGATGGCCGCCTTGGCCGGGCCACCCTTAAATCCCCCCAGCAGGCTCAGGGCCAGGCGGATGAAATACTGCCCGGCGCCAGCCTTGTCGAGCATGGCCCCGAAGAGAACGAACAGAAAAACGATGGTGGCGGAAACGTCCAGCGGAATCCCGTAGATGCCTTCGGTGGACATGGTCATCTGACCCACGAACCGGTTGAGGGAGGTGCCCTTGAAGGCGATCAGGTCGGGCATGTAGGGACCCATAAAGGAGTAGAAGATAAAAACCCCCGCGATTACCGGGAGGGCCGGGCCGATCACGCGTCGGGCCGCCTCCAGAAGCAGGATGGTGAGCACCAGCCCCATAATGATGTCGCGCTGGTTGGGCATGCCGTAGCGCTGGGTGATGCCGGCGTAGTCGATGGCGATATAGAGGGCGGCGATACAGGCGATGATGGCGACGGCAAAATCAATGATCGGAATCCGGTTCGTGGCCGACAGGAATTTAGGGCCGAAGGAGGCCTTCTTCAGGACGGGATAGTTGAGAAACACGATCAGCATGGCAAAGCCCAGGTGAATCGCCCGGGTGAAGGTCGAATCCAGCACCCACCAGCTGGCGATCGAAAGCTGAAAAAGGCTCCAGGCCACCCCGATGGTCGGGATCACGTATTTGGTTGGTCCCTGCGGTCGGCGGCCGACGCCTTCTTCTTCTTCGGCCATCCTTCTGGCAATTTCCAAGCCGTCGTCTTTGTCGCTGATCTCGATTTGTGTCATCGCATTCACCTGTCCTGCCTGAAGTCGCGGCCATGAAGGCCGCCACGTGAAAAAGATCGCCAGCGGTCGTCCCCCGCCGGGATCAGGGTCGAAGCCACCCGTGGGCGGGTACCACGCGCTGCAGGGCCTCTGGAAATTCAGGCCGACTCAAATAATGCGGGCGGCGGGGCACCAAGCCCGGCCGCCCGCAAAACGATCCTGACACAGCGGTCTATTGCAGACCGGCTTCCTTGAAGTATTTCATGGCACCCGGATGGATCGGGGCCGACAGGCCTTCGAGCATACCTTCCTTGGTCAGGACGGCATAGGCCGGATGCAACTTCTTGAACTTGTCGAAGTTGTCGAATACTTCCTTGGTGATGGCGTAGACCACGGCGTCGCTCACCTTGCCAGAGGTGCAGAACGTGGCCTTGACACCGAAGGTGGGCACGTTGGCATCGTTCATCGCGCCGGGATACTGGTCCACCGGAACGAAAGACTTGGCGTAGTAGGACTTGCTCTTGACCAGTTCGTCGATTCCGCCGCCCTCGATGGCGACAAACACCACCTTGGTCTTGCCGGCGGTGGCTTCCTTGAACGCGCCACTGGGATGTCCCACCGTGTAGAAGAAGGCGTCCAGACGACCGTCCTGGAGCAGGCCGGGAGCCTCGGCGGCCTTGATGAATTCGGCCTTGAGATCTTTTTCGGGATCAATCCCCACGGCCGCCAGGGTGTCCTTGGAATTCTTCAGGTGTCCCGAGCCCGGGTTGCCGAGATTGACCCGCTTGCCTTTGAGATCCATGACCGTCTTGATCCCGGAATCGACCGAGGCGGCCAGGGTCACCGACTCGGGGTGGATGCTGAACACCGCCCGCAGGTCTTTCTGGGGATTGCCCGCCCACTCGGAGCCTTCCTCGCCGAAGAAGGCCTGGTACTGGCGGTCGGACTGCACCACACCGAATTCGAGATCGCCGGCCATGATGGCGTTCACGTTGAAGGCGGACCCCCCGGTGGATTCGACCGTCGCCCGGATGCCGTATTCCTTGCGCTTGGCGTTGATCATCTTGGCGATGGCGCCGCCCGTGGGGTAATAAACCCCGGTGATCCCGCCGGTGCCGATGGTGACAAACTGGGTTTTAGCCTGGACATCGCCGGGAGTGGCTCCCAGCATGAGGGTGACTCCGAACAACACCGCTACCGTCAACATCAGAAGCTTCTTCATAAGGCCCTCCTTGAGAATGGCTAAGGTTTGATTCCGAATGGTTCCGTTGGGTTCCAGAGCGTTTGCGCGCCTCTCTTTTCCGCTTTTTAGCTGCTTGAAAACATTGAGAATTCGATTGTAGTTGGGATAGAATAAATCCTGTAACAAATCGCTGTAACGAACGCAACCCCCTTTTGGCGTGCCGGTTGACCGCCCGTGCACCACCGCTGGCCTTGCTTGACAAGCGCGCGGGATTCAACTTAGGAATGCATGCGCCGAGAATACGCCCGGCGTGGCCAAGCTTTCGCCGAAAGAAGTTCGGCGCTCAAGCCCCAACGAAAGCTGATCGATGCGCCTAACGCCCAGCCAGAACAAACCGCCGGCGTCCGCCAGCGCAGAAACCGGGATGACCACCGCCAGCCCGCGCGTCAGCGTGATCATTCCCACGTTCGACCGGGGTGGGTTTCTGGAGGAAGCCGTGGATTCGGTACTGGCGCAAACGTTTACGGACTTCGAGCTGGTCGTGGTGGACGACGGCTCCACGGACGACACCCGCGAGCGGCTTCAACGCTTCGGCCGACGGGTCACCTGCGTGCACCAGCCCAACAGGGGCGTGAGTGCGGCCCGCAACACAGGGGTGGCGCGTTCGTCCGGCGACCTGATCGCGCTGCTCGACTCGGACGATCTCTGGCGACCCGCCAAACTTGCCCGGCAGGTTGCCTTCTTCGAGGACCACCCGGAGGCACAGATCTGCCAGACCGAAGAGATCTGGATTCGGCGCGGCCAACGGGTCAACCCGAGAAAACGTCACCGCAAACCGTCCGGATGGATATTCGAGCCCTCCCTGGCGCTGTGTCTGGTCAGCCCGTCGGCCGTGATGATGCGCCGCGGACTGCTGGAGGCCGTGGGGGGATTCGATGAATCGCTGCCGGCCTGCGAAGATTACGATCTGTGGCTGCGAATCAGCCGGCACTCCCCGATCCACCTGATCGAGGATCAGCTCGTGGTCAAACGGGGGGGCCACACCGGCCAGCTCTCGGCCGCCCCTGGGCTGGATCGTTACCGTATTCGGGTTCTGGACAAAATTCTGGCCACGGAAGACCTGACACCCTCCCAGTATCGAGCGGCCGCGGACATGCTGCAGCAAAAATGCCGCATCTACGCCGCCGGCTGCCGCAAACGCGGACGCGCCAACGAAGCCCATACGTACGAAACGCTGGCGGCCAAGCACGATGCGGGCTGAAGAAGTGGGGCGCCGCCCATGCCAAGCACGCGTGTAGAAGCCCGGTGGATTATTCTCCCGGGCAACCTGAAGCAGGCGAAACCGAAACGGCGGCCCGTTTGACAATCGGACATGCTTTCCCTAACCTGCCGGGGCCTGTACCGCGGGAGGCTGACAACCGACAAGTCGACCATGGAGGTAAAATTGCCGGGATTCACAAGCGAACGGCGAACGCTGCCGTCAGGTTTTCTGACGGTCGCCGCCCTTAACATGCGCCAGACGGTTGCCGAGGCGATAACGGCTTTGCGCATCGGCGAAATGCTGCGGTTGCTGGAGAGTTGAGATGGGCATTACCGGAAGCATGCGGATCTACGGGCGCATGATCAAGTTCAGCCACACGCTCTTTGCTCTGCCGTTTGCCCTGGCGGCCGTGGCCCTGGCCCACCGCACCGATCCCGTGACATGGCCCCGGATGTTCTGGATCCTGGTCGCCATGGTGGGTGCCCGCTCGGCCGCCATGGGTTTCAACCGCATTGTCGACGCCCGCTATGACCGCAACAACCCGCGCACCGCCGATCGTGAGATCCCCTCGGGGCGACTGAGCGTGCGAGCGGCCGCGGTCTTCGTGATCTTCTCGGCCACCGCTTTCCTGCTGGCGGCGGCGATGTTGAGCCCCCTCTGCCTGGCCCTGGCCCCGCCCGTGCTAGTGGTGCTCGGTATCTATTCCTATACGAAGCGTTTCACGGCCTACTGCCATCTCTACCTTGGTTTTGCCATCGCCCTGGCCCCGCTGGGGGCCTGGATCGCGGTGACCGGCCGATTCGCATGGCCGGTGACGATCCTGTGCCTGGCCCTTGGGGCCTATATTGCCGGCTTCGACATCCTGTATGCCTGTCAGGACACCGATTTCGACCGGCAGGCCGGTTTGTTCTCGGTCCCGGCGCGCTGGGGACCGGCGGCCGCCTTCCGGATGGCGGCGCTGCTGCACCTGGCCGCCTTCTTCTTTTTTTTCATGGTTCACCTTGTATTCGACATGGGAGCGGTATACCTTGCGGCCGTCATCGTAATTGGCAGCCTGCTGGTCCTCGAGCATCGCCTGGTGCGCGCGGACGATCTGGGGCGAATCCAGCTGGCCTTCTTCAACATCAACAGCCTGATTGCCATCGTGCTCTTCGCGGGTATCCTGATCGATATCCTTGTTCAGGGTTAGGGCCGCCCCATGGTCCGGATCGGGAAAACGGAGTCAACCATGCGACGTCGGTATATCGTCGGCATCAGCGGTGCCTCCGGCACCGTTTACGCCATGAATCTGCTACGGGCCCTGGTTCGCCAGCCGCTGGAAATCCACCTGATCCTGACCGACGACGGCCGTAAAGTGGCGGCCCACGAAATCGGCCAGGAAGGCCGGATGGCCTATATCCTGGAAAAACATTTCGGCGCCGTGCGCCACCCGGAAGCCCGCCTGGTGGAACACGATCCCGGCAATTACTTTGCCGCGCCGGCCAGTGGCTCCTTCCGCCACGACGGCATGGTGATCCTGCCCTGTTCCATGAAAACGCTGGCCGTGGTGGCTTCGGGCGTGGCTGATAATCTCCTGACGCGCGCCGCCGATATCTGCCTCAAGGAGCGCCGCCCCCTGGTGCTGGTGCCCCGCGAGACGCCCCTGAGTCGGGTCCATCTCGAGAACATGCTGCAGGTCACGCGGGCCGGCGGCATCATCCTCCCGCCGGCACCCGGTTTCTACCACCGCCCGCAGACCATCGATGACCTCGTGAATTTCGTTGTGGCCCGGGTCATGGACCAGCTCGACATCAACCACGACCTGCTCAACGAATGGGGCAGCAATGATCCGGCCGACCGCAGCCTATAAAAACCTGGGAGAATTTGTCGCGGCTCTCGAGCGGGCCGGCGAGCTGAAACGGATTCGCCGGACGGTTTCGGCCCACCTGGAGATCAGCCGCTTGACGGACGCCGAGTCCAAGAGCCCACAGGGCGGAAAAGCCCTCTATTTCGAAAAGGTGGCCGGATCGCCCTTCCCGGCGGCCACCAATCTCTTCGGCAGCCCGCGGCGCATCGGCATGGCCCTCGGGGTGACCCACCTGGACCAGCTGGCCGAGCGCGTGCGCGACGTGATGGAAATCGACCCGCCCGGTAGTTTCCGCGACATGCTCGGGCTGCTGCCCACGGCCCTTTCGGTGACACGCTTTTTTCCCCGGCGCTTTCGCGGTAAGACGCCGCCCTGCCAAGAGGTGGTGATGACGGGAGCGGATGTCGATCTTGGCCGGCTGCCGGTACTGCACTGCTGGCCCAAGGACGCCGGGCCGTTCGTTACCCTGCCGCTGGTATTCACCCGCAGCCTCAAAACGGGGGTGCGCAATTGCGGCATGTACCGCCTCCAGGTATTCGACCGCAACACCACGGGTATGCACTGGCATATCCATAAGGACGGCTCGAACTACTACAACGAATACCGCCGGGCCAAACGGCGCATGCCCGTGGCCGTGGCGATCGGTGCCGATCCCGCCACCATTTACGCCGCCACAGCGCCGCTGCCGCGCAACCTGGACGAGATGATGCTGGCCGGGTTCATCCGCGACCGCCCCGTCACCATGGCACGCTGTCTGACGGTGGACATGGAGGTGCCCGCCGAAGCCGAGTTCGTGCTGGAGGGTTATGTCGACCCGGACGAACGCCGCATCGAGGGGCCCTTCGGCGACCACACCGGCTACTACTCACTGGCCGATGCGTACCCGGTTTTCCACGTGACCGCCCTCACGCACCGGCACCGGCCGCTGTACTGCGCCACCCTGGTGGGCCGCCCCCCCATGGAGGACTGCTACCTGGCCAAGGCCACCGAGCGGCTTTTTCTACCCCTCCTGCAGGCCGCCTTCCCCGAGATCGAAGACTACTGGCTGCCCTGGGAGGGCGTCTTCCACAACATCGTGATCGTGGCCATCGACAAGGCCTATCCACTGCACGCTCAGCAGATTATGTCCGGACTTTGGGGGCAGGGGCAGATGAGCTTCTGCAAGATCATCGTGGTGGTGGACCGCGACGTGAACCCCCAAGACCCGGCCGCGGTCATGACCAAACTCCTGACCCAGCTGGATGTGAGCGCCGACCTGACGCACACCCAGGGGGTTCTGGACGTCCTCGACCACTCCTCGCCGACCCCGATCCATGGCAGCAAGCTGGGCGTTGACCTGACAGCCAGAGTCCCGGGCGAGACCCCACGAAACCCGGCACCGACCCCGGTAAGCCCGGGACCGGCGTCAAAACAGGAATTCGAGGCGTTGCTGGCAGATAAAGTCCCGGGTGTGGCCGGCCTGCGCGTTTTTCCCGACGACCCCGCCGCCGTAGCAGGCGCATCCCCGCTTCTGATGGTCAAGGTCCTCAAACCCGGCGACCGGGCCGGCCGTGATTACGCCCGCCAACTGCTCGATCTCGAAGCCCTGGGCGCTTTCAGGCTGATCCTTCTCTACGACGCGGACATCGACCTCGACGACAATTCGCTGGTGCTGTGGAAGCTGTTCAACAACACGGACCCCGGACGGGATATCCACTTTAAAGCGGATCGCTGCGTGGTGGATGCCTGCAGAAAAGATGC
>JASJCV010000161.1 GCA_030065275.1 Desulfobacterales bacterium | reverse complement strand
CCGCCCGCAAGAGCTACTATCCCCAGCTCCAACAGCGCATCCGTGAACTCAGACAAAGCGAACTGCGCTACCGCGCGCTGTTCGAGGATTCGCCGACGTCACTGTGGGAAGAGGATTTCTCCAGGCTCAAACGGCATTTCGACCGGCTCAGGCGTCAGGGGATTCAGGACTTCGACGCCTATTTCCGGGAGCGGCCGGAAGAGACCACGCGCTGCATCCGCATGGTCCGTATCCGCGACGTCAACAAGGCCACCCTGGCGCTGTACGAGGCCGGCTCCAAGCAGGAACTGCTGGCAAACATCCGCAAAATTATGCCGGTTTCGGATAAGGACGCCCTGCGGAAGGAGCTGGTGGATATGGCCACCAAGGCACATTTCGAAATCGAATGCGTCAACCACACCCTTACCGGCCAGCGGCGCCATCTGTTGATCCGCTCGTCGATTCCTCCCGGGTACGAGGCGACCTGGGGCAAGGTTTTCGTCTCCGCCTTCGATCTCACGGGGCGTGTCCAGGCCGAAGCGGACAAGAAAAAATTGGAACGGCAGTTGCGCCAGGCCCAGAAAATGGAGGCCGTTGGAACGCTGGCCGGCGGCATCGCCCACGATTTCAACAATATTCTCTCGGCGGTCATCGGCTTTACCGAGATGGCGCTGGAGGATGCGACGCCGGAATCGTTTTTGCGGCGCAACATGGAGCAGGTCCTGCAAGCCGGTATGCGTGCCAAGCACCTGGTCCAGCAGATCCTGGCCTTCAGCCGTCAGAGCGACCAGGAGCTGCGCCCCGTCCAGCTAAAAAAAACCGTCGTCGAAGCCTGCGAGCTGCTGCGGGCCTCCCTGCCCTCGACGATCGCCATCCGCACCCGGTTCCGGACGAACGCGTTTACGATGGGCGACCCCACTCAGATGCACCAGGTTCTAATGAATCTGTGCACCAATGCCGGCCATGCCATGCGCACGCACGGCGGAACGCTGTCGATCACCCTCGATGCCATCGACGATCCAGCGCCTTGGCGGGCGGAGCACCCCGAATTGACGGCCCACGCCTACGTCCGCCTGAGCGTCAGCGACACCGGTCATGGTATTTCCGAACAGGTCATCGAACGCATCTTCGACCCCTTCTTCACCACCAAGGAGCACACCGAGGGCACTGGCATGGGACTGGCCGTGGTCCACGGCATCGTCAAGAGCCACAAGGGACTGATCACCGTCGAAAGCCGCAGCGGCGAAGGCACCGTTTTTACTGTCCTGCTGCCCCAGATCGTGAGCCCCGATACCGGTCGCACCCGGGCAAACCGGGAGCTGCAGACCGGCAACGAATCGATCCTTTTCGTGGACGACGAGGCCATGCTCGTGGATCTGAGTTCGCAGCTGCTCAAACGCCTGGGCTACAGCGTGACGGCATGCACCAGCAGCCTGGAGGCGCTCAGCCGCTTCCGGGGCGCCCCGGCCGACTTCGACCTGGTCATCACGGACATGACCATGCCCGAGATGACCGGCAAGGAGCTGGCCGGCGAGATGCTCGCCACTCGCCCCGACCTGCCGATCATTCTGTGCACCGGCTTCAGCGAAATCATCACCGAAGACGATGCCCGACGAACCGGCATCCGGGCCTTCATCATGAAGCCCATCATCATGAAGGACCTGGCGGCGACCATCCGCCGTATTCTCGATGCCAAGGATTGAAAGTGAGAGCGGGAGTATCGCTGAATGCCGAAATTCCGGCGCGCGGGGCCGCGATCCGAAGGCGGCCCGGGGTCTCAAGCTTTTTGGTCGGCTGCCGGGAAAAGCGCTTCGTGCCCGTCGACCAGATCCACCAGCAGGCGGGTCAGGTGCGGATAGGATGTCGCCGTAGCCGCAAAACGAACCGGCCCGGCCTGCCCGGACCGAATGACGCGCCTGACCTCCTCCGGCGTGCGGTCGTCCGGAAACAGCTGAATCTGCATTTGCGGGCCTCCTCGATGGTGGGGAAATACGGCTGAGGAACACAGCACCCGTTTAAGGCTGGATACCTTCACCCGTGCCTTGGCTAATACCCCAAACCGAGCGCGATGCCAACAACCGGTCGTTCGCGCCACACATTATTGTCATTTCCCGGACACCGAGCTCACATTATTGTCGATCCGCCCCGGCCGCTTCGCCAATCGCATCCCGACCCTCTGCAAGGCAAGACACCTCGTCACTGAAATGACATTTCCAGCCCGACCATCGGCAAAAATGGCCGCCCCATGTGGCCGGTCGTACCCGCAGTGGCACCGGCAGTCGCCGACAAAGTCCCACCGTATCCGGGCTCGGCTGTATTTTAGGACAACCCGTATTTGCTGGCATCTAATTTGCATTGACACAGCAGCAATTCCCACTGCAAAGGAGCTGCGTGCAATTATGCCGATCCCGATCAACCACGAAGAAACCAATCTCGAAGTCATGGCCCGCATTGCCAAGGCCACGGCGCGTAAATACGATTGCTCACTGCATATCGACTACAGCAACGGTAACCGACGAATCGAATTCGTCGGCGATGAAACGCACAAGGCCCTGATCGCCGCTGAAATGGCATCCCTTTTCGATCCGGGCATCTCGCCGGAATAACCCCCCGGCGCCCCGCCATCGTTGGACCTCCCCGCCGGGGACGGACACCGGCCGGTGATGCCTCACCGGTCCGGATCACGGAAGCACGGCTGCCGCCCGGTGGTCCGCCCGCCCTGATGGACCTCGTTGCGCCATCGCGCGAAGGCCTTATATTTGGGATGGTTTCGGTTTTGTCCCTCAGCACCACGCGCGTTCGAGTCCGCTTTCGCCGGCCACCGACTTTTCCGCTGCCATCGTCTCCGCCGAAATCGCACCAATTACCAATCGGCCGCATTGTCAACGCATCCGGGAGGAATCCAAATGGCCCCAGCCGCAAACCACACCTTTTTGGACCACATCACGGCCTACAAGGATGGCCAGCGCCGGCATGAGAACGCCTTCCAGGCGATTGCCCGCATGATTCTGGAGAGTTCCATCGAAAAAGTGGTCGTCAACGGCAAGACGACTTACGATTTCAGTCTCTTCCGCCAGGGCGCCAAACCGGTCGTCGGCATGTACGACGAAATCAACAGCTTTGTCTCTTATGTCAAGGACGCGGCCGAGGATGGGTCTTCCAAAGAAATGGCCTATGTCCTCGTGGGCGAGCCGGGCAACGGCAAAACCTATTTTGTCGAATACCTCTGCGCCTGCTACCGCGAATTTCTAACCCGGCCTGAAAACCGGCGCTACACGTTCCGTTTCCGGCACCTCGACCGACTGGGCAGCTACGGGCGCATTAATGCGGTCGAGTCCCAGACCTACGAGGATCCCATGGTGTTGGCCATGAATCTGGCCGAAAGCCGCACGGACACGCAGACTTTCCTTCAGTCCCAGGCCGGTCTGGACGACGCGGCCATCGCAACCCTCTTCAGCGTCTACCGGCCGCTGGGGGCGTGCAGTGAATACATCTGGAACGACATACGCAACCATACGGGCGGGGACCTCAAAGACATGCTTGATTTCGTCGAAGTGCTCCCCGTGCCCATGTCCGAGAGCCTCGGCACCCTGACGGGCAAATACCCGGCCAAGGACAAGATCACCTCATCGGCCGTGGACCTGCTGGGGGAGGAGTCGATCCAGCGTCTCCTGCACATCAACGACACCAACAACCCCTATCGCTTCGACCTGCGCCGCGGTGCCCTGGCCCGGGTTGCCGGGGGCGGCATCCACTTCTGCGACGAGCTCTTCAAAAACAAAAAAGACCTGATTCAAGTCTACCTGGGGGTGATCCAGAACCGCAACATCGAAATCGACGGCTTCAAGTGGCCCATCGACTCGCTGATCATCGCCACCAGCAACAATTCCGAGTTCAACCGCTTTCTGGCGGAAAAGGAAGAGGCCCCGATCGTCGACCGCTGCCGCATCACCTACGTGTCGCACAACACCAACTACAAACTGCAGCGGCACCTGACCCGCTACGCGATCGGCAGTGAATCCCGCACGACGCTCACCCGCGAGAGCCTGCACCAGGACCCCAACCTCAATCATGCCGCCTCGGTGGCGGCGGTGCTGACGCGTCTGCCCAAATCCGAGAAACTCACCCCCATCGAAACGCTCAAACTGGCCGCCGGTGAGATCGCCGGGGAGAAAAGCATCAAGACCCTGGCCGAGGTCATCGACACCCTCAACCAGGAACCGGACATTGTCAAGCGCTTCGGCCAGAAGGGCCTGGGACAACGCAACCTGGGCCGTTCGATCCAGTTGCTGGTCGAAAATTCCGAGACCAACGAGGGGCGCTGCATGTTTGCCTACGATATTTTCAGGGCCCTGGAGCGCATCATTCTGGACTACGTCCCCGAGGCCAACGACCGCGCCAAATATCTGGAGGATCTCAAGATCGCCAAGGGCCTTTATCGCGAAAGGATCATGACGGAGATGTTCAACGCCTACATGGACGAGCCCCACGCCATCCGCAAGGACGTGATGAACTACGTCAACATGATCATCGGGATCGACGCCGAGAACCTGGGCCCGGACCACATGTGGAAGTACAAGGACCCCCAGACCGGAGAGCTCAAAGCCCTCAAGATCGATACGCGCTACATTCACAGTGTGGAGGAGCGGCTGGGGCTTAAAACCGAGGAACAGCGCGAATCATTCCGCACCTCCATCCGCAAGATCTACGGTCAGAAGTTATCGGTGGATCCGGACTACGACTTCATGGACAACCTCGAATTGGTCAAGGCCGTCACCGACGTACGGCTCAAATCCGATATCGCCGGTGCGGGCAGTTTGGTGGGGGCGCTGGCCAACCGCACCAACGAAGAAAACCAGAAACTCTACGACCGCATGATCGATACCATGCTCAACAAACTGCAATATTGCAACACCTGCGCCCAGAAAACGATCGAGTATTTCTGCACCCAGGAAGACGAGAACTGACTTATGGCCAGAGAGGGAAAGCGCCAAAAGGACGCAAACTCACGGGCCGCAATTCTTGTGCGCGAGGAACGTGAAGGGCCGCAGGAACACACCCTGCCCGCGCGGGCCCCGTCTCCCGGAAGTCAGCGGCCCCGGGGATGGTATGCGCATGACGACCTGTCACTGCTGCAAGCCGTGCCTCCGGCCGTATCGCCTTACACCATAAGCCTGCAGTCCATCGACGAGCTTTTAGCCCGGGACCGGCAGCGGGAAAAGGACGGCTTTCCGCGCAAGATCCGCGTCGGGCGGATGATCAAACCCGGCACCCGGGGCAAGGAAAAAGTCGTTGTGGTGCCCACCACGGTGGAAGAAAAGCTGGTTCACGACACGGTCCGTGATCCCCAGGAGGAAGAGGAACAGACCTCCGGCGGTTCCGGCGAGGGCGAGCCGGGCGAGGTCATCGGCGAGGAGCCCGTGCGCCCCACAGGCACGGGCAGCGGGCCCGGGCAAGGCGAGGGCGGCGAGCATGAGGTCGAATCGAGCGCCTACGACCTCGGGCGCGTGCTGACCGAGCAGTTCGAGCTGCCCAACCTCAAAGACAAGGGCAAAAAACGCTCGATGACGCGCTACACCTACCAGTTGACCGATCGCCACCAAGGCCAGGGACAGCTCCTTGACAAGAAGGCCACCCTGCGAAAGATCGTGGAAACCAACATCAACCTGGGCAATCTGCCCGATCCGGACCGCATCGACCCTAGCGCATTCCTGATTTCACCGGGGGATAAAGTCTACCGGGTGCTCTCCCCCGAAAAGGACTACGAATCCCAGGCCATGGTCTTTTTTTTACGCGACTACTCCGGCTCGATGGAGGGCAAGCCTACCGAAATCGTCGTCACCCAGCACGTCCTGATCTACAGCTGGCTTCTCTATCAATACGCCCGCCAGGTGGAAACGCGCTTCATATTGCACGACACCGAAGCCCGTGAGGTGGAGGATTTCTACACCTATTACAACTCCAGCGTGGCCGGCGGCACGCAAGTATCCTCGGCCTTCCGCCTGGTGAACCAGATCGTGGACACGGAAAGTTTGGCCCAGGATTACAATATCTACGTCTTTCACGGCACGGACGGTGACGACTGGGATACCACCGGTGCCAAAACCATCCCCGAGCTGGAAACCATGCTGCGCTATGTCAACCGGGTCGGGTTTTCGGTGGTGGAGCGCAGCATCGCAATGGCCCGGGGGACCGAGGTCTCGCGCTACCTCAAGCAGTCGGGGCTTCTGGAAGACAAACCGGACCTGCTGCGCCTGGACATCCTCAACGAAGAGGCCAACGAGACCCGCTTGATCGAGGGTATTCGCAGCCTGATTTCGGAATAGCACCATCGATGCGACCATCAGGCTGCTGGTTGCGAAGTATCGCTCAGAAGGAGAAATAGCGTACGATTACAACATGCTGATCCCATAAGGATCGAAGGGTTGCTGGCCTTGTTCCCATTGTCCCGCGCCGAGCATTGACGCGGTGGAGGGTCAAAGCGCGCGGACTGTTCGATCGCCAGCAAGGGGCCGCTCGCGACCTCTGCCGCGGTGAAACGAAGGAAGACGAAAGGACAAGGGCATTTTGTTCTGGTTCGTTTTTTTCACGTGAAGGAATTTTCACGTGAAAGAAATTGATCGGGAATACCAAACCCGCTGTTATAGGCGGTTTCAAACCACCAAGGGTATCAATCGGCACCCCGATGGAACTGATTGACCAACATACCAAGGCGATCATGGAAGGCTGCAAGGAACGGGCCCGCGACGCCGGTCTGCGCTTCGAGGACGAGACCCTCGAATATATCGTCACCAACCGCGACCTGCTCGAACTCTCGCCCAAACTGATGATCCCCAACCTCTACGACTACTGGGTCCACGACGTGGACGTGCTCAAGGAAAAGGGCAAGTACGAGCTCTACCCCGGCAACCCATACGAAACCGTCATCAATACCCGGCCGGCCATCTCCTACTACAACGACAACAATCCGGACTGGCTGAACGTGATGATCTTCTACCACGTTCTGGCCCACATCGACCTCTTTCAGAACAATATTTTTTTCCGCCATACCTGGGACTATGACTTCAACGGTCAGGCCCTTTCCGACAAGCGCGTGATTGCCCGCCTGCGTTCCGAGAAGGGCCGCTGGGTCGACTACGTGATCGAATTCAGCCGGGGCATCGACAACCTCGTCGGTTTTCACCGGGCCCTGGCGCACGCCGACGACGGTGAACGCTTCGCGCCCCCCGGCAAACTCGACTACTACTTCGATATATTCCTCCAGCAGCGAACGCCCTTCAAGATCAACCATTACCTCGCCGAAGTCGAACGCTACAATCAGTGCCTGCGGGACAACCCCTCGAACGCCGATGACGTTTTTTTCGCCCCCATCGACGTCGAGCATCCCGAATTCCAGGCGCTCTTCCAGAAATACGCGGAAAACGGCCCGGAGCGCCACCTCGACCCGCTCGAATACGTCATGGAGCACTCGCATTTCCTCAAGCGCGAGGAGAATCGGTGGATGCGGACAGTGGCCCAGGTTGTGCGGCAGACCTCGCTGTTTTTCCAGCCCCAGATACGAACCAAGATCCTGCACGAAGGCTGGGCCAGCTACTGGCACGAAAAGCTGTTCATGCGCGACGACCGCATCCGGGGTCACGAGGTTGAGTACGCCCGGGTCAACGCCGGGGTCACGGCGCTCCCGCGGGTTGGCCTGAACCCCTATGCCCTGGGCATGCGCCTCTTTCAACACATCGAGGAAATGGCGGCCAAGGGCAAGCGCAGCTTCGCCTATCAGCGCCTGCAAGATGCCGGCGAGCGGGCGAGTTTCGACGGTCGGCGCGGCACCGGCCTGGATTTTCTTTTCGACGTGCGAACCCACTATTGCGATTTCATGTTCATCCACCAGTTCATCGATCAGGAGTTCGTCGACCGCCACCGGTTGTTCGTCGCCGGCAAACGGCTCAATCGTCAGCGCATGAGCTGGGAGTACTACGTTGCCAGCCGGGATGCCGATCGCTACCGCGAGATGATCATCGACTCGCTCTTCCATCCGCCGCACGTCACGGTCGATACCGGCCGCAGCGAAAACGGCCGTCTCTACCTCGTGCACCATTTCGAGGGCAAACCGCTCGTGCGCGACTATATCGCCAACACCCTCCTGGGCATCGAATATCTCTGGGGACGGCCGGTCTGCCTGGAAACCAGTGAACTGGTGCCCATCGATTCAAAGGAAGACGGCCCCGCCGCGGCAGCCGGCCGGAGTCAGCTCCCCGAGGCGCCCCGGACCCCGGCCGCCGAGTGGCGGCGCGTGCGCTACACCATGGAGGCGCGTAGCCTCTCCCGCGAAATATTGGATGCAGAGGATGCGCCCTCATGAAAAACGTCCGTCATGCCATGCACAACCTCGACCGCTCGATCAAGGAACGCGGCCAGCCACCGCCGGTTCCGTTCGAGGCCTTTCTGGCCGAGTTGCTCAAAGCCCCTCAACACGTGATGCGCAACGTATTCCAGGTTTTTCACGATATGATCAAGAGCTACGTCTCCGAGGGCGTGGACGAGTACCCGGACGATCCCGAGTCCATCCACTTCGTCTACTACGACTGCACGCGGCTTTTCGTGGAGGGCTCCGACCACCCCTTCTTTGCGGACCGTCTTTTCGCCAACCGCATCATCAATCTGGCCGAGTCCATGAAACGCGGGGCCCAGCAGAACAAAATCTACATTTTCGACGGCCCTCCGGGTTGCGGCAAAAGCACCTTTCTCAACAATCTGCTGATGCGTTTCGAGGAGTACGCCAACACGCCCGAGGGCACCCGCTACGAAGCCGTCTGGCGCATCGACCGCCAGGCTGTGGGCACGCTCGGCGAACCGGAAACCCTGCCCTTTTTCCAGCAAATGTTTACCCTGATGGAACGCAGTTCGGCCGAAAACGAGCCCCCGGGCACCGAGTCCCTCGACGCCGACGCCGACCCGCGCGGCCGTCGCAATCCGGAGGATGTGGCCGCTTCGATTCTGGGCAACAGCCAGATCATCGAGATCCCCTGCCCTAGCCACGACCACCCCATCCTGATGATCCCCAAACACTACCGCCGCCCGTTCTTCGACGACCTCTTCGCCAACAACCGGTTCAAGTGGCAGCTCTTCACCGACAAGGAATACGACTGGGCCTTTCGGGAACAGCCCTGCACAATCTGCGCCTCGATCTACCAGTTTCTGCTCAACCGCCTTAAAAGCCCGCTCAAGGTCTTCAACATGCTCTATGCCCGACCCTACCGCTTCAAACGCCGCCTGGGCCAGGGCATCAGTGTCTTCAATCCGGGCGACCGGCCGGGCAAGCAGCTCGTGCTGACCAATCCCATGCTCCAGGAACAGCTCAATCGCGCCCTCAAGGACAGCAACCAGGTCAAGTACATCTTCTCGCGCTACGCCTCCACCAATAACGGCA
>JASJCV010000160.1 GCA_030065275.1 Desulfobacterales bacterium | reverse complement strand
ATCCATACGGTCGGCAGGGAACCGGCGGCGGTCGAGCGCGCGGCAACCGAAACCGCTGTCACCCCGCCACGCCGTGCAGGTGCTCCGCCCGCGGGCGAGCCCGATGCATCATCGCCGGTCCGGCTTTCGCTCGTGGACGCCTTTCTGTACAGTATGGAGGGCAACCGTGAAGTCGCCGTCGTGGCCTTCACGCCGCAGCAGGCCATGGAGGAGGTCATCGCCGCCGAATCGGTTTACGATCCCTCCGTTTTCAGCGAAGCTTCCTATCGTCGGGACCCCAACCTGGAATCGAGCGTGCTGGATATCGTCACCGAAGACAACGGCGTGACCCAGGCCGGAATTCGTAAACCGTTGACGACGGGCGGGCGTATTTCGACGTTTATGGAAACCCGCTACAGTGATTTGAACAATTCCGAGTTCGAGCGTCGTTACAAACACATCGTGGCCCCGACAGTCGAACTCCGGCAGCCCCTGCTGAAGAATATCGGGGGCCGGCAGGAGAAAACCGCGATCAAGATCGCCAATTACCAGGCCCATATTTCAGAAGAAGAATTTCGCGAAAAAGTCATCGACGTCGTCAGCCGCGTGGGCAAGGCGTACTGGAAACTCTACCTGGCGCGTGAATTGATTGCCGTGAACCGGGAGAACCTCGAAATGGCCCAAGAGATCGAGCGGCGCGAGGGGGAACGTCTCGGCCGGGGCCTATCCCAGCAGCTGGATCTCGAGCGGGCGCGCAGCAATGTGGCGGCACGACGCCGAACGCTGCTCAAATCCCAGGAGGAATATCTGATCGCCATGGATCGGCTTAAACTGATCTTGAACTGGGGACCGCTCCGGATCGGATCCGATCTGGAGGTCGTCCCGATCGAGGAGCCGAGGACGACGCCTTTGGACGTCGACGAAGCCCAGGCCATCGAAACCGCACTCAACAACCGCCCGGAGGTTCTGATGGCCAAGCAGCGGCAAAAGATCCGTCAGGCCGATGTCGAACTGGCGGCGCATCAGAGGCTTCCCGATCTGGAAGCCTTTGGGCGCTACAGCATGAGCGGCTATGGCGGGGACTTTGGTGACGCCATCGACGATATCGGGCCCAATGATGAAGACATCTGGGAGGTCGGCGTCAATTTTGAATGGCCGATTGGCAATCGGGCGGCCAATTCACGCTATAAGCAGAAAGTCCTGCGCCATAAGCAGATGGAGGCCATCCTGGAGCGCATCGAGGATGACATCCGGCTTGACATCCGGCAGATTCTGCATGGCATTGCCACCGCCCGCGGCGAAATCCAGACCACGCGGATGGCCCGGGAGGCGGCTCGCAAGGTGGTCGAGGGTGAATTCGTCCGTTTCGAAATCGGCCAGACCAGCAACGAGGAACTGCTGCGTGCCCAGGACCTGCTGGCTTTGACCGACCGCAACTATTCGCGGGCTGTCGTTGAATACAACATTGCCTTGAATGAGCTGGTTCGGGCCCAGGGGGTCCTTCCCGACGGCATCCGGATTGAAGAGGCCCGCCGGTAGCCCGAAGGCATGCCGGTCGATTGCCTGACGTGGCGAATCCAGCCGCCCCAATGCCCGACGAGAACCCCAGCGGAGCGGAGAATGCATGACCTGGCCAGTGACGTGCACGGGCTGGCCGGGGTCGATACGGACGCGTTCCGCCAGGCCGATGGGACCGGTTCGGTTTCCCCTTCGGTCCAAACGTCGAAGGCCATCCAGGCCTGAAATCCTCACACCCATCTCTGCTGATGCCATTCGGTTCCGCAGCATTGAACCATCGCCGTTCCTGTTGGAATTGAGGTAACTCCACCGCGAACAATCCACAGACCAGTCCGTCACAGGGAGCGGAGCGTCGCCCGTTAAATTGTGATAGCCCGGGAATTATGCTAAAAAGACGGGTCTAAAACGTTGTGGACGGACGATAGCTGGTAAAGGAGATACACGTGATCGTACGGCGTATCATCAGCGGGGGACAGAGCGGTGTCGAGCGGGCGGCGCTCGATCTGGCGATCCAACTGGGCATTGCCCACGGCGGCTGGGTTGCACCGGGCCGCCTGGTGGACGACGGGTTGCTGCCGGACCACTATCGCCTGAAGGAAATGGCTTTTGCCGATGGCCCCGTCAGCGCCGATCCCAATATCGAGATGGCGGACGGCGTGCTGCTGATGGCCCGGGGGGCGCTTACCGGTGAATCCGCGGCGGTGCACGCCCAGGCCCAGGCCCGCCAGCGACCCTGCCTGGCGCTGGATCTGGATCGCTACACCCGATTCCAATCCTCGCTGCTGATCAATTCCTGGCTTAAATCGCGGCGGGTGGAAATCCTGTTTATCACCGGTCCCCGGGAGCAGGATCAGCCCTCGATCTATCGGGATACCATGGAGTGTTTCCGCGCGGCCTGGTGGACGCTCATGATGGTCGAACCGGGGGAGATCGCTTCGGCACCAGGCGCCGTTGGCGCACAGCCCCGGTCGCTGGAGGAGGCGGTGGAGCGCCTGCAGCGGGAACTGCCGCTCAAGGACAAGGTCACCATCGCCAATATGCGCGCCGATGAGATCACCGGCCTGATGCCAACGCTGGGTCGCTATATCCAGAAGCATTTCGGCATCTGGGAAGGCAATCCCGATCTCACCCGATCGTGCATCTTGGCGGCAGACCGCCGCCACTTGGCCGATGAAGACATCGCGGCCCTGATCATCGAGCACCTGGTCCGGGAACTCAGGCGCACGCACACATTGCGGTTGATCTGACCAACGCGTTTCCGGATTTCATCACAGAAGAGGAGATTTCATGGGTTGGTTTGGAAAGATTGTCGGCGGAACCATTGGCATGGCGCTGGGCGGACCGTTGGGGGCGATTGCCGGCGCGGCGTTCGGCCACTTTTTTGACAAGGCCAACCAGTTGGTGCTGGAAGACGGCGGCCGGCCAGGGCCGACGCTGTCCCCGGCCGAAGGCGCGCAGATGACGTTTTTCGTGGCCACTTTTTCCATGCTTGCCAAGATCGCCCGTGCGGACGGCCAGGTGACCCGAGACGAAATTGCCGCCATCGAAAAATTTATGCAAAACGAATTGCGCCTGGGGTTTCAGAGCCGTCAGATCGCCATTCGCATTTTCGAGGCGGCCCTCGAGGCGCCGGATGCCTTCGAGGACTATGCCCGCCAGTTTTACGGCGCATTCCACGCCAATCCCCAGTTGCTGGAATTCATGCTGGATATTTTGATGCGGGTGGCCCTGGCCGACGGACGCTTCAGCCCCGAGGAGGATAAACTCGTTCAGAGCGCCGCCCGGATTTTCGGCATTGGCGATCAGCATTTTAACAACCTGCGCGCACGCTATCACGGCACTGACGATAGCGCCTACCATATCCTGGGTCTCGGACCGGACGCATCCAACGAGGAGATCAAGCACCGTTATCGGACCCTCGTCAAGGAATACCACCCCGACCGCATCGCCGCTAAAGGGCTGCCGGAAGAATTCACCCGATTTGCCCAGGACAAATTCCGCGAAATTCAGACGGCTTACGAGTCGATCCAGAAGGAACGCGATCTGCGCTGACGACCGGGCCGGGCCGGCGAATGTATCGCCCACGGCTCCGGTGAGTGCGTCATGCTTGGTAAGGCATGGAAGGGATGGGCAGCACGGACGACCGGCGGCCGGCTAGGCGAAACAATATCCGGGATGTTCGGCCTTCAGACGTTGAAAAAGGCGATGCGGATGTAGAGAATCACCGGGTAGCAGAGCAGGAGAAAGGTGCCCATCGCCCGTCCGATCGCCTGGTGGAAGAGGGCATGGGCGGCAAAAAGAATGGATAATACGGTCACGGTGGCATAGTCGAAATAGTTGCTCGTGCTGAATACGATGGGTTGGCCGTAAACCACGATCGTGGAGGCCAGCACCAGGAAGATGTTGAAGATATTGCTGCCCAGAATGTTGCCGACGGCGATGTCCTTTTGGTTTTTAGCCGTGGCGATGATGCTGGCGGCGCAATCCGGTATCGAAGTTCCCACAGCGATGACAGTCAACCCCACGATCGATTCCGAAAGGCCAAAATAACTTACTAATTTCAGTGCGTTGCGATAAATAACCTCACCCCCTGCATAAAGCATGACGCCGCCCAACGTGAAGATGATCCATTCGCGGCGGCAGGAGTCGTTCACACAGGATGGCGCGGTGGCCGCATGCATCCCCCGGTTGTGTGCGGCCATTTTTTTACCGGTCAGGTAGATATAGAGTCCAAACCCGGTAAAAAGCAGCAGGCCGTGACCGATATGCAGGGCGGCAGCGGTTGAAAGGAATACGCACGCCGCTGCCGCGATCGGCCCCGCACACAGGAGGGTGAGATCCTTGCTGAATTTCTGGCGGGTCACCGCCAGCGGGGAAACCATGGCGCTGACGCCGATCCCTACGGCGATATTTATCAGGTTGCTTCCGGATACGTTGCTGAGTGCGAATTCGGTGTTGCCGTGCAGCGCCGAGATGAGGTTGAAGAACAACTCCGGCGCGCTGGTGCCGAAGGCCACGAGGGTGATGCCCACGATAAAGGTCGGGATGTTTTTCTTATGAGCGATGCCGGCGGCTCCGGTGACGAGGAAGTCACCGCCCTTGAACAGCAGGAAGAAGCCGATGGTGATGAATGCAATGGTCAGAATCACGTCACATCTCTATCGCTGGCCGTGGGCTTTCCGCATTATGCGCTACCGTCGGGATCCGACGGCCATTTTCCAGTTGGTGGTTGCGAAATCGGCATCGCCTTTTCAGTTGAAAGGCCAGAACAGCGGCAGCACGGCCATGACGGTGATCATCACCACCAGGGTGAGGGGGATCCCCAGTTTAAGGTAGTCGCTGAAGCGATATCCCCCCGGACCCATGACCATGACATTTGCCGGGTGCGATATGGGGGTCATGAAACTCGCCGATGCCGCCATGGCCATGGCCATCATCATCGGGTAGGGGGCCACGCCCATGTCGGCGGCGGTACTCAGGATGATCGGCACCATCAAGACCACCAGGGCCGCCGTGGGTATGACGCATGTCGCCGCGAAGGTCAACACCATCAATCCGGCCATGACTGCCGTCGGGCCCAGCGAACCCACCGCCTCGACCACACCGGTGGCCAGAAAGCGGGCGGCGCCCGTGTGGTTGAGGGCATCGCCCAGCGGGAGCATCCCGGCAATCAGAAAAATGCCTTTCCACTCGATCGCCCGGTAGGCTTCCTCCATGGTCAGGCAGCGGGTCAGCACCATGACGGCCGCGCCGATGACGGCCGAAAGATAGATCGGCATCCAACCCATCATGACCGGCAGGAGGACGGCCGCCATGATGGGAATCGAGATCTTGGCTTTGGAAAGGTTGGGGCGTTCCTGAGCGGATGCGGTCAACACCACGAAATCGGGCTCGCGTCCGAGGATTTCAAAATTGTCCCGCGCGCCGTAGAGCAGCAGCGCATCTCCGAAGCGCAGGGCCATATCGCGTAGATAATCCGCGCGGTGGATGCTTCCCTCCCGCCAGATGGCCAGCACATTCAGACCGTATTTCCTGCGGAAGTTCAGTTCCCGCAGGGTTTTGCCCGCCAGGGTCGTGTGGGGCGCCAGCATGGCCTCCACCAGTCCAAAATCTTCGGACTCTAGTGCTTTGAGTTCAGCTGCCACAGCCGGTTCCACCTCAAAATCCGTAAGCGCTGAAATCAAATCCACATCTTCGGGCCGCCCGATCACCATGAGCCGATCATCCGCCTGAAGGCGGGTGGACGGTTCGGGCATGGGATGCGCCTGGTCTTCCCTGACGATGGCCAGTACACCAATTCTCAGGGCCGCACCGAGGCGGCTGTCTGCCAGCGAGCGCCCGATCAGGTTGGATCCGCCATGTACCCGCATGATGACGATACGGCTTAAAAATTTATAGCGGTTCATCAAGGATTCATAAGAAAAATCCTTAAATGATATGAAATTTTCAGATTGCTGCAGCGCGCGCCACTCGGAAGGCGAGCCCTGCACAAGCAGGATGTCGCCCGCCTCCAGGCGCCGGTCGGGCAGACCGGCTCGCTGAATACGGCCTTCCTGGCTGATCGCCAGCACGTTGAGCCCGTAGCTTTTACGAAAGTCGAGATCACGCAGGGTGCGGCCGATAATGCCGGCGTCCGCGGCCACCGTCACTTCCGCCAGGGTGATATTTTCTTCCAGCAGTTGGGTCAACTGGGCGGAGGGCGGTTCGACGCCCAGCTCCCCGAGGCTGCTAAGGGCATCGCGCAATTTGGCGATACCGCCGACGCCGCTTTCGACAATGAGCCGGTCATCGGCCTGGAGCGTCTCCGAGGGCGAAGGAGCCGCCAGGACCCGCCCCTGCCGGCTGATGCCCACCACGTTCACACCCAGAATCGTGCCGATGCGGGTTTCCGCCAGGGTTTTACCGGTCAGGATCGAGGCGGCCGGCACGACCAGGCGCAGCATGCGCTCCCTCAACCGGTACTGTTCATTCAGCGGCGCTCCGTTCGCCTGCTGGGGATCATGCTGCAGACTGCGGCTGGGCAGCAAACGCCGTCCGATAAGGGCGGTGAAAGCGACACCGACGGCAAAGACGGCCATGCCGACCGGGGTGAAATCAAACAGCGTGAATGGCACCAGGCCGTTGTCGCTCAGGGCGCCGCTGACCAGGATGTTGGGTGGCGTGCCGATTTTGGTCGTCAGCCCACCCAATAGGGAGCCGTAAGCCAGTGGCAGGAGGAGGCGCGAAGCCGGTATGCCCTTGCTGCGGGCAATATCCATGACGACGGGCATCATCAGGGCGGCGACGGCCACATTGTTCATGATGGCCGACATGACACCGGCGCAGGTCATAATGACCGCTACAAGCATGGCCTCGCTGCGACCGGAAAGCCGCAGGACCAGATGCCCGATCATATTGGCCACACCAGTGCGGGTGAGGCCGCCGCTGAGGATAAATACGGCCCACACCGTTACCACGGCCGGATTGCTGAAGCCTGCCAGGGCCTCTTCGGGCGACACGAGTCCCGCCAGCGCGGTCGCCCCGAGCGTCAATAGGGCGGTGACCTCCATCGGAATCCATTCGGTGACCAGTAGAACGACGGATATT
The DNA here is from genome assembly GCA_030065275.1 of Desulfobacterales bacterium. GTDB lineage: Bacteria > Desulfobacterota > Desulfobacteria > Desulfobacterales > UBA5852 > JABZFP01. The sequence goes on along the minus strand of JASJCV010000160.1, from coordinate 2,282 downwards.
CCGAGGATGGTGAAAACGGTGACAATTTCCGCAGTCAACGACGATTCCTTCCGCAGGAGCGATTTCTTCGAGCACACGGCACTGGTCGCCGATGCTAACAATACCCATGGCAAGAATCAAGGTCGGATCAGACAACCAAATTGACAGGCCGCCCCAACTCCTTTAAAACCGACGAACGCGCCAATGACGGCCCACTTTGTCGGTAAAGCAGCTGACCGCAGAGCAATTCCGCGTCGGGCCGGGGGAAAGTGCCGATCCTCACCAGGAATGCCCTTGGGGCCCCCGGCCAGTACTCGCGGGTGGCCGCAAGGGGCCTGCCGGAACAGGTATGAATGGGATCGAACCGATGACCGATAACGCCGATGCTCCCCGTGTGACGGCAAACACGGCGGAAGAAGCCGCCATCGCTATCCTGATGGTGGATGACGATCCCTTGAACCTCAAGGTGCTGACCGAAACCATCAAGGATCTGGGGCATACACTGCTTGCGGCCCGCTCCGGCCACGACGCTATCCGCATTGCGGCCAAGGCGCATCCGACGCTGATTCTGCTCGATATCCAGATGCCGGGAATCGACGGCTATGAGACCTGCCGTCGGCTCAAGGCCGATCCGGCCACTCAGGATATCGCCGTCATCTTTCTAACGGCGCTGCAAAGTACGGCCGACAAGGTACGGGGATTATCGCTGGGAGCCGTGGATTTCATCACCAAGCCCTTCGACCCGGATGAGATAGCGGCACGGGTCACGCGCCAGTTGGCCGTCCAGCAGCGGCAGAAGGATCTGCTTCGCGAAAACCAGATGCTCAGCTCGCAGCTTCGCGAAGCCGGTCTGGCCGAAGACGACGTCAGGGATGCCGCCGAAGAATCCCTGGCCGCCATCATCGCTCGGGGTGAGAGCGATCAGGTGGAATTCAAATCCACGCTTCGCTGGAATTTGAAGACCGATCGGAGTGAGCGTGTCATCGAAAAAGCCTGGCTGAAAACGGTGGTGGCCTTTTTGAACAGCAGCGGCGGAACGCTGGTCGTCGGCGTGGATGACGACGGCACGATAATTGGCATTGAGCCGGATCGCTTCGACAACGAAGACAAATATCTGCTGCATGTCAACAACCGCCTGCAGCAGCATGTCGGTCTGGCCCACTGCGCCTGTATCCGCTATTTCCTCTCGGCCGCCGAGGGACGCAAGGCGCTGGTGGTGCATTGCCGCCCCTCCTCGCAGCCGGTATTCCTCAAGATGGGCAAGGAAGAGGAATTTTTCATCCGGGTCGGCCCGGGCAGCCGCAAGCTTTCCACCAGCGAGGTCGTGGCCTATGTCACGCAGCGCCAGGTCGATGGATAAGCGCGTTCTCACAAAATCCGTTAGACGTGCCCGCGATCAGGGCGCGCGCTGTTTCAGATCTTCGATGTATGCCTCGATATCCTCAGGCGAGGTGCCCTTCAACTGCTGCATCACCACCAGCACGGCCCATTTGAGTTCCAGGGGGCGATTGGATGGCACCGCGTAGAAGGCATCCACGGCGCGCATAAAAAGTTGCCGGTCGATGCGGGTCATTTCGGCTTCCAGGCGATTGGCGTTTTTGGAAACGGCCTGGTGGCACTCCGGGCGAAACGTGCCCGCGCCGGCTTTCAAGAGCAGTTGCTGCGCCACGCGATCCTGGCCCTGGACGACCCCGCCGACGAATCCATAGACAAAAAGGCGTCGTGTCGTTGCGTCGCTGTGACGCCAGAATTCGCCGTCAAAACGCTGGTTTTCGGCATGCACGGGCAGGTTTCCGGCCAGGAGGCCCAAAAACAGGGCCGCCAAGACGACGTGGGAGATGCGCATTTCAAATCCTTTCAGGTGTTTTGCATCGTGGGGACTGCGGCGCCGCCACTGGGGGCATCCGCCCCCAGGCCGACACCGGATCGACAGTATATTACAGGGCCTTGACGCCATCAAGCGATCCCGGGCATCGAACGCCCGGGAGCCTGGGCGCCTGCGGCTTCCGGGTTTTGATCGTCACAATCGCGGCACGCTACCGCCCCCATCCGTCGCCGCGCCCCATACCGAATGCGGCCGGCTGGTTTCAGACGATTGGGAGGGGGAGGGTCGAAGTCCAGGCGGTGAAGCGGATGTTCGCCGGAAGGGTGGGGATTGCATGACTTAAAATAGAGATCGGGTTCCTGGACGGCCTGTGGCCGCGAGAAAGGGGCGCGCACAACGAATGGATGCATGGCGCGCAAATGGCGGGGACGATTCGCCCATACCCCGAGTCAGCTTGGGATGCACCGAATGATCAAAA
>JASJCV010000159.1 GCA_030065275.1 Desulfobacterales bacterium | reverse complement strand
GCAGTAATTTTGAAACCGCAGGCGTAGCCAAGGCTACGTCGAGGATTTCAAAATTGCTGCGGCCTTGGGATGAACCACAATCTACCGCTTCCCAGCGCCGCCTCAAGCCGCCAGAGGCGGCATCTTTCACCCCCATGCGGCGTTCTCGCCGTTTGCTTGTCCTCGACGCAGCCCCAAGGGAGCATATGAGCGGCGCTTCAGGCGGCTATGCGGCGTTACCGCCCTTGCGGGGCGTGCTCACAACCATATGGTTGCTGCGCTTCCCGCTGCGGTCGGTGCCTTGCCTTGCCGCCTGATGCTTGCTCATCTGCCCCCTTGATTGATGCTGCGGCGGTCAAAGCGGCTGCGGCCTTGGGCGCAACCACCATCGACTGCTTTCCGGCGGCATTAAGAATGGTCTCCATCTCTCACCCGCGAAATTTGCGGCAATGACCCCAATCCCTTGCCTGGCGCCTGTTTGGCGGCTTGACAATCGATGATCCGACACTATTATTTTGTCTGAAAATTGCCTTCTTGAGGCAATTTTTATCTTTTTTTAGTCCTTAAAAATAAAACGACAAGGAGAATCATAAAGCACCATGGCCCGCGCAAAAGAAACCCGGCAATTTCAGACCGAAGTCCAGCAGGTTCTCAAGCTGATCGTGAATTCACTTTATTCCAACCGCGACATCTTTTTGCGGGAATTGATCTCCAATGCCTCCGATGCCATCGACAAACTGCGTTTCAAGTCCCAGACCGAACCCGATCTCCTGGGCGAGGACAGCGAATTCAAAATCAAAATCACCCGTGACGGCATCAAGCGCACCCTGGAGATCGCCGACAACGGTATCGGCATGACCTACGACGAGGTTAATGAGAACATCGGTACGATCGCCAAGAGCGGGACGGCGGCTTTCCTCGAAGCCATGGAATCCCTGAGTCAGAAAAACGCTCCCCTGACCCCGGAGCTGATCGGGCAGTTCGGGGTGGGGTTCTACAGCGCATTCATCGTGGCCGACAAGGTTACGCTGACCACCCGGGCCGCCGGCGAAGATACCGCTACCAAATGGGAATCCCGGGGAGATGGATCTTATACAGTTGAAGAAACCACCAAGGACGGCCGGGGCACGAGCATCCTGCTCGAGTTGCGCTCACCCGAAAAAGATGCGCCGGACTACACCGACGAGTGGACCATCCGCAACATCATCAAAAAACACTCGGATTTCGTGGCCTATCCGATTGTGATGGACGTGGAAAAGCAGGAGCCGGTTCCCGAGGCCGAACAGGTGCTCGACGGCGACGGTAAGCCGATTGGCGACACCACCCGCACCGTGGTGCGCGCCGAGACCCTCAATTCCATGAAGGCCATCTGGGCGCGGGACAAGAAGGATGTCGGCGAAGACGAATACAAGGAGTTCTACACCCATATCAGTCACGACTGGAATCCGCCCCTTAAGCACCTTCACGTCAAACTCGAAGGCACTACCGAATACACGGCGCTGCTCTACCTGCCCTCCAAGGCACCCTTCGACCTCTTCCAGCCCGAATTCAAGCACGGCGTGCATCTTTACTGTCGCCGGGTGTTCATCATGGACGACTGCAGGGAGCTGCTGCCCGAGTATTTCAGCTTCGTCAAGGGCGTGGTGGATGCGCCGGATCTCAACCTGAACATCAGCCGTGAGATCCTCCAGCAGGACAGACTGGTGCTCAATATCCGCAAAAACCTGGTCAAGAAACTGTTCGACCTGCTCAAAGGCATCGAAAAGGAAGAATACGATCAATTTTATGATGAGTTCGGTGCGATTCTCAAGATCGGCATTCATACCGATCCCGCCAACCAGACCAAACTGGCAGATCTGGCTCGCTACAAGACGACCAAATCCGATGGCGCCTGGGTTTCGCTGCAGGAATACGTGGAGCGCATGCCCGAGGGCCAGGAAGAGATTTACTATCTGACCGGAGATAATTCGACGACCCTTCTCAACAGCCCGCATCTGGAGCAGTTAAAGGCCAAGGATTTTGAAGTCCTTTTGATGACGGACCCGGTGGACGAGTGGGTGTTGCAGTCGCTCACGGAATACGACGGCAAAGCGCTCAAGAGCGCTGAGAAGGGCGACCTGAATCTCAGCGATGGCGAAACCAAGGACCAGGAAGAGCAGTTCAAGGATCTCTTCGGGTTCATCCGCAAGACCCTCCAGGACCAGGTCAAAGAGGTCAAACCGTCCACCCGCCTCCTGGATTCCGTGGCCTGCCTGTCAGGCGACGCCCACGACATGAGCGGCTACATGGCCAAGATCATGCAATCGGCGGGCAAGGACCTGCCGCCCAACAAGCGGGTGCTGGAATTGAACGTCAAGCACCCGGTAATAGAAAAGATCCAGAATATCTACGCCGCGGATCAGACGGACGGCCGCTTGGGAGACTACAGCCGGCTGCTCTACGACCTGGCGGTGATCGGTGAAGGCGGTAAAATCGAAAATCCCTCCCAGTTCGGAAAACTGATCGGTGATTTGATGGATTCGGCCCTGGGATGAGCGCGAAGACATTCGTCCCGCCACCAGGCGCGACGCTCGTTCTCAGCCGGCGGGGTCCGATCGTATGCCGCGCCCGGGGTGTGAGGTGCCCACTCACTCTTAAACGTCGTTCGGTCCACCGCCCTGCTAAGTAATCAGTCTCTGGGTGTTTGACAATGGCGGGTGCGCCGGTGAATGCCCCCCCAGTGGCAAGGCGTCGCCGTTCTCTGACCACCACTGACGCGCCTGCGCCTGATTCCACCCCCCATGATCCCGGCAGGCTGCAAGCCGGTCGGATAGCTGCTCGGCGCATGATGGGCGACCTGTCGGCGGCTTGCGCAGGCATGCCATCACGACGGCCTCGAGGTCGGTGGGAATGCTCCGGGTTGTGGCCTGCGAAGGGGGGATGGGGTCGTCATGAAGATGCATCGCGCAGATTTCCACCGCACTGGTGCCCTCGAACACGTTGCATCCGGCCAACAGGTAATAGGCCAGCCCGCCAAGGGCGTATATATCGCTCTGCGGGCTGAAGGCCGAAGCCCGGGAGATCAATTCAGGCGCGAGGTAAAGCGGCGTGCCGATGATGGTCCCGCTTTCATCGGAATGGAGCGCTGATTCGTGATCTTCTTGAACCAGCCCGTAATCCAGCACTTTGACGACGTCGTATACACCACCGCGTTCGCAGAGCATGATGTTGGCCGGTTTGATGTCGCGGTGAATCAGACCGTTGCGGTGGGCCTCGCTCAAGGCGCCACAGGCCTGTTGGAGAATGTACACGACCCTGGCGGCAGGCTGAGGGCCGCATAGTCGCACGAGCACCTCCAAATTGACGCCCTTGAGGTATTCCATGGCATAGTAGAGCGCGCCCTCGGGCGTTTCGCCGAAGTCAAAGACCGCCACTGTGTTCGGGTGGGTCAGGCGGCTGGTGATCTGTACCTCGTTGATGAAACGCTTTTTGGCGGACGCACTATGTGCAAACCGGGGCAGCATCACCTTGACGGCGGTGGGGCGTTTGAGCAGGGCGTGATTGGCACGATAGACGGTGCCATTGCCACCATGCCCGATCTGGTAAAGCAGCTCAAAAGGCCCCAACCGCTGTCCGCCGAGTGAAACGGCTTGGCGGACTTCGTGCCGCATTTTGCGCACCGCGTTGAAAATTAAAATTAAGCTCCAGAAAAAGCCAACGCCGGCCACGGCGGCCAAAATGAAATTACGCTGCAAGGGCAGCGTCCCCAAGAAGTCGGATTCCGGCACGATAATACCGGTCCAGAATCCGGCCTGATCAGGATGGTCCTCGGTCCACGTAAAGCCGGCCCACCAGTTCTGCCCGCCCGCCTGAAAGGGAAATGAGCGGCGTGTGCGCCCTAAATCTTCCCAGGTCGACACGCCAGCTTGCAATAGGGGCAGCTCGATGGCGGCAATTGGCTGGAAAAGAATGGCATCGGCAACGCTTTCATCGGCGAAGCGTTCATCGGCCGGCAGCCCCACCAAACGCAGATCCTGCGTAAATACGAAAACGACGCCGTTGGGCGTCGGGCGCAGGGTCTGAGTGAATCGGGAGATATTCACCAGTACGATATCAATGGCCAGGATGAAGTGGCGGCCCGTAGCGGAGTGGCGCCAATGCGTCGAAATGGTGATGCCGTGTTTGTTGGATGTGTAGAACAGGTATGGGTCGCTGGCGACGATGGTGTTTTCTTCGGCGTCCAGGGTTTTTTGATACCAGGGCCTCGACCGGGGATCGAAATCGTCCTGACGATACCAGCTTTCCTGCAGCTCTCCGGCCTTCCACCGCTCGAGTTTGGCCTGGCCGCGAATCCCGTCGCGGCCGGCATTGGATCGTACGATGAGCTCGGCACCCGCGGGGTCCGGCTTCAGAATACCATAGTAGATGCCGTCGCCATCGACCGCGGTCAACAGGATGCCGCTGGCGTTCTGGTGTTGATTGAGAAATGGCGCCAAATGGGCGAATAGGTCCTGCCATCGAGGGTTTTTCTGCCCCCAACCGACCTGCAGCTGCTCCGCGGCAATCTGCAAGTTGCTGTCCTCGGTTGCAAAAAACGACACGAGCCGGGCCGCAACGGTTTCGGACGTGCTGGATAGGAGCTTGCGTGAGAGCGCTTCGACCTGGTGCTGATCGAAATAGACCACGGTCGCCGTGGCGAGCACGACTGCGGCCAGCATCAGCACGCCAAGGTGACGAAACAGACGGCGGAAATTTCCGGTCAATTGGTGATCGAGCGGCAGGTTGCCAAGTGTCGATTTCATGGCGGAGCTGATTTCTCCATGGCAGTGGTGTTTTGGTACGCAAAAAGGACGAAGGCCTTGCGGCGCTAGCTTTCCGGTTCTTTTTGGGGCTTTATGTTTCGCTCCAGGAGGTTCATTCTCTGGCCCGGCGCATCCCGTGACTCCCAAAGCGCCTCCAGAATTTCCTCAGCCGTGCGATTCGAAGGCGTATGTTCGGCGCGGCCGCTGGCGATGATGGGCCACAACGCCGATTTGACGTTGGGGGGCAGCCGATTTTCGAGATATTCCAGCGCGGTCCCACGGATTTTGTCATCCGGGGCCTGCAACGAGTCGTAACAGACATCCATGACAGGCACACCGAAAATAAGCCCGAAAAGATGGAACAGGTGACGCAGCGGCTCGACCCCCTGCCGGGGTTCCAGCCCCGATCGGCCCAGGAAGGTCATCTCCCGGTAGATAACCCGCCAGACGGCCTCCGGGTCGATGGTCAGCTGGGAGTAGTCGGTCTTGAGCCGCGCGAGCGCTTCGGCGCAGCGGTAGCGGACATCCGGCGCCCGGTCTTCCAGTCCGGCGATCAATCCGTGCACCGCCTGCATGTTGCCCGCCAATCCGAGCAGTAGAGGTATGCGACGGCGGACGAGAGCGTGCTGGTGCTGATCGAGCAGAACGTCCACCATCTGCCCGGTGGCGGTGGCCGCCAGCGGGCGGCAGGCAGCGAGCGCTTCCTTCAGAACACTGCGGTTGCGAAGAAGAGGCAGAATGTGCGGCAGCATTCCGGGCGTTGCGACCTGGTTGACCAGCACGTGCCGAATGCGGCGCGTTTCTCCGCTGCGAAGGGCCTGGATGGCTGCGATTTCAGAATCGGTATCGCCATTGATCCTTGCGGGCCGCGGCTGCTCTCCATTGACCGTTCGTGGCCGGGGTTTTGCCGCGGGCGAGCGGTTCACCTGGCGGTAAAACGCGATCCGCCGTAAGAGGCGCTCGCGGCGGAGACCTGTCGAGGTCGCCGCGGCGGCAGCGCTCTGCGCAGGTTCGGGGATGACAGCCGATCGGGCAGGCAGATGGCCCTTCTGCAGATTGGCGACGAGTTGTGAAAGATATCCGCGACTCAACAAAAAGATCAACAGCCCCATGATGCCGGCACAGACCATGGTGCTCAGCAGGATGTAGCTGTCCGTCGGACCCGGCACAAGCAACAGCCCCATGATGAGAAGGCCGCCCAGCATGTTGCCTGCGCGATTGGCGCCGACATCGATAAGGATCTTGCTCATGCGTTTTTCGGCGGTTGCGATTGGCGTATAAAGCAGCTCGTAGCCCGGTCCGAAAAAAGAGTTGGTCAACAAATTAGCCGCGGCGCGCAGAAGGGTGACCGATATCAGTGAACGGAAAGCAAATGTCAGCAGGGTGCCGGAGAAAAGGCTGAGGGGCAATATGGCGATGGTGCCGCCGAGGCCGAACCAGTGCAGGGCCTTACGGCCCACAAAACTCTGAAGCAGAAACGTGCCGATGTCGATCGCCATGTAAAAGAAGGCAAAGAAGGTGACCAGCTCTTCACCGCTCAGGGAAGACTGAATGGTTGCCTTGAACAGGTAGTCCAGTAAAGCGACCGTCGCCGAGAGCGACAGCATAAGCAACGCCACGCGCTGGATAAGCGGGTTGCGGACCGAATTCCTCAGGCGGCCCTCGGCGGCCGGTGATCCCTCGACGGCGGCCTGCCCGTGCGTGAGGGCGAGGAGGGCCAGCCCGGAAGCGAGATGAAAAACGGCAAGCATGGCGATGACGGCACGGATGTCGACCGCCCGGGCGACAATACTGGCAGCGCCGGCGCCGCAGAGACCTCCCAGAGCCGTAAAGATGGTGATGCGGCCGATGATCGTCTTGGCGGTGTAGGGATCATAGCGTTCATTGAGAATGGACCAGAAGCCGCTGATCAGGAGCGCATCGAGGACCGTAACGTGCAAGTATATCGCCACGGTGACGGTCTGGGGCCAAACCGCCATGGCCGCCCACTCACCCACGGAGAGGATACCGCTGAGCAAGAACAGCGGCGGCGTCAAACGGGCCGGACCGTACCGGGTGAGCATCAGCGCAAAAGCGCCCACCGCCAGCGCTGAAACCAGGGCCGTGCCGATCATCATCTTGGGAAGGGCGGTCACGTCGAAGTAGTTGAGAAACAGCGCGTCTCTCACCGTTTTGCCGCCCTGCAGGTGGGCAACCATCAAGAGGGCAACACCGGCCGCTAAAAAAGCTGTACGGCGATCCCTGATTTCTGTCTGCATCATCCCCATTGGACCTTGTCAGTGTAATTGACGGGCGGTTTGCTCGATCGCGAGCGGTGAAGCGTTGCCCCATGCCTTCGTAGGGCTCGTGGGCAATTGCGCCGGGTCGTTGACAACGCCGTATTTATTAGGTTTTTGAAAAAAAAGTTAATGCCGCTTGCATCGGCCTGTCAATAATGCCACTGGCGTGGATGCCATCGGCGGATAGGCCCTGATGATTCCGCAGACCGCTCCCGCCGTTTTATCTTCCCGGCCCGGATGGGATACAGGCATGGAGCGAGCCCGCGAGAGTCACTTGGCGGGGCATTCGCTTGCGAGGCGTGCGCGACCTGCGCTCGACCGACAAATCCATTCTCACCCGCCGACAAAAGGGCGGGCCCCCAAAAAAAAGGATCCGGCAGCAGTCCGGATCCTTGGGGTGCCTGCGGTGTCATGACCGCAATTGGCGGTCGATTAGTTCTGTCCCTCGTATTTGAAGGAAATCGTGACGCGCGCTCTGAAAGCCACAACTTTACCGCCGTCGACCTTCATGTCCAGTTTGACCACTTCGGCCACCCGCAGGTCCCGGAGATTCTTGCCGGCGGTCTCCACCGCCAATCTGGCGGCGTCTTCCCACGAATTGGTGCTTGTTCCAACGAGGGTGATCACTTTGTACATGCTGTCGGCCATGATGGACCTCCTTTCGTCCGGACCAGGTGGCGATCCGGGCTCTATGGGGTTGTGGGATGCCCTGGGGTTGGCATCCAAATGCGGGCAGGCGGGCTGCCGGGCCGGGACCGCATCGGAGGCGACCGGGGCAGGTTGCCGGTGGAAGCAGCCCGGATGCGGGCCCACGTACACCTGGGGCTGGCTCGAAGGCGCGAACCAGGGCGTGCAGGATACTCAATCAAGACGTGCGGTGAACGCTAAACGTCGGGGGTCCGTTTGTAGTCGTAGGTGACGGAGATCGCGAAGAAAATGCGCGTGGTGGCGTCGGGCTGATTCAGGATGAGGAACAAGCCGCCATGATCATTTGGTTGCAACAACCATAGCGTGCGTCGATTGGCCCTGTCAAGGCGTGCGCAACGGGCGGACAGTCGCGCTCAGCCCTCTTGGGGCTGAGCGATCAGGCGTTACTGCTGCCGATAGATTCGCTTCAGCCGCTGAAAGCGCTGGTGCCCGAGAATTTTGCGGACTTCCACAAGGAAGCGTGAACGTTCGGATGCCAGTTGGCTGCGCGCTTTCTCGAGCTGGGCGAACTGGCGGTTGACCGCCTTCTCGTCCAGCGGCTCGGCCTCCAGCAGTCGCTGATACTCGAACTGCGCCTTTTCCACCTTGTTTTTCAGGTCGATCAGGCGTCGGCGGCTCTCGTTGAACAGGCGGTCGAGTCGTTTGATTTCGCTGTCCTGCAGCTTGAGCTCGGCTTTGATGCCGGAATCATGCCACCATTTGCCGGACGGTTCGCTCTGGGCGCCGGCCGGCGGTGCCCAAACCGGGATAAGCAGTATCAGGCTGATGACGATCAACGGTTTAACCATACGACAGCTCCTTTTTGAACCCGGTTCAGGACAGCGATTCCTCGTCCAGGGGGGGGATGACAAAATCAATAAAACCCTGATCGAACTCGCCGTCAAGGCTTTCCGTAATGGCCTGGTAGGCGGGCGGCATGGCGTTCTCGGCCAGCAGCCGGGTTTCGAGCATGACCGGATCGGCCGGAAGAACCGCCACGGGTCGAGCGGTTTCGGGCGGCAATCGATCCGACCGCGGGCCGACCTGCCACCAGAGAACCACAGCCAGGCAGAGGGTGACCGCAACCCCGGCGGCGGCTCGCCAACCGTAGGTCAGGCCGCCGAATCGCAAGGGCGTGGGCGATTCGGGCAAGACGATCTGCCGCCTTTTTTCGGGGGTAAAGCGTTCACTGGCCCGGCGAAGGGATTTGAGATCCGATTTGAGATCGTCGATGACGGAGCGGCATTTCCGGCAGTGGGCCAGGTGCTGCTCCTCCTCTGCGGTGGTCCGGGTGACCTCGATCACGACGGCGAGCAGGCGCGTCTCTTCGATGTGCGCGTGGTTTTCCGAATTCATGATACGGCCTCCCTCAGAAAATCACGAAACGCCTCGTCATCCTTGAATTTTTTGAGCGCACGGTAGAGGTGGGTTTTAACGGTGCTCTGACTTTTGTCAATGACTTCGGCTATTTCTCTTATGCCCAGATCGTCGAAAAAGCGCAACAGAAACACTTCCCGCTCCATCTTGGAAAGA
>JASJCV010000158.1 GCA_030065275.1 Desulfobacterales bacterium | reverse complement strand
TGGCCCACGAAAGCCTGGAGCATACCATCGAAGGCATCCGCACCATGGTGACCACCCAGAACGAAATCCTCCAGGAAACGGTGGTCCACGATCTCAACGTGGCCCGCCGCCTTATGCGGGACGGCGGCGGCCTGTTTATCGACCGTTCGGCGAAGGCCACCTGGCAGGCGGTCAACCAGTACACCAAGGCAAAGCAAACCATCGAACTGCCCCATATGTCGCTGGGCGGTGAGTGGCTGGGTCAAAACGCGAATCCGGGGATCCCCACCCCCCTGGTGGACGAGGTCAAGCTGCTGGTGGGCGGCACCTGCACCGTATTTCAGCGCATGAACGCCGCCGGCGACATGCTGCGGGTGGCCACCAACGTCGAGAAGCTGGACAAGACCCGCGCCATCGGCACCTACATCCCGGCGGTCAATCCGGACGGGCGCCCCAACCCGGTGGTGGCGAGCTTGCTAAAAGGCAAGACTTTCAAGGGGCGTGCCTATGTGGTCAACGCCTGGTACCTCACGGCCTATGAGCCGATTTACAACAACGACGGCGATACGATCGGGGCCCTCTATTTCGGGGTCAAACGCGAGGCCACCCCGGCCATGCGCGAAGCGCTGATGCAGATCAAGATCGGCCGGACCGGATATGTGTGGATTCTCGACTCCAAGGGCAACTACGTGCTCTCCAAGGACGGCAAACGCGACGGCGAGAATATTATGGACGTCAAGGATGCCGACGGGCGGCCGTTCATCAGGGAGATCATCGCCAAAGCGCTCGAATCCCAGGAAGGTCAGGTCCTGGAGAGCGCCTACCCCTGGAAAAACCAAGGGGACGATACGGCGCGCACCAAGGTCGGGATGTACGTCTACTTCAAGCCCTGGGACTGGATCATCGGGGCCGGCACCTTCGAGGATGAATTCTTTGCCGCCCGCGATACCATCCAGGCCGACAGTCGGGCGAGCATGCTGATTCTGTCGGTGCTGATCCTGGCTGCGCTGGGCGTATCGCTGGCGCTCTGGGCCGTCATGGCGGGCCGGATCGGGCGCAAACTTTCGACCTTCTCGAGCCATATGCAGGGCGCCTCGGACGAGGTCGCTTCAGCGGCCGGCGAAGTCTCGGGCGCCAGCCAGTCGCTGGCGGAGGGCGCCTCCGAGCAGGCGGCCAGCATCGAAGAGACTTCGGCCTCGCTGGAGGAAATGTCTTCCATGACGCGCCAGAACGCCGAAAACGCCGGGCAGGCCGACAGCCTGATGAAGGAAGCCAACGCGACCATCGCCACGGCCAACAGCACGATGGACAAGATGAACGCGTCCATGAGCACAATCACCCAGACGGGCGAGGAGACCCAGAAGATCGTCAAGACCATCGACGAGATCGCCTTCCAGACCAACCTGCTGGCGCTCAACGCGGCGGTGGAGGCCGCCCGGGCGGGTGAAGCCGGTGCCGGGTTTGCCGTGGTGGCCGACGAGGTCAGGAACCTGGCGATGCGGGCCGCCGACGCCGCACGGGACACCTCGGCCCTGATCGAGGAATCGGTGCGCCAGATCAAAGAGGGTGCCGACCTGGTGGATGTCACCAACAAGGCCTTCGACGAGGTCGCGGTTCAGGCCGACAAGGTCACCCATCTGATCGGGGAGATCGCCGAGGCCTCCTCCGAGCAGGCCCAGGGAATCGAACAGGTCAATACGGCCGTCTCGGAGATGGACCGGGTCGTGCAGCAGAATGCGGCCACGGCCGAAGAGTCGGCGTCCGCCTCCGAGGAGATGAACGCCCAGGCCGCTCAGATGTCGAGCATGGTCGAGGAACTGGTGACTTACGTGGAGGGCCGAGGCACAGACGGCCAAAAACCGGGCAGGCCGTTCGCGCTCCGGAAGACGGCCATCAAGGCGGGAGATCCCCGTCGGACGGCGAACCCGCAAACGGCCTCTCGGCGAACGGCCGAAGAAGTGATCCCGATGGAGGATCCGCAGAACTTCGATGCCTTCTGAGACCGCCGCACACGCTGAGATGCATTCCATGGGCGAACCGCAGGGTTCGCCCTTGCTGTTGGCGATGGCCCTGTTGCTGGCTTCGCGGCGCTTAGCTGACGGACCGCGTCGGGCTGAAAAGGTTGTAGACCACGTTCAACCCCAGGATGTAGAGCACGGCCCCCACGCCCAGGATGGCGTTGTAGTAGTCCGGCGCGGCCAGCGCCAGGCGCAGCACCACGGTGGCCAGGGCGAACCCGGAGTTGCGGAAAACCACCGGATAGGAGTTGCTGTAGCGCATGGAGACCAGGACGATCAGGATGTCGCAGAAGACCAGGATGGTGTAGAAGGTCGCGAAGAAGTCAAGCATCGGCTCGGCCTGAAGGGCGGCCCACGCATGGTCGATGCCCAGGAGAATGAAGGTCGCCAGCAGCAACAGCGCAATCGCTTTCTTGGCGGAGATGAAACTGGAGGTCTCTTCTTCATCGGAGGTGATGGGCGTGTGCTGCAGCGTACGGTAGTAGAAGACCAGAACCGCGAAAATGGCCAGAGCGCCTACGGCGTCGGAGAAGATGTGCCAGGTGGGCTCCAGACTGACGGGCCACTGCAGCGGCTCGGGCAGTTCGGCGAATTCCTTGAAGGAGCGCCGTAGCAGAATCAGGGAGAATATTTCGAATTGCTTGCCCACGGCCCGGGAGACCGAACTGGCCAGTCCGAACACCAGGTCGATGACCTCCAGGTAAAGCAGAAACGTAAAGGCGATATCGATGGCGGCGTAGTGGCTGTGAGGCACCAGGGGGGCGATCGCGGCGGGCAGCATCTGGCGGCGGCCCAGATCGATGACTATCAGGGCCGTGATGTAGACCGCCATCAGCAGCAGGGCGGCCGTGCGCATGGATGCATGGCTCTCCCAGGTCCGGTGGGCCCGGTCATACAGGCGGTCGCTGATGGCCAGAAGCTTCTTCAAGATGTCCGCGTGCCGGGTTTCAGCCGAACGTGTCGATGACCGTGATGCCGGCGCCCTCGAAACCGTCCATGTTCTGCAGGACTTCGATGCCTTCTTCGAGACCCACGGTCTGACCCAGGAGTTTATCCGGCTGCAGTTTGCCGGCGGCGATCATGGCCAGCACCGCCGGGTAGGCGTGGGCCTGAATACCGTGGCTGCCCCGGATCTCGAGTTCGTCGGCCACCACGCGGTCCATGGGCAGCGCCGTTGTGCGGTCATCTCCCGTGAGCAGGCCGATTTGCACATGGCGGCCGCGCTTGCGCAGACTGGAAACAGCGTTGAAGCAGGTTTCCGGGCTGCCGAGGGCGTCGATCGACACGTGGGCCCCGCCGTCGGTGATGTCCCGCACCGCCTGGACCACGTCGTCCACATGGGCCGCGTCGATAACGGCGCGGGCCCCCACCGAGCGGGCCAGGTTGAGGCGCTCCTTGCGGATATCGATCCCCACCGTGCGGGCGCCCAAGGCTTCCGCGACCATGATTGCCGACAATCCGACTCCGCCGCAGCCGAAGACCACCACCCATTGCCCCGGGCCGGTGCGGCCCTGGATCGTCACCGCGCGGAACGACGTGGTGAAGCGGCAACCCAGGCTGGCGGCCGTGACGTCGTCGATCGCATCGGGCAGGCGGACCAGGTTGAGATCCGCATAATGCACCGCCACCCGCTCGGCGAAAGATCCCCAATGGGTGAATCCCGGCTGGAACTGGCGGTCGCATACCTGGTGGTTGCCGGATCGGCACTGGTCGCAGTGGCCGCATCCGCAGACGAACGGCAAGGTCACCCGGTCTCCGGGGGTCCAGTGCCGGACGTCAGACCCAACGGATTCGACCGTTCCGCTGAATTCGTGACCGGGCACGTGCGGCAGCCGAACATCCGGGTCGTGTCCTTTCCAGGCATGCCAGTCGCTCAGGCAGATGCCGGTGGCGCTGACCCGGATCACGGCACCGTGATCCGGCGGCTCCGGATCCGGAAGGTCCATGACGACGGGGGGCTGACCGAAGGATTCGAAATAGGCGGCTTTCATGGGGGTGCTCCTCCCGGTGCAAGATGGGGTCGGAATGGGCGTCTGCGCCGGTTCGTTCAGCCGCAGGCAAACCACGGACGGAAGCCTTACCACGACCCATCGAGGCGGCCGACAGCGGCATTCCAAGCGGGGCGCGCCCGGACGCGTGACTGCCGCGGGCCGATTGCCGTCGTTTCAGGCGCGTGTTGGGCCTCCGCCTGCCGGGCGGCGCCGATCGGACGCAACCAACTATTGGCCTGCGGTCTTGCGACCCTCAATCGTTACCCGTTTCGGGACCTGCGCCTGCCTGACGTGGGAATGTTGCC
This sequence comes from Desulfobacterales bacterium, assembly GCA_030065275.1. Lineage (GTDB taxonomy): Bacteria > Desulfobacterota > Desulfobacteria > Desulfobacterales > UBA5852 > JABZFP01. The sequence continues at coordinate 4,880 of JASJCV010000158.1, read as the reverse complement.
TGCCGAACCGCGTTAGAGGCTTGCAGATCTCAAGCCATTTGTAAAGCCTTTTAAAAACGCTTCAGTGGGCGGCTTTGCAACTGCCTTGGGCCGATTTGCGGATATCGTTCTGGTGCTTGGCGATGGAGATGATCGTTTTGACCCTGGCTTGTGCGGCTTCGGTGAGATCCATGGACTGAAGCGCCTGGGCTTCTTCGACGATGGCTTTGAACGCATTGGCGAGATCTTCGGTACGCATGGGCGATTCCTTTCACTATCGGTTGATTTGACGATGGTTACAGGTCGGTGACGACCGGATCCTTCAGGATGGCTTCGACGGCCTCACCAGCGGCCCGGGCCGCATCAGGGAAAACAGCCATCAGGCTCCGGATGTGGCGCAGGTTGTCGGCCGTGCGCAAAATCAGCATGGCCAGGTTGCCCTCTTCCAGTTCGGCCATGCGCACGACTTTTTCCCAGGGGGCCCCATGGGCCCAGTGGTAAAGGGTGACGGCCGGGCGCATGAACAACGGGCGTAACGGAAAATGCTCTCGGTGCATGCTGCGGGCAAAGGGGGCCAGTTCGCGGCGGATCTTGCTGTAGGCCCTGGCCAGCTGCCGCGGCAGCCAGTTTGGAGGAATGCGGTCGTCCGGTTCGTTTTCGTTGACAAAGGCCCCCACGATACCGGCCATGAGCGCCGGGTCGTTTTGTGGAAAGGCCCCCAGCCGGAAGCCCTCGGCGATCAGCAGGGGCTGGTCCACCCGCAGCTGCGACGCCCACTCGCCGTCGGCCGTGAGACGACCGTCGCCATCGACGAAGCCGTGGGCCTGCAGAAACGCCAGGTGGCGCTGGAAGTCGTCCCCAAGGCGGCGGTGGCTCTGGGTCAATGCCTGCCGCGAAGCCTTGGGTCCCAGCGAGCGGATCAGCTGGAAAGTGGCGAAACTGCGCTTTAGTAGATCTTCGACCTGCTCCGGGGTGTGGGAGAGCAGCAGGTTCAATACCATCGAGAAATTGATGCGGATCTGGCTGGTCACCTCCGAGGGCGGGGCACTCACCAGGCGGGCGGCGTGGTGGACATCCATGAAGCGTCCCGGCACGGCGACGGCGAAGCCGATCTTGTCTTTTCCGCGCCGTCCGGCCCGGCCGGTCATCTGGTGGTATTCGGTGGCCGTCAAAGGCGCGAATTCCTGGCCGTTGAAGCGGTCCGAGTTCAGGAAAAGGATGGTGCGGGCCGGGAAGTTGACGCCGGCCGCCACTGTGGAGGTGGCGAAAACGGCGTCAAGGAGCCCCTCGCTCATGAGGGTTTCCAGCAAAAGCTTCCAGATTGGCAGCTGTCCGCTATGGTGAGCACCCACGGCCAGTCGTTCCAGGTGTCTCAGCTGGCGGTGGTTGCGCAGGTGCGGGGTCGCGGCCAGCAGCGCGTCGATGCGCGCCTGGAGCTCTACCTGGCGATCGGGGTCCTCGATGCGGTTGGCCTGGCAGAGTTTCAGGGCGTTGCCGCAGTCGGCCCGCGATTTCAAGAAGAAAATGGCCGGCAGCAGATCGTAGGCGCGCAGCACCTGCAGCATGTCGCCGAAAGGCGGCAGACCCCAGGGCGGCCCCAGGCTGGGCTTTTTCTTCTGTTTGAACAGATCGTTCACCTTCTGGTAGAGCCTGAGCCGGGCCTTGGGCCCGGTGGGCACCACCAGCGGCATGAGGGTGCCCGAGGGTGCGAAAAACAGCGGATAGAGCGGCACCGGCCGACGGGTTTCGGGAACCACCCGGCAGGCTTTGCGCCGGATGGCGCTCAGCCAGTCGGCGATCTCCAGGGCGTTGCCGATGGTGGCCGACAGGAGCAGCAGCGGAATGCGCGCCGGGAGGTAGATCATGATCTCCTCCCAAACCACGCCCCGGTCGTAGTCGCCTAGGAAATGGGCTTCGTCGAGCACCACGAAATCGGTTTCCAGCGCGACCCCGGTGTGCATGGCGTCGTAGAGCTGGTTGCGCAGGATTTCAGTGGTGCCGATGATGATGGGCGCGTCCGGCTGTTCACGGCGGTCGCCCGTGAGAATCCCCACATTGGCGTGGCCGAACGCCTGGGCGAACTCCGCATATTTGGCGTTGCTCAGGGCCTTGAGCGGGCAGGCGTACCAGGCCCGCCCGCCGCCGTCGAAGACGTTCCGAATGGCTTGCTCGGCGATCCAGGTCTTGCCGGAACCGGTGGGCGCCGTCACGAGGCAATCGGAGCGGGCCACGGCGGCTACGGCTTCGGTCTGGAAATCGTCGGGCACGAAGGGGCTCGGTGCGGGAACGCCGATCTGGGCGAACACCTCTTTGAGGCGTTTGTCGGCCCCGGGACGGATCTGTACTTCGGGGGGCCTGCGCGGCGGACGCGGCCTTCGCCGCCGGGGAGCGTGGCGTTTGCGCATCAGAGCCTTTCGAGGAGGGATTTGACCGTTTGCACGGCCGGGGAGGCCGTCTCAAAGGGGGCCTGGTCGTTGAGGTCCGCCTCGATGAGTTGATCGTCGTAGGGCAGGAAGCCGAGGATGTCGAAATCGACGAGATGTTTTTCGAGAAAGGCGCGATCTTGATCGCCGCGGATTTTGTTGCCCACCAGGGCGATCTTGTCGAGGCGTATCTCCGAGGCCAGCCGCTGGATGTTCCGCGCCGTGTCGATGCTGCGCCGTCCGGGCTCGACCACCACGATCAGCTTGTCCACAGCCTGGGCCGTGGCACGTCCCAGGTGTTCGATGCCGGCTTCCATGTCCATGACGACCACCTCGTCGCGCGAAAGGACCACGTGCGTGATGAGTGCCCGCAGGAGGGTGCTCTCGGGGCAGATGCAGCCGGCCCCGCCCTTTTTGACGCCCCCCAGGCGCATCAGTTTGATGTTGCCGCGCCGCGCCGAAAGGGCTTCGGGCAGGTCGTCCACCTTGGGATTGAGCTTGAAAAAGCCGCCCACCGTTCCGGGCTGGGCTTCGGTACGCTCGAAAATCAGATCTTTCATTTCGGAGATGGGCGTGATCTCATGCGCCCCGTCGATACCCAGCGCAGCCGCCAGGTTGGCGTCGGGGTCGGCATCGATGGCCAGAACGTGTTTGCCTGCCTCGTCGAGCGAACGGATGAGAAGGGAAGAAAAGGTGGTTTTGCCGACGCCGCCTTTGCCGCTGACTGCAATTTTCATTCGTGGGTTCCTTTCAAGCGCCGAAATCGGTTATATCCTTGGGATCGAGAACGACTGACAAACAAAGTTTGCACAATATAACACAGGCCGGGCCGGCGGCAAGCCGCAACCCGAAGCAGATCCGCCGCCACCCGGCCTGGCTTCAGGCCGGTCGCACGACTTGTCCCGGCTCGCAAATGGTGCTCAATGTCGCCGACAACCCAACCGCCTGCATCTCAGACACCGCCGCACATTCTGGCGCCGGCCGGCAGCCGGGCAAGCTTTCTGGCCGCCTTGGCCGCCGGGGCCGACGCCGTGTACTGCGGCCTGAAACATCTTTCGGCCCGCATGGAAGCCAAGAATTTCACCCTGCCCGAACTGGCCGCCTTGACCCGGCTGGCCCACGATCGCGGCGTTGGGGTGTATATCGCCCTGAATGCCCTGCTGACCGCCCGGGATCTCGATCGCGCCGCCCGACTGGTGGACGCCCTCGTGCATGTCGTGCACCCGGATGCCCTGATCGTCCAGGACCTGGGCTTGATTCCGCTGGCCCGCCGTGCGGGTTTCAGAGGCGAAATCCATCTTTCCACCCTGGCCAACGTCGGTTTCCCGGCAGGGCTCGCGTGGGTGCACGCCCACCTGGGGGTGGACCAGGTGGTGCTTCCCCGGGAGCTCGATATCGACGAGATGCGGGCCATGGGAGCGGCCTGTCCACCGGGGCTGGGGCTTGAAGTCTTCGTTCACGGGGCCCTGTGTTACGGGGTTTCGGGCCGCTGCTACTGGAGCAGTTTTCTGGGCGGCAAGAGCGGACTGCGGGGGCGCTGCGTCCAGCCCTGCCGGCGCACCTTCGCGCAACACCGCTCGCGGCGGCTGTTTGCATGCATGGATCTCAGCCTGGACGTGCTGGTCAAGGTGCTGCGCACCATCCCCCAGATCCGCACCTGGAAGATCGAGGGGCGCAAGAAAGGCCCGCACTACGTCTACTACACGGTATCCGCTTACCGCATGCTGCGGGACGAGGGTCACGACCCGCAGGCCAAGAAGGCGGCTCTGGGGCTTCTGGAAATGGCGCTGGGTCGACCGAACACCCACTATCGATTTTTACCCCAGCGCCCCCAATCCCCCTTGCAACCGACCGTGCAGACCGGCTCGGGGCTGCTGGTGGGCGTCGCCAAGGGGGCGGCTCCGCGCGCCTTCATATCACCACGGATCGCCTTGCTGCCGGGCGATGTGCTGCGGGTGGGCTATGAAGACGACAAGGGGCACCACGTGCAGCGGATCGCCCACCCCGTGCCGGCCCGCGGGCGCCTGACCCTCAAACAGGCCGGACGGCGCCCGGTCCGCAAGGGTACACCGGTTTTTCTGACCGATCGCCGCGAGCCGGCGCTGCAGAAAATGCTGACCGCGCTCGAGGCCGATGCCGCCGCCATCCCGCAACCTCCCGAACCGGCGGGAAAAGGGGGCTGGACACCGCCGCGGGCGGTCCGTCCCGGACGTGCACCCGTAAGAACGGTGCAACTTTATCGGATGCCGGTGCGCCGCGGCCGCGGAGGCCAGGTCGGCCTCTGGGTCTCCCCGGCGGCGCTGGACCAGACCCCGCGTGGCCGCCGGTCCGGCACGTGGTGGTGGCTGACGCCGGTGCTCTGGCCCGAAGGGCAATCCGCCCTCTCCGCCCTGGTGGGCCGCCTGCTCGCAAGCGGTGCGCGCCGTTTCGTTCTCAATGCACCCTGGCAGCAGGGCCTATTTGCAAAGACGCGGGGCC
>JASJCV010000157.1 GCA_030065275.1 Desulfobacterales bacterium | reverse complement strand
CTTAGCATTTGCGTTTTTTTTTGGCAAGGGAAATCGGCGTGACCGGCGGGCCTTTCAGGCCTGGCAGCGGTGCAGGCGGTAATAGAAGCCCTGCTCCTGGAGCAGCTGGTGGTGGGTGCCCGCCTCGCGGATGCGTCCGCGATCCATGACGATAATCCGATCGGCCTGGCGCACCGTGGACAGGCGGTGGGCCACGACGATCGCGGTGCGGTTGGCGGTCAAGCGGTTCAGGGCTTCCTGAATCCGGGTTTCGGTATTGGAGTCAATGTAGGAGGTGGCCTCGTCGAGGATGATCACTTCGGCCTCGCGGGCGAAGGCCCGGGCGATGGAGAACAGCTGCCGCTCGCCGCTGGAGAGCGCGCCGCCGCCTTCACCGATGGGGGTATCCAGCCCATGGGGCAGACGATCCACGATCGCCCGGCAGTTGGCGGCCGCTAGGACCGATTGGATCTTGGATTCCGAATACTGGTCCGGGTCGGGAAAGATATTGGCGCGCACCGATCCTGCGAAGAGAAACGGCTCCTGGGTGACCAGCGCCATGCGGGCGCGCAGGGCCGCGGGGGGCACGTCGTTCATGTCGCGCCCGTTGATCAGGATGCGGCCCTGCTCCGGCAGATAGAAGCGCAGCAGGAGCATGGTCAGGGTGGTCTTCCCGGAGCCGGTGGCGCCCACCAGAGCGACCGTCTGGCCGGCCCTGACATCGAAGGACACGTCCGCGAGAACCGGCTCTCCGGGCACATAGCTGAATCCCACGCGGCGAAACGCGATGCTTTCGATCCGCCCGACGTCCGCCTGATCCGGCAGGGCGCGCGCCGCCGGGCGGGCGAGCCGCTCCGGGCTGTCCATGATCAGGAAAATGCGTTCGGCCGATGCCAGCGCGTTCTGCAGGATGTTGTATTTCTCGGAGAGGTCGCGGATGGGCCGGAAGAACATGCGCAGGTAGGAGATGAAGGCCACCAGGACCCCCAGGGTCATGTCGGCAGTGGTGATCCGCCACCCTCCGTACCAGATGATGATGGCCACGGTGACGACCGCCAGAACCTCCACGAGCGGCATGAACACGGCCAGAATGTGGATGTGATCCATACCGGCCTGGTAGTTCTCGTGATTGAGTCGGCGAAAGCGCTTCTGGTTTCCGTCCTCGCGGCGAAAGGCCTGCAGGATCTTGATCCCGCCGATGGTTTCGGCGAATTGGGTATTGATTTCGGCGATCTTGACCCGCTGCCGGCGGAAGACTTCCCGCACCCGGCGTGAAAACCACAGCGAGGCAATCACCACCAGCGGCAGTACCGCAAAGGAGGCCAAGGCCAGACGCCAGTCCATGACGAGCAGCACCGCGCCGATGCCCGCCAGCAGGAAGAGATCCTTGAAGAGCATCGAGAGCACCGAGGTAAAGAGTTCGTGCATGTTCTGGACATCGTTGGTGACGCGGGTGACCAGGCGGCCCAAGGGGTTGCGGGTAAAAAAGGTCAGCGAAAGCTCGAGGATGCGATCGAAGAGCTTCAGCCGCAGATCGTGCATGATCCGGTGGCCGGTGTACTCCATGACCAGGCGTTGAACGAAATTGAAACCGAAGTCCAGTGCGATCAGCACCACAAAGGCGGCCGTTATCCACAGCAGGCCGTCGAGATCCTTCTGTCGCAGGGTCCGGATGGCATCGGGCGGCAGGTGCGGCAGGTCGCGCCAGGCAATCTGCGCGATGCCGTCTTCGATACGGAACCGATCGGGGTGGTCGGCCACAACGGCCCGCACGTCCGGGTCGGCGGCCGATACCCTCAGGACCCGGTTGGGGCCGGGTTTTTCGTTCGCCGGTGTGGCGCTCGTCGGGACGATGTAGCGGTCGATGGCGGTTTTGGTCAGATAGGGCAGCGCCAGGTCCATAAGGGTCAGGGTGACGACGATGCCCACGGACAGCGCCAGCCACAGCCGGTGGGGCGCTAAGAACGGCAGCATGCGTTTGAGCAGCCGCAGGTCATAGGCCTTGTCCAGCTGGCCCTCCTCGAAATAACCCAGATCATGCTGCATCGCGTTCCTCCTCGAGCGCCTGGCGTCGCCAGGCTTCGGCGTAATAGCCCGGTCTGCGGACAAGTTCGTCGTGGCGGCCGGTGGCGGCGATTCGGCCCCGATCGATCACCACGACGCGGTCGCAATGGCGCAGAGCCGAGAGCCGCTGGGAAACGAGCAGAAGGGTTCGCTGGCCCTGGAGGGCGCGGACGGCGGCGACAATTTGCCCGGCCGTGGCCGTGTCGACCTGGCTGATGGGGTCGTCCAGCAGCAGAAAGGGACTATCGGCCAACAGGGCACGGGCCAGCACGATGCGCTGTTTTTGCCCCCCGGAAAGGACGATACCCTTTTCGCCCACCGGCGTCTCCAGGCCGCGGGGAAAATAGTCCAGCGTCGCGGTCAGGGCGGCCTGCTCCACCACCCGGGCCAACTGCGCTTCCGAAACGGCGCGGCCCAGGGTGATGTTCTCCCGCACGCTGGCGGCAAAGAGAAAGGGCTCCTGCGGAACGTAGGTCACCAGCGCGCGCAGCGAATCCAGCCGAACCGTCCGCAGGTCGAGTCCGTTGATGCGGACCGCACCCCCCACGGGGTCGTAGAGCCGGGGGACCATCTGCAGCAGGGTCGACTTGCCGCCGCCGGGCGGGCCGGTAAGCCCGATGCTCTCGCCCGGTGCGGCCCGCAGCGAAATCCCCTTCAGGGCCGGAGCGGCGTTATCGTCCTGGGAACGACCGGCGTAGTGAAAGCGTACGTCTTCGAATGCCAGCGTGTGCGGCGGGCTGATTTCCCGGCGGCCGCCAGGGGGGTCCTGAATCGCGGGCTCGGTCTCCAGTATCACCTGGAGGCGGTCGAGCGAGGCCCGTCCGCGCTGGATCAGATTGGTGACCCAGCCCATGGCCATCATGGGCCAGGTCAGGAGCCCGAGGTAGCTGATAAAGGCCACGAATTCCCCCGGTGTAATCTTTTGCAGGATGGTCAGGCGTCCCCCCACCAGCAGGACGATGGCCATGCTCAGGTTGGTGAGAAAGAGCATCATGGGCAGGAAGGCCCCGGTGATGCGAACCAGCTCGATGTTGCGTCCAACGTAGCGGGTCGAGGCCTGGTGCACGGCCCGGGAGGCCTGTCCCTGCCAGCTGTAGGCCTTGACGATGCGGATGCCGGCCAGTCGTTCGCGCACCGCCTCGGTAAGCTCCGAAAAGGCCATCTGCACCTGTTGATAGCGGCGGTGCATCTGGCGGCTGAAATAGCGGGTACCGATGACGATCAGAGGGGTCGGAATCAGCACCAGGAGGGTCAGGTGCAGATCGATATAGGCCATGAAGCCCACGGCGGCAGTGCCCAGAATCACGGCGTCGTTCAAAGCCACCATGCCCATGCCGGTGGCCATGCGCACCTGGTTGATGTCGTTGGTGGCATGGGCCATGACGTCGCCCGTGGCGGTCCGGTCGAAATAGGCCGGCGACAGGGCCTGGACATGGGAGAACAGGCGGTTGCGCAAAGCTTCTTCCACCCGTCGCGAGGTGCCCAGCAGGTTCCGGCGCCAGACGTAGCGGAAGGCGCCGATCAGAAGGCCGATGCCGATGATGGTGACGGCCGGGCGCCACAGGGCCGTGGCCGCGGCGTCGTTGAGGGTGAGGTCGTCTACGGCGCGCTTGATGATGCGCGGTACGATCAACTGGAGGATATCGACGATGATGAGGCAGATCAGCCCGACGATGATCCGTGCGCGGTTGGCGGCAAGGGTGGGGGTGATCAGGTACAGGGACTTCAATCTCATGGGCAACAATAGTTCCCTTCTGCGGACGGGTCAAATCGGCGGGGGTCGACCCCGGCCACCGCAAGCGGTTCCGCCCCCCGTGCGCGTTCACCGCCACCGGTGCGAACCGCTGGGCGGGTATTTCGAAAACATTATGAAATTAATACAATTTTCTTTCGCTCACGGACCCGGGCCGAATTGACTAATCCAGTTCGGATTGATAATTTAGGCCGCTATGAAATCGGGAAGTGTGATTGAATATATCGACAAGCAACGCATCCTGTGTGCCGTCGTTCTGGAGGTCAAGAAGCAGAAACTCCAACTGTTGACCGAGAATAACCGCGAGGTCAGTCTCTCCCCCGGACGCATCGCGCATCGCAGCCGCACCAGCCTCGACGTGAACCAGGGGCGCGACCGCATGGTGGATACGCTCAAGACCCTGGCGCTGCGGCGCAACGACCTGCGACGCAAAATCGACCTGCGCGAGTTGTGGGAGGTGCTCAACAGCGAGCAAGAGTGGATCGATCTGCCCACCATGACGGCCTTCTGTTTTCCCGACGATCCCTCAAGCGATCACGAGTCCGCTGTGGTGCGGGCCTTTTTCGAAAACCGCCGCTACTTCAAATTCAACCACGACGGATTTTTCCCCCATTCCGAGGCGGAGGTCGAGCGCCTGATCGCGCGCGAAAGGGAAGAGGACCGTCGCAAGCTCCTCGTCGAGAACGGCGGCGCGTGGCTGCAGCAGATTCTGGCGGGCAGCACACCCCCCGCGGATGCGCTCCGTCCGACCGACCGCGAGACGGTGGCTCGGATTCTGCGCAATTACTACATCTTCGGCAAGGAAAGCCCCGACCACGCCTTGGGCAGGGCCATCTGCGCCCGAGCCGGCGCGGGCACGCCCGACAAACTTTTCGATGGCCTGGTACGCGCCGGGATCATGGCGGCCGATGAAAACACGGAATTGATCCGCGAAGGCGTTCCCGTGGCTTTCCCGAAAACCGTGACGACGGCGGCGGCTGCGCGGGCGTGCCGACCGGCGACCTTCGCAACACTGCAGGGCCGCACGGATCTGACCCACCTGGCGCTGATGACCATCGACGGCCAGTCGACCCTTGATTTCGATGACGCCGTGAGCATTCAGGATTTTGGCGATCACTATCTGATCGGGGTGCATATCGTGGATGTGGCCCATCACGTGGCCAAGGGGGATCCCATCGATGAGGAGGCGCTACGCCGCGGCAGTTCGATCTATATGCCCGACCGGAAGATTCCCATGCTGCCGCCCGTTATGGCGGAGGGTTTGTGCAGCCTGAAGGCCGGTGAACTGCGGCCGGCCATTTCGACCCTGATCAAGGTCAACCGGCTCGGTGATATCCTCGCCTACGACGTTCTGGCCAGCGTCGTGCGGATTCGCCACCAGCGCACTTACTACGATGTCAACTTGATGAGCGAGGAGGATGCGGACATCATCCGCCTGAAAGACGTGGCGACCCGATTTCGCGAGCAACGTCTGGATCAGGGGGCGGTGCAGATTTCACTGCCGGACGTCAATATCTGGCTGGATGAGAACCGGCAGGTCGGGGTCAGCAAGATCAACCGGGAGAGCCCGGCGCGCATGCTGGTGACCGAACTGATGATCATGGCCAACTGGCTTACGGCCCGCTTCCTGCGGGACAACGGCATGCCGGCCATCTTCCGGTCCCAGCCCGACCCCAAGAACCGTCTCTATCCGCGCAACGAGGGCACCCTTTTCCAGAACTGGATGCAGCGGCGGCTGCTAAGCCGTTTCGTACTCGACACGCAAAGCGGCCGGCACTCCGGGCTGGGTCTCGATGCCTATGTAACCGCGACCAGCCCGATCCGCAAGTACTTCGATCTGATCACCCAGCGCCAGGTGAGGGCGGTGCTCGGGCTGGAGGCGCCCTACAGCGAAGAGGATATCGCCAGGCTCATGCAGCGGCTGGAGCCCTGCATGAGCGCGGTTTCCCGCGTGCAGCACGGGCGCCACAATTACTGGCTGTTGCACCATCTCGAGGGGCGCGTCGGGGAACGGGAAGAGGCCATCGTCCTGATGCGCCGGAAGAAAAACTATCAGGTCCTGCTAATGAATTACCTGATCGAATGTGATCTGCCGCTGACCAGCGGTATCAATCTCAAGCCGGAAGATGTGATTGAAGTGACAATCCAGCACGTCAATGCGCGCCAGGGGATGCTTGCCGTGTTTTACGCCTGATCGCGTAAAGCGGTGAAATGGTCGCAGGCATTCAGCCGATGCGACCGCGACGGGTGTTGTAGCAGCGTTTTTCCACATACCCTCCCGAAACCGGGTCGCGGACGGCCTCGTAGGCATGGATCAGTCGGGGGCCGCCCTCCCAGGCCCCACAGGCCATGACCACCGGGTCCCCAAGGTTGAACTTGTGGCCGCAGGCGGCGCAGCCCTCTTTGTTGAGGCTGTTGAGGCGTTCAAGGTCGATTATCGTTGGTGAGGGTGTTGCGGTTGCCGTCATGGTAACCTCCTGTGCAATCAATCGGATGCCGGTTGCAATCAGTGGCGTTGATGTACCGGGCATTTATACCGCGCGATAACTAATCAGAATCTTATGGCAGGCCCGGAGCCTGTCAAGCGATGCTGCCCGGACCGCTTTCAGGGCGCTGGCCGGCGTTGGGCAATCCATGGAAATATTAAAAGGGTATCTCTACATCATCGCGGCCGCCGTGCTGTGGGGCATGATTGGCCCGCTGGCCAAGCTGGCCTTTCAGGAGGGCGTCGCGCCCCTCGAGGTGGCCTTCTGGCGTGCGTTCTTCGCCTGGATCTGTTTCGGGGGGCAGGCGATTTTGCTGCGCAAGGTGCGCGTGCGCCCGGCCGATCTGCCCCTGCTGGCCCTGTTTGGATTCGCGGGCGTTTTTCTTTTCTACGGGTCTTATCAGATTGCCGTCCAGAAAGGCGGGGCCGCTCTGGCCTCGGTCCTGCTCTACACGGCACCGGCCTGGGTGGCCCTTATGGCCGCGATGTTCTTCAAGGAGCGCATGACCGGCCCCAAATGGTCAGCGCTCGGCCTGACCCTTGTCGGTGTGGCCCTGGTGTCCCGCGGGTCGACCGCGGCGGTGGCGAGCGCAGCCCCGGTTTCGCTGCTCGGCATCGGTTGCGGGCTGCTGGCCGGATTCTGCTACGCGCTCTACTATATCTTCGGCAAGGTGTTGGCCGACCGCTATGCCGCCGAGACGGTTTTTCTTTTCATTCTGCCCATGGGCGGGGTCTTTCTGACCCCCTGGGTCACCTTCGGGGCCAAGTCTCCGGCCGCCTGGGCCGCCCTTTTGTCCCTGGCCTTTTTCTGCACCTACGGCGCCTATCATTTCTACTATGCCGGCCTCAAACATCTCGAGGCCGGCCGGGCGGCCATCACGGCCACCCTGGAGCCGGTGGTTGCGGCCGTCGTGGCCTATTTCTGGTGGGGCGAGTTTTTCACGCCGCTGGGCTATGTCGGCGCCGTCATGATTCTGGCGGCCGTGGCCATCATGATCCGCGACAACCTCAAGCCGCGGGGTGCGCGTGCGAACGTCCGCTCATGAGCCGTACAACCCTCTACGCTCTCATGGCCCTGCACGTGGTCTGCTCATCGGGGGGCTACATCTTCGGCAAGGCCGCGGCCGTGGGCTTCGAGGACCCGGCGGTACTCACCCTGGCCCGGGCCCTGGGGGCGGCCCTTATTTTTCTTCTGGGCACCGGCACGCTGGTCCCGCGGCCGCGATTCACGCCGCGCGAATGGCTGCAGCTCCTGGGGTTCGCCTTTCTCCTGGTGCCCTGCAACCAATACTGCTTTCTGCGGGGGCTGCAGCATACCGTCCCCAGCCACCCGGCCCTTTTCTACGCCCTGACGCCCCTGGGCGTGCTGGCGCTGGACAGCCTTTTGTCCGCCCGGCGCCCGCCGGGGGTCAAACTTGCCGGGGTCGTTCTGGCGCTCGCCGGCGTCGTCGTGATTCTGCGGCCCTGGGAGCGGGGGGAGACCTTCAGCCAGATCCGTACGGGTGATTACTGGATCATGGGTGCGGTGGCGAGTTGGATAATCTATACCGTGGTGGTACAGCCGATCTGTCGCCGTCACGATCCGCGCACGGTAACCGCCTGGAGCCTGATCATCGGTGCCGCTCTGATGCTGCCGGTGGCTGGAAAGGACCTGGCCGCCCTGCCCATGGCGATGATTCCCGTGGATGTCTGGCTCTCCCTGGCCTGGCTGACCATCGTCACCAGCGTCGTCATGATGCTGCTCTGGAACCTGCTGCTGCGCAACCTGACCCCTGTGGAAGTGGCCATCTGCACCAATGCCCAGCCTCCGACGACGGTGCTGCTCGCGGCGGCGATGACCGCCGTCGGGTTCCTGGACCGGCAGCCCGACCTGGGATCGCTGTTTTTCGCGGGCATGTTGATGGTGATGGGAGGGGTACTCCTGGTCCAGCTTCGCCCTTGACGGTTGCGTCAGGGGACCGATATCGGCGTTACGCTGCGGCCCTCGTCACTGCGGCGTACTGGCGTACGCCTCATTCCTCCGGCCTTGCAAGCCTTGATCTCGGCCCCCTGACGCAACCGTCTACCGTTTAGCTGGCATGGCCGATATCGGCGTTACGCTGCGGCCCTCGTCACTGCGGCGTACTGGCGTACGCCTCATTCCTCCGGCCTTGCCAGCCTTGATCTCGGCCCCCTGACGCAACCGTCAGGCGCTAACCGTCAGGCGCCAATAGGAATGACAGGGTTCAGGGGGTCTTTAGGTTTCATGGTTTAGCCACTGTTCGGGTTTCAGGAGTCTAAAAAAATTGTTACGGGCAAGCCGTACTTACTGAAACCTGAAATCCGACACCACAACCAGACCTGACACCCGAAACCTTAAATCTATTGTTCCGAAACCGCTCTGCGGGGCACGCTTTCCAAGGCTTTGATGATCTTGAGAATGGTGGCGTTGACCGGGGTGGGAACCCGGTGCTTTTCTCCCAGCGCCACGATGTGTCCGGCGAAGAGCTCCACCTCGGTCTTTCTTCCGGCCTCGATGTCCTGGAGCATGGAGGTCTTGCCGTCGGGCGAGAGTTTGGCGAGGATGGCCAGCCAGGCGTCCACGTCGTCGGCGTTCAGATCGATGCCCGTTCTGACAGCCAGCGCAATGACCTCCCGCATCAGGGCGATCATCAGATCGCGGGCCTCGGACGAGGTCTGAAACACGCCGTAAGGCGCCCTGAGCACGGCCGAGGCTTGGTTGACGCCCACGTTGATCATGAACTTCCACCACATTACGCGGCGGATGTCGGCCGGCATCTCGTTGGGGATGGCGGCACGGTCGAGCGCCTCGCGCAGGCGTTCCACGCGGGGATCGCCGGGGATCGCGGGAAACCGTCCGAAGATGATCTTGCCGGGGCTGCCGTATACGAACGCATCGCCCTGCCGGACG
>JASJCV010000156.1 GCA_030065275.1 Desulfobacterales bacterium | reverse complement strand
GTCTATGGGTGCCTTTTGCGTTGGATGCGCCGGTATGGAATCCAACGGTACGGAGGGGTCGGCCGAACGATCCTCGAGGGCTTGGCCTCCATCCGAAAACGGGACGTCGCCCTCCGCTCTGGAGGGGGCACGGCTTTCTGGGGTGGGCGATGCCTTTTCGCTCCTGGCGACCTCTTCTGTCTGGGGCGCTACGGCGATTAATTCTTTTAGGGGAGAAAAGGGCGTCATCAAGCGTTGCGGTCCGAAATAAACAACTACCGCCAGCAGCATCACCAGCAGAGCCGTCCCGAGGGTAAAGACGCGCTCGCGGAAAAACCAGGGACGTGGCGGTGGCGGCGCATCCAGAATTGCTTCCCCCAAAACGGCGGGAGCTGTTGGATTCGCTACATTTGCAGGCGGTTCCACGGCCGCGGGGGGGGAGTGATCGTTTGACGCCGTACCCGCCTCTATCGGGCATTTTTCACCTGGCAGCATCAGTTCAGCCGAACATTCTTCGATGATGTCGGCGCCGATCGTCGTACGGTTGTCGACGAAGCCCGACAGCAGTGCATGATCACAAATGATGTTAATTCGCCGCGGGTGGCCTTGCGAATGGAAATGAATTCGCTCAAGCGCCTCTTTTTCAAAAATAGGTCTGCTGGCACCAGCGACTTTGAGGCGATAATCGATCAGCATGCAGGTTTCATCAAAGGTCAGTGACTTCAAGTGGTAATTGATGGTAATGCGTTGCTTCAGGGCCCGATTGCCGGGATCGGCAAGAAGGTTGTAGAATTCCTCTTGCCCCACGAAAAAAATGTTGAGCAGTTTTTGCTCCGGAATCTCGATATTTGAAAGCAAGCGGATTTCTTCCAGCATCTTGGAACTCAAGCGCTGGGCCTCATCAATGATCAGAAGGACGATGCGGCCCTGAGCGTGCGTTTTTTTCAAGAAATCTTCAAAGTCGAACAAGAAGTCGACCTTGCTTTTGTACTTGCCTTTCATGCCGAACGATGACGCAATGAACCGATAGAACTCGATCAACTCCAGACCGGGATCGGGAACCGAAGCGACGACGACGCTGTCATCCAGCTGTTTCAGAAGCGCATGGATAAGGGTCGTTTTCCCTGTTCCCACGCCCCCTGACATGACCAGAAAACCTTTGTTGTCGCTCACACCATAAAGCAGGATCGCCAGGCCCTCCCTGTGCTTGGGACCCAGCCACAGGAATTCGGGATCGGCACTGATTTGGAATGGTTTTTTCTCTAGTCCGTAAAATGCGCGATACATGTGAAGCCTTTGGTAAGCGCGACTAATAAATGACAGCGTAATCCAGTCGTTTAACGAGAAAGGTACTGCCTTGGGCTACCAGGGTCATGTCGATGGTGCCGCGACTTTCACGAATGCCTTTGTTGGCGATACGGGCGCTCGCAAAAAAGCGCCCCTTGATAATATACCCCCGAGGTGTGCGCTGCTGCTCGTAGTGATCGAGTTCAATGCGATAGGCGAGCGCATCGAGCCGTTCCAAGTTCGACCGGTAAAGGGGGAGGACGCTTTCGAAGGGCTGACCGTTTTCTTGGGCCTCGGCATGGAAAAGACCGGCCAATTGACGCAGATCCCGGCTTTCGTAGGCGCGGCAGTAGCGATGGAGGAAATTGATAAGTCGCGGTCGCGCATCGTCCAAAGACGGAGGAGATGGTTTGACCGCTGACAACGGCTGCTGCGTTAGTGCCTGGGTCTTGGGTCGCGGTGCATCGGCGGCCCGTTTTGTTCGCTCGTGCTGCGATTGGAGATGACCCGCACCGGGTCGTGCCGAGCTGTTTACCGGGTTGGCGGCGGTCTGGGGAGGGGTCCCGACCGGGGCGCCAGAGCGATCATCCGCCAATGGCGTTCGCGGCGCTTGTTTCCTCTCGGCGGCCCCCTTTTCGAAAACGGCGGTTTTTGGGGCGCCTTCAGATGGAGGCGATGGTAGCGAAACCATCAGGGGCCGGGACAACCCCCCGTGTCTGTGAATAAAATCCAACGAGAACGCAACAATGATCAGCAAAAACAAGAGAATGACCAGGCCGACCGGAAAACGGGCGCCCCTCGGCGGGGGCGGCTCTGGCATGGCGACCTCGAACGCTCTTCGGGCAACCGGATGTGTCGCGGTCAGCAGGCGATCATATTCCGCGCGCTGCCGCGGATGGCTGAGGGTCTGGTAGGCTGTCGTTAGATGAATAAACGACAGGGTACTGTCTCCACCATCCGGGTTGCGATCGGGATGCAAGACCCGCGCCTGCCGACGATAGGCCCTGCGAATTTCATCCGTGGTGGCATCGTGCGGAATGCATAGCCGTTCGTAATGATTTCGGGGCGGCTTGCTTGCAAAGGCCTGAACCACCGGCTTCAGGCGCTCCAGCAAACGCCTGGGGGTGGTGCCGGCCCTTTGGCAGACGCTTCGAATGTCCGGGTCGCCCGTCGGGTTCTCCGACAGTTTCTGCACCAGCTTACGGCAGAGACCGATTCGTTTTCGATGAGAGGCAACAATCTTGACCAGCGTGGCCGTATCCCCGGCCGCCAAGGTCAATCTGATGAACTGCTCCAATGCTTGTAGACGGGGGGTTTTATTTTTTGATGTCGCCATGCGCGGTGTCTCCGACAAGGACACGGCTGATCTCTGATGCGGGTGGACTACAACGACGTTTGTTGCGGCAGACGTCTGGGCTTCGTGCGGTTGCTGTCTTCAGCGTAGCGATAATAATGATAATATTTATAATATGATTGGTAACCATATCGTCGCGTCATGTCCACCTTGTTGATAATGCATCCCAGAATGGTTCCCCGTGTGTTGAGGACACTTTTCTTGAAGTGGCGCAGTTCGGCCCGTTTGATTTCGCCCATACTGGCGGCCAGCACGACGCCGCCCACATTCTGGGATAACACGAGCACATCGGCAAATCCCTGATGGGGAGGGGCGTCCACGATGACCCGGTCGAATCGGGACTCCAGGAATTGCATCAGTTTTTCGAAGCGTTTAGAGGCCAGCAGTTCCACCGGATTGGGCGGAATGGGGCCCGCCGGTATGAAATATAGATTTTCGATGCCGTTTTGACGAATGATGCCTTTCGTCACCAGCCCGGCCAGAAAACTGGAAAGCCCCGGCAGACTGTTGAGTTCGCTGTCACTGAATACTTTGTGGATGCGTGGTTTGCGCATGTCGGCGTCGACCACGACAACCCGTTCACCGGCCCGCGCAAATGTCAGGGCTAAATTGGAGGTCAGCGTGGTCTTGCCCTCGCCGGGATGGTTGCTGGTGATCAGGATGCTTCGAACATGGGCGGCCGATCCAGAAAGCTGCAGCGATACGCGTGTTGTGCGCAAGGCCTCGGACAATGGAGCCCGCTCATTCAGGAGAAAGGTCTTTTCCGGAGGGAAATCGCCGTCTTTTACAAGGGGCACGATACCCAGAATCGGGATTTGAAAACGGTCCGAAATTTCATCCGGGTTGGTCACCGAATCGGTAAAATACTCCAGGAAAAAGGCCAGGCCAATGCCTCCGAGGACGCCCACGGCAATGGCCAGCAATAGATTGAGTTTGACGTTGGGCTTGGACGGCAGGATGGAGATCGAAGCAGGGCTGACAATGTTGATGTTGCTGGAACTTACCCCGACCATGGATTCGATTTCGCGACTGCGCTGCAGCAGGCTTTCATAGATATTCTTGTTGGTTTCCACCTCGCGGGCCATGATTTTGAATTGCGTGGCCCGTTCGTTTAGATTCAGGGCCCGTTGCTTTTGGGTTTCGACACGCGCTTTCAGGCGGGCGGCCTTGTCTTTGACGGTCAGGTACTCGTTTTTAAGGCCCAGAAGGATCTTGTGTTCTTCGGCCGCAATGCGCTCGGCCACGCTCTGCAGCCGGGCTTTTACCGACTGGACCGCCGGATAGCCATCCTGAAAGGTGACGCTCAACTGCTCGTATTCGGATTGCAGGCGGGCATACTCGGTCTTGAGATCGGCGACTATCGGGCTGGCCAGGACCTGAGATATGTTGCTGGGTCCGTCGGCCAGCGCTTGATTGTAAGCGACCTCCTTGGCGATCAATTCGGTTTCCGCCGCGGCCAAAGCGGCATTCATTTCTTCCAGTTCCAGATAGACGCTGTTGAGCTTGCCTTCCATGGAAACAATACCGGCCTTTTTGGCAAAGCGGTTCATGGCCTCTTCGGCTTTTTCAAGATTGATCTTGGCTTGATCGATCTGCCGCAGGAGAAACAGCTGGGCGCGCTGGGAGGCTTCCAGTTTCTGCTCCATTTTCCAGTTGATGAACTCCTCGCAGAGGGCTTTGACCACATCCCGTGATAAGTGCCGGTCCTCAGAAAGAAAGGTCACCGTAATGAGCGAATTCATACGACTCGAGGAGACTTCCAGACCCTCCTCGAGGTATTCCCGTAACATGTCGCGGGTTTCCATCTCTTCGGAGAAGAGGGCATTTTCGTCCCGGGTGGCCTGTCGGTCGGCCGGTATGAGGGCCTTCAAGCGAGCGACGATCCACTGCTTCAAGAGTCGCAGGACGCCAGGGTCGTCGGTATCGAAGAGTACGGCCCGAACGATCGGGTGCTGGACCAATTCGAGGCGATCCGAGACCCGTCCCAGAAGGGCCGGATTCATGAGCAGGGAAACCTGGGTTTCGTAGTAACGTTCTGAAAGCCAGTGGGGCGTTTCGGAGAGCAGGTCCTCAAACTTGGTGATGTTTTGCTCGGCCTGGTTGATTTCCAGAGTGGCGAAGGATTCATAGCGTTTGGACTGGGCCAGGGTTAAAATGAGGGTCGAAATGAAGGTCAAGACCAAAAAGCTCGTGATCAGCCACTTACGTCGGATGAGCACTTCCAAATAGTCCCGCAAATGAATCTCTTCTTGCTCCCATTCCGGGAGTGGGCCCCCCGTGCCCGGAGACGGCAGCTGATTGTTGGATGGGGTCAGGCGATCGTGTGATTGGATTGGGTGCCTCAGCTCATTCTGGGGGATCGTCATGGGATGAAACCTGTCCTAATTCGATTGATTGACGGGCCGCAAGTCTTTACATGATACGGCAGTTGTTTTAATCCCGGGCTTCTTGGACCCGGCCCCGGGCCTGCGGGATTGTCTCGATGACGTCGGGCAGCCCACCCGGTGGCGCATCACCCGTCGTCGGTCTGATTGAAGAGCGGAGCGATTCGGAAATCGTCCAACCAGAGGGTGCCTTGGATCTTGTTGTCGAAACGGCTGCTGGCCTTCCGCCGCACCCGTAATCGGACCGCCTTGCAGTCGGGCGGCGGGGTGAATTCGAGATGCGCCTCCCGCCAGTCGGTCGAGCCGAGGAGCATGGGACCTTGCTGATAAAAATCCATGCAGTCATAGCCTTCGAGGTCGATGCATGGTCCCTGGTCGGTGGTAAGACCCACTCCGCGCCACTTGAAGGTCAGCTGATAATCGGTACCCGGCGGCAACGGGACGATCTGATAGAGGTGGTGGAAATCGACGTTGGCCTTGCCGAGGAAAACGACTTTCAGGCCTGCGGTGTGATCATGCCCTTCCGCCATTGTGCGTCGTATTTTCCAATAATTATCCGGGCTGGGGTGGGCGCGCCAATCGAACCCCATGCCGCTGGGTTGCTGTTCGAATCCGCCGTTGGTCACGCCGATGGTGCCGGTATGTGCCTGCCATATCGCCTGTGCTTCATCAATGTTTTTGTTTAATATCAGGAAATCAATATATTTCAATAATATTGATTCATTGGTCGGTTGATGCGCTGAAAGCTGCTCCCAGGTCCGGCGGGCGTCGGCGAGACGGCCCCAGCGCATGAGCCAGGTCAGATAGACGGAATAATTGACCGCCTCCAGCGCGGCGAGGCTTTGCTCAACATTCCCATAGTGCACATCCAGGAGGGTCAGCGCGGTGTCGATATCCAATTTCCGGATCAGGAGAAAGTTTATGCTCTGCCTGAAGATATCCTCCGCTTCCAGTTCATGGGCCAAAAGGGCAATGGACGACTGCCAGCGGCTGGTGTGACCGGCGGTGGCCGCCACAAAGGACAGGATCGCCCGGGATTGTTCCACCCGCCCCCGGGCCACCTCCGCCCGGGCAAGTTTTAGCCACCCGTCCATATTCAGGACGTCGCGTTGAACCCCCCGGCGATAGAAACCGGCCGCCTGGTCCGAAGCCAAATTTCGCCAGGCATGATCGCCATAAGCGAGCATTGCCTTTGAATGAGAACTCAGGCGGCGGGCCTCGGCATCGTCGAATTGATAGTCCTGATAGTAAAGATGTTGCTGCGGCCAACCATAGGCCACGAGCCACAGGCCCAGCGGCGTCAACAGAAGTGCAGCCGTTATGGACTTTAGGCGTCGATTCAATCGGGTTGCGGTCGGCATCGATCTAACCGTCTTGCGGGTATCGGCATGCCGGGGTACCAAAAAGATTCGAACCCGTCGGGACTATTGAGGGTACCGGCACGCGGGTCTAAGTGCAGCCTTGAAACTTCAACTCTGTCGGAAAAGCCAGCGTTTCCAACGCCTTTTCACATTGCGGAGTGCAGGTGGCGATGACATCGGTTCCATTGGCTGGTCGGCGAAGACCCGGCTTGGGTTGCCTTTGGACAACAGGTCTAAATTCGCCGCCCCGATCAAAGCCTCAATATCCGGGATCGCTTTGCCGACAACGTCGGCGCTGCGGTCGCTGCGATCGTGGCTGTCGGTTGCCAGGCAATGGATGTAGCCTTTGTGCGCCAAAAGGCGGGCGGTCTTCAATGCCAGGCGGCCGTAAAATCCGGTGAAGCTGCCCCAATTGACCTGGAAGTAGACGCCGATGTCAATCAGTCGCTCGAACAGGGTGTGGTTGCGGGCCAACTGGGTACAGCGTTCCGGATGGCCCAGGAGCACCCGATAGCCACGTCCTGCGATTTGGAAAAAAATATGCTCCCAACCAACCGGCAACCGCTCGAAAGGTGTTTCGATCAATACATAGCGGGAGTCCGCCAAAGGCAGAAGCAGGCCGGCATCCAAGCGTTCGGGCAATTCGGGAGCGATCGCGATCTCCATCCCGGCGCTGATGACCAGCGGGATTGACCCGTCGCGCAGGGACCGGTTCATTTCGGCCACGCGGCTTTTCAGGGATTGGGCCCACTGATCTCCGATGTCTTCCGGCTGCACGTGCGGTGTCGCCACGACACGGCGAAAACCGTTGGCGACATATTGGCCGGCCATCTCCAGGCTGACAGCCATATTGGGGGCCCCGTCGTCGATAAAGGGTAGAATATGCGAATGCAGGTCAATCACTTCGGTACTTTCGTTTCGGTATGCCTTCGGCTTCGAACGTGCCCCGGTAATTTCAGGCCCGGGACATTGTCAGCCTGAAGAGGTGGTAGTGTTCCAATCAACAGTGTTGGGGCCGCGTCTGCATTACACCGCGCCAGAGGATGCGCGCCTTTTTCGTCGGCGTGATTTCGGGGGGCTTTCATCTAACCACCGGTGGCTGGTACAATGCCGGGCAATGGCCATCAGAGTCACGAAATAGAAACAATTGGCGGGAATCTGTAGATTGAAGTCAAAAAAGCTGTGAAAAGCGAGAGCGCATATTCCGCTCAAGGCGCCGCTTGCCAGGAAAAACCCTCGAGGGTTGCGGTCTACATCCATTCGGCGCAGGCGCCGGAAGCTGTCCTGCATGAAATAGAGAAAACCGCCCAGAAGAGAAGTAAAACCGATCCAGCCGGTATCCACCAGGATTTGAAGGATGTCATTGTGGAGCTGGTAGACGGTACGATCGACCAACTGGGCCGACACGTCATAGATTTTGAACACCGACGGGAGCGCCATGGGACCGATGCCCAGCGGGTGCTGGGCGATGATGGCCAGGCTGTCCTGCCAGAAATCCAGCCGGGACATCTGAGGACTGAGGTCGACAAAGCGAGCGATGATCGGGTCAAAGCCCATCCGGCTGCCGTAGAACACGACCAGCAGACCCAACAGCCCCATGGTAACCCAAATCGCCGGCCACAATCCGCGGATACCGGAGCGTTGAACCGAGAGAAAGACCCCCAGCCCCACCAGTGCGGCCGTTATGCCAGCCCGGCTTTTGGAAAACAGTAGCGCCAAGGCCATAAGTACCAGACCCACCAGGAGTAAAATATGGCGGTGGACACGATCGGAGGTAATAAACTCCCGCCATTTGCTTTTTCCCCGCCACAATACCTGAGAGAGTGTCAGTCCCAGACAAAGTGGTAAGACCATGGCGATGAAGCCGGCAAAATGGTTGCGGTTGACCCATGTGCCGCGCGCATCGCCCAGATAGGCCGTGATGTGGGTGGCCCACAGAACGGGGAGGTTGGGCACCAGTGCCTGGATGATGCCATAAACCGATTCCAGGGCAGCCAGGATAAAGATTAACCCGACCGTGCGGATCAGATGGCCCCGTTTGCTGAAATGGACCTTGAGCACCATAAAAAAGAGCACCAGACTGAGTAAAAAAATCAGCCAGGCGAACGAATCCAACGGACGGTAGCTCAAGGGGTGCCATCTGACCGGCTCCCCCAACAAATCGGCGGCCTGACTTAGAACCTGGAAACGGAAAGGACTTAGATAATTGATCAGGGTGGGTGGCAGTGGTAGGCAGAGAAAAAAAGCCGCCGCGAAAAAGGGACCCAACGAAAGGTAAAAGGTCTTTCCCGGTCGGACCCGCGAATCCGGTGACGCCGTATCTAAACAGACCACGAAGGCCGCGAAAATGAGTAACGTGTAAAAGGACCACACCCATATATGTACGGCGCCGAAAGGAATGGCGACCGTGACCAGAATCAAATAAGCAATCGCGTGAATGAAAGGCATGTTTGTCGGTTAAGCGCCGGTTCCGAGCCGGCCAAGGCGTTTTTTGGGCGTCCGATCGATCAGGCGCGCACCGCGGCTGGCAGGAACGATGGTCGGCGAACGTCCCCTGGGGCACGGCGCGCTCGCGCGTGAGGGCCGTCAGGTTGTTCGCTAGCGGCCATTGCCCGTCACCACCACCCAAGCCGTTCGCAGCATGATTTTGATATCCAGCCACAGGGACCAGTTGTCGATATAGGCCAAGTCCATCCTCATCCAATCGTCAAATCCGATGTCATTGCGGTTGGGCTGGATCTGCCAGAAACAGGTAAGGCCAGGTTTCATGGACAGCCGGCGACGCTGCCAGTACTGATAGCATTCGACTTCTCGGGGCAGGGGCGGACGTG
>JASJCV010000155.1 GCA_030065275.1 Desulfobacterales bacterium | reverse complement strand
ATGGCCACCTTTAGCCCGCCGGAGGAAACCGCGCGGCAGGCCCGTGTCTTCTGGGGGTAGAAATACGGGGGCCTAAAGGTCGCGGAAGAACGGGTATTTCAGCGACGCCGACCGTAAGCTGAAGCACTACCGGCCTGAACATGGCTGCGTTGATAAGCGCGCAGGTTCCGCTCGGCGGTTTGAGGCAAGCGCCTTGGCCCGTCCGGTGGTTCACAAGACCCGCCGGGCGATCCACCCTTTACCTTTTGTGCAAATTCGTGAATAATCGGCCGCAATCCGATGACATGGACCCCGCAGGAGGACTCTGGATGACATATCCGCGGCCGTTCCGGTGGCTATCACGCATTTGCGCTTGTCTGCTCCTTATCACCCTGATGTGCGCCTGCCAGGCACCGGCGAATAAAAAGACCGCGCCGGCTCCCGCGACCGAGAAGCCGCCCGCCGTCGTCAAGGGCATCTTGCGCGTCGGCATCACCCCCAACATGCCGCCGCTCATCTATCGCCAGGAAGGCCAGATCGTCGGACTGGAGGCCGAGTTCGCCCGGGGGCTGGCCCAGCATCTGGCATACCGACTCGAACTCGTGGAGGTCCCTTGGGAGAACCAGATCAACCATCTGATCGAGGGCCGCACCGATATCATCATGTCGGGGATGTCCATCACCGACATGCGACGTATCCGCATCGCCTTCTGCGCACCGTACGCCAAAACCGGCCAGATGGCTCTGATCCGGCGCGCGGATATTCAACGTTTCCGGACGGGCTACTACTCCCTGGTGGAAATCCCGGCGATCGGGGCGATCCGCGATACCACGGGCGATCTGTTCATCCGTTCCCGTTTCCCCGATACCCGCAAACTGTTTTTCAACTCGCTGGATGACGGCGTCCGGGCATTGATGCGCCGCAAGGTCGACGTGTTGGTGCACGACGCCCCGGCCGTCATGATGGCGGCCGCCCGTTTCGAAAACAACCTCGCGCCCATACCGAAAATGTTCACCAACGAATACCTGGCCTGGGGGGTTCGCAAGGACAATCCCGAGCTTCTCGAACAGGCCAACGCGTATATCGCCACGCTCAAAAAAAACGGCCGTCTGAAGGAGATGGTCAATCGCTGGATTCCCTTTGTCGAGAATTAAATCCGGCGTCATGGCGCCGCCATCAGATCGCTTCACATCGCCCGCAGCGCCGGATACGGGCGCCGGCCCTGACGCTGATTGACATCACCCCCCGTTTCCGTTAGGGTTTTCTTTCGCTTTTTGTACCGGGTCGGAAACGGTCCAATCCCCATCCTAACGTATTGGAATACTACCATGATCGTTGGTCTCGATGTCGGTGGTACCCATACCGACGTGGTTCTGCTGGGCACCGCGGGCGTTCTGAATGAAGTCAAGGTGCCGACGGATCCCGACGATCTGTTCCAGACCGTCCTTAGCGCCCTCGATCAAATCACCGCAGATGTCGAACCGCACCGGATCGAGCGTGTGGTCATGAGCACCACCCTGACCACCAACGCCATCATCCAGCACAAACTGCCCGCGGTGGGCATGATCGTCTCCGGCGGTCCGGGCATCGACCCCGGGCTCTACCGCACGAACGACCACTATGTCTGCATCTCCGGCTCCATCGATCACCGCGGCCGGGAGATCAAATCGATCGAGGCGGAAGAGGTCGCCGCGGCCCGCGAACAATTCATGACCGCCGGCATCCGCAACGTGGGGGTGGTGACCAAGTTCTCCACCCGCAATCCCGATCAGGAACTGGCCATCGCCCGCCAACTGGAAGGCGCCTTCGACAAGGTTTTTCTGGGACATCGCATTTCCGGGAACCTGAGCTTCCCCCGCCGGATCGTGACCACCTACCTCAACGCGGCGGTCCACCCCATCCATCGTCAATTCTTCGAGGCGGTCCGGAAAACCCTGGCACAAAAAGGCTGGGACGTGCCCATCCGCGTCCTCAAGGCCGACGGCGGCAACACCAGCTTCGAGGCCTCCATCGACTACCCGGCCCAGACCATCTTCTCGGGCCCCGCCGCCAGCGTCATGGGCTCGATCGCCTTCGGGCCGGAAGACGGCGAAGCCCTGGTCATGGACATCGGCGGCACCACCACCGATATGGCCATCCTGATCGACCAGGTCCCGCTGCTGGATCCGATGGGCGTCGAATTGGGAGGGCACAAAACGCTGATTCGGGCCCTGAAGACCCATTCCATCGGTATCGGCGGCGACAGCGCGGTGCGCTTCGAGGACGGCCGTCTGCTGGTCGGCCCGCATCGTGACGGCCCCGCCCTGGCCCACGGGGGCCCGACCCCGACGCCGACGGACGCGCTGGTCATCCTGGGCAAGGCCCGTCGCGGCGACCGCGACATGGCCTTTGAAGGTTTCCAACCGCTGGCCGTGGCCATGGGACTTGCCGTGGAAGACGCTGCCGCCAAGGTGTTCGAACACACCTGCCGGCTCATCCTGGATGCCGCCGACGCGATGATTGCCCGGATCAACCAGCAGCCGGTCTACACGGTGCATGAAATGCTGGCGGGGAAAAAAGTGGCGCCGTCCACGATTCTGGTGCTGGGGGGACCGGCGCCCCTCGTGGCCGAAAAACTCGAGGCGCTGTCCTCGCTCAAGGTCGGCGTCGTCCCGCGCTGGGCCGTGGCCAACGCCATCGGCGCCGCTCTGGCCCGCACGACCTGCGAAGTGGTTCTGCATGCAGACACCGAACGGCAGACCGCCTTTGCCCCCGAAGAGAATTTCCAGCAGAGCGTGGAGCGGTCGTTTGAGCACCGAGACGCCCTGAGGTTGGCGCTCGAACTGCTGAAGAACAAGGCCATCGCCCGGGGCGCCAACGCCGACCACCTGGAAATGGAGGTCACCGAAGACCTGCAGTTCAACATGGTCCGCGGGTTCCAGACCACCGGGCGGAACATCCGCATCCGGGCGCAGGTCAAGCCGGGCCTGATCCATGACTACGACCCGGTGGCGGGTCGCCTGATGTGAACCGCCTCGGAGCCTTCTTTGCCAGGAAATTGCCATGCTGAAAGCCAAACACAAAACCGGGCTGGTGTTTTTTCCGGCCTTTGACTGGGCCATCGATCCCACCCATCCGGAGCGGGAGGAGCGCCTGCTCTACACCCAGGACCAGGTGGTGGAAGAGGGTCTCCTGGATATCGACGGACTGGTGGAGCTCAAGCCCGATCTGGTGACCGCCGCCGATGTCGAACGGGTTCACTTCTGCCTGCCCGACCCCGCCGCCGTGATGACCGAGTCCCACTTCATCAGCGCCGGGGGCGCCACCACCATCGGGCGGGCGGTGATGGAGGGGCGTGTGGAAAAGGGCTTCGCCCTGGTACGCCCGCCCGGCCACCACGCCATGCGGATCGTTCACGGCGCGCGCGGATTCTGCAACGTCAACATCGAAGCCATCATGATCGAGCATTTGCGTCAGGCCTACGGGGTCGACCGCGTGGCCATCGTCGATACGGACTGCCATCACGGCGACGGCACCCAGGACATCTACTGGCACGATCCCGACACGCTGTTCATCTCCATCCACCAGGACGGGCGGACCCTCTACCCCGGCTCCGGGTTTCCCAACGAACTGGGCGGCCCCAACGCCATCGGAACCACGCTGAACATCCCGCTGCCGCCGCACACGTCCGAGGAGGGATTTCTGTATGCCATCGAGCACGCCGTCCTGCCGATCCTGGAAGATTTCAAACCCCAGCTGATCGTGAACTCCGCCGGCCAGGACAACCATTTTTCGGATCCCATCACCAACATGAACTTCACCGCCCACGGCTATGCCGAACTCACCCGCATGCTCAAGGCCGACATCGCCGTCCTGGAAGGGGGCTACGCCATCGAAGGCGCCCTGCCCTATGTTAACCTGGGCATCATTCTGGCCATGGCCGGCATGGACTACAGCCATGTACAGGAACCCAGCTACGAACCCGAACGGCTGCGCCAGTCGGAATCCGTCGGCACCACCATCGCCAAGATCTGCCAGCTTGTGAAGGCCTACTGGGACCAGCGCGGGGCCATTGCCGCCGAAGTGCGCGCCAAGCCGGGCTGCGACAAGCGTTCCCGTCAAATCTTCTACGACACCGACGGCATCCACGAGACCCAGGAGGAACGCATTCAGCTGTGCGCCGAGTGCGGCGGCGCCCTGAGGATCGACTCGCAATCCGACCGCGGCCGGCGCATCCTGGCCGTCCACATCCCCCGCAAGGCCTGCACGCGCTGCCAGGCCCAGGGGCGCGACTGGTTCGAGCAGGCCGATGTCAAGCGGTACCAGCGAGTGGCCCTTCAGGACCGCACCACCGACAGCTACAGCGTACGCTCGGCCTGAGAGGCGGGAATCGCCCGGTCACCCATGGCCTACCGCCAACAGCAAATCAGGACCAACCTCGAAAGACGGGCCCGCTTGCTGACAGCCGTGCGCGCCTTCTTCGCGAGCGCCGGTTACCTGGAAGTCGAAACGCCGGTGCGTATCCCGGCCGTGGCCCCGGAGGCGCACATCGACCCTGTGACCGCCGACGGCTGGTACCTCCACACATCGCCCGAACTGGCCATGAAGCGCCTCCTGGCCGCCGGCTATCGACGGATTTTCCAGATCTGCCGCTGCTTCCGGCGGGGAGAGCGCGGCGGCCGCCACCTGCCGGAATTCACCCTCCTGGAATGGTACACCGCCAATGAGAACTACCGGCACATGATGGCCCAGACCGAGGCCCTGATCCGGCAGGCGATCCTCGCGGTCAGTGGGTCTGGGGATCTCGCCTTCCAGGGGCGGATTGTCGACCTGGCGGCCCCGTTCGATCGGATCACGGTCGATGAGGCCTTCGCCCGCTGGGCCGGCTGCACCCCGGAAAAGGCCTTAACCGCGGGCCGCTTCGACGAAGTCATGGGGCTTGAGATCGAACCTCGGCTGGGCTGGAAACGCCCGGCCTTTCTCTACGACTATCCCGCAGCCTGCGCCGCCCTGGCACGGCTTCGTCTCGACCGGCCGGCGAAGGCCGAGCGGTTCGAGCTCTATATCGGCGGCCTCGAGCTGTGCAACGGCTTCAGCGAACTCACCGCGGCGGACGAACAACGCCGGCGCTTCGAGACCGAACGCGATATGCGCCGCCGTGACGGGCGGGAAGCCCCCCCCATGCCCGAGCCCTTTCTGGCCGCACTGGCCGACATGCCGCCGGCCGCGGGCAACGCCCTGGGCGTCGACCGGCTCGTCATGCTGCTGGCCGATACCACGGTCATTGACGAGGTGAACGCCTTTGTCCCCGAAGAGCTCTAGTGCCCTTCCAGAAAAGGCATCTTTCGGCCCAGGCCGGCGTTCTCGCATTTTTGAAATCCTCGGCGTAGCCAGGCTACGCCTGCGGTTTCAAAAGCACTGCGGCTGGATGAACACCGACCGCTGAAAGATCGGCGTGAAATCCCGCCGCAGTGCGGGAGCCTGAACCAAAATCTAGCTTTTCTGGAAGGGCACGGATGGTTTTAAAATGCATCGTGGTCAATGTGCAGCCATGCACGGCATCCGCATTTCTGCCGAATCATTTTTTATCCCTAAGGAAAATGCTTGCATCTGGTTTTTTTGACCGGGAACCCATGAAACCGGTTGGGCGAAAGGGGAAGACAGTCAGCCCACGAACGGACGGCGCAGCACGGTGTCCTTGCGCCAGCGCCGATCGTCGGGCTGGGGGTATTGCAGGTTGTAGTGCAGCCCCCGGCTTTCCTTGCGATGCCGGGCGCTGCGGATGATCAGCTCGGCCACGATGGCAAGGTTGCGCAGTTCGATCAGGTCGGGGGTCACCTTGAAATTCCAGTAATAGTCGTGGATTTCCTTTTGGATCATCTGCATCCGCCGCCAGGCGCGTTCCAGGCGCTTGTCGGAACGCACGATGCCCACGTAGCTCCACATAAAGCGCCGGATTTCATCCCAGTTCTGGGTCACCATGATATTCTCGTCGCTGTCGGTGGTGCCGACGTCGTCCCAGACGGGCGGATCGGGAAATTCGGGGATGCCTCCGGCCTGGTGTTCGGCCACCGCCTTCTCGGCCGCCCGGTGGGCATAGACCAGGGCCTCCAGGAGCGAGTTGCTGGCCAGCCGATTGGCGCCGTGCAGCCCGGTGCAGGCGGTTTCGCCCACGGCGTAGAGGTGCCGTATGTCGGTGCGGCCGTGGGTGTCGGTGACCACGCCGCCGCAGATATAGTGCGCGGCCGGCACGACCGGGATCGGCTCCCGGGTCATGTCGACGCCGAAATGCTCACAGTTGGCGTACAGATTGGGGAAACGTGCGCGCACGAAATCGGCCTTCCGATGGGAGATGTCCAAAAAAACGGAGTCGTCGCCGCTGCGCTTGAGCTCGGTGTCGATGGCCCGGGCCACCACATCGCGGCAGGCCAGGTCGCGCGCCGGGTCGTAATCCGCCATGAAGGCCCGCCCCCGGGCGTCGCGCAGAACCCCCCCCTCGCCGCGCACGGCTTCTGAAATCAGAAAATTCTTGGCCTCGGGGTGATAGAGACAAGTGGGATGGAACTGGACAAACTCGAGGTTGGCCACGGTGGCCCCGGCGCGATAGGCCATGGCGATACCGTCGCCGGTGGCGATGTCCGGGTTGCTGGTGTAAAGATAGACCTTGCCCGCCCCGCCCGTGGCCAGCAGCACGATCTGGGCCCCGAAGGCTTTGACTTTTTTGGCGGCGCGATCCAGAACATAGGCCCCGCAGCAGTGCGCTTCATGCGTCGTGGTGACCAGCCCGCGCTTCATGCGGGTGGAGTAGGTGATCAGATCGATGGCGATGTGATTTTCGTAGAAGGCGATCCGGGGATGGCTGCGCGCCTTTTCCAACAGGGCCCGCTCGACTTCGCGCCCCGTCATATCGGCCGTGTGCACGATGCGGTTGTGCGAGTGGCCGCCCTCGCGGCCCAGGTCGAAGGCGCCCGAATCGCGGGGATCACCGCTGAATGCCACCCCACGGGTCACCAGTTCGCGAATGCGCGCCGGCCCCTCGCGCACCACCAGCTCAACCACTTCGCGGCGGCACAGACCGGCCCCGGACGCCAGCGTGTCCTTTACGTGCAGGTCGTAGGAATCATCCGCATCCAGAACGGCGGCGATCCCCCCCTGGGCCAGGTTGGTGTTGCTCTCCATGGCCTCTTTTTTGGTGACCACGGCCACGCGGCCGACCTCGGCCGCGCGCAGTGCGAAATTGAGGCCGGCGACCCCACTGCCGATGACCAGAAATTCGGATTGAACACCCGCCACAAATGACTTCCCGGGAAAATGGATGAACGCTTAAACAAGCCCTTCCACGAACGGTTCCGCAGGAGCTGCACAAGCAAGACCGGCGGATCCTGGGAAATGCGGCATACGGACCGTAAGCGCCATGACGCGGGATACGCGGAGCACCGCTACCGGACTTTCTACGGAACCGTCAATAAAGGCGCCGTCGCCGCGCAGGGCGGTGGCAGCGTCGGGGGAACACGGCGGGCTTCCCCCGATGGCGCAGGGGATGCTAAACCATGTAAGAGGACCGGCGCCGCTGGCGCTTCATGACCAGCCCCAGCAAGATCCCGATAAACAGAATGCCGGCTCCGCTGAAAAAGAAAACGAGGTATTTGCGCATCTGAAAACGCTTGGCATCCGCGTCTTTCTTGAGCTCATCGAAATCGCGCGTCAGGTTGTCCATGGCGCTGGTCTTTGAGCCAAGGTTGCTGGACATCTGTTCGTTTTGGGTCTTCAGCTGGCGGTTTTCTTCTTCCAGCTGGGCCGCCCGGGCTTCCAAAGTGCCATGCTGCGCCTTAAGTTCTTCCAGGAGAAGATTGTCGGGTTTGGCGGTGGTGAGATAGCGCTTGGGCATCCAGCCCTCTTTGCCGCTGGCCAGACGGACATGCGACCACTCCTCGTTCTCTTCGAGGACTTCGATCACCCGCTCGCCGGTCGATACGAAAGCCAAGATCTTGCGTTCGAGCCCCGGCCCGGTCCGCAGCGCCGATTTGATTTCAACGTTGACGTACCGGTTCTGGGCCATTGCCGGGGGAGCCAGCGCGGCGCACACCGCCAGAACGACGAGTTGGGTTGCAATGCGCAGCCACGCAGCCGGTCTTGTCTGAGGAAAGAAACTGCGGGTCGACATGATGATTATTTCTCCTTGTATCCATCGCGGCGGCGCTGGATGTTACACTAAAGACCGAGGGGAACGGTATAAATTTAATCTGCTATATTGATTAGAAATTTTAACCGATGTCAATACCCACTTTAAAAAATCCCGTGGGTGTGTTAGATTTTATTATCAATTTATGGGCCGCAGTAGGCCCGGTAAACGGCACAACCGATCGCTATTTTCCATGATCGCCTATGATCTGACATGCAGCCAGGGACACGCCTTCGAAGGTTGGTTCGAGGATGCCCGGGCGTTTCAAACCCAGAAGAAAAAGGGGCTTATAACCTGCCCGGTCTGCAGCTGTGCCGATATCTCCCGCATACCCTCGACTTTTGCCATCAAGAACAGCCCTTCCTTGAATCAGGCCTCCATCCAGGATGCGAAGACAAACCTGGCGGCCCTGGGACGACAGATTCAGCACTACGTCGAGAAAAACTTCGATGACGTCGGTCCGGATTTTGCCAGGGAAGCCCTAAAGATTCACTATGGGGCGGAAAAACCGCGCAACATCCGCGGCGTCAGCACCGCGCAGGAAGAAGAAACCCTCCGCAGCGAGGGCGTCGAATTCGTCAAAGTTCCCCTTCCCGCCACCGGCAAAGACAAATCCTGATCCCGCCGCCGGGGATTCGCGGTCACGGGTTGGTGATTGCGGCCGGCACCGTTGAGCGACCATCCCCCGAGGCTTCAGGCGCCGGCCAGGCGCGCCGACAGGAACGAGAGACGCTGGCGCGGCCGGTTGTTTTCCACAGCCCTCGCCAGGGCTCGCCGGCTACCCACGATGACGACGGCTTCCCGCCCCCGGGTGATGGCGGTGTAGAGCAAGTTGCGCTGAAGCAGCGCATAGTGCTGGGTCAATAGCGGCACCACCACGGCGGGGTATTCGGAGCCCTGAGA
>JASJCV010000154.1 GCA_030065275.1 Desulfobacterales bacterium | reverse complement strand
ACGTTGAGGGCCCTCAACAAATGCAACGCCGGCACCACGGTGATCACCAACATGGCGCCTCTGCCGCCCTTTACGGTGGCCATCGGCAAAGGCATCTACCCGGATCTTGGGAGCGTCGCTCCGCTGATTGAGGCCAAGACCCGGCGGTTGATCGCTTTCGACGCCGCCGCACAGGCGCGCGCGGCGGGCAACATCATGTCCCTCAATATCGTCCTGCTCGGGGCCCTGTGCCAAACCGGTCTTTTACCCCTGACGGCCGACACGGTTCGTGAGGCCATCCGCACCCGCACCAAGCAGGCATTCACCGAAGTCAATCTCAAGGCCTTTGATCTTGGGTTTCAGGCGGCGGCCGGATAGCCCGCCGCCCCCCGGCCCGAAGTCCCATCCGCAGACATCCCCGGCGCGACCCGCTTGACGCGATGCGGCGGGTCGACCGCTTTACAATAAAAGCGCGCTATGCCATACTGCGCCGGCCATCGGGATGCCGGATCAATCACACCACCGCGCCATGCTTCGGGAACTCTCCATAAAAAATTTCGCCATTATCGACGATCTGCACATGGATCTTGATGACGGCATGACGGTCATGAGCGGCGAAACCGGCGCCGGCAAATCGATCATCATCAACGCCGTCAACCTGCTGCTGGGCTCCCGGGCCTCAGCCAAATTGATTCGCACCGGTGCTGAAAATGCGGAATTGGAGGCTTTCTTCGCCATTTCACCGGAGTCCGGCGTGGCTCGCGCCATGAATGCCAATGGCTACGATCCTACGGAAGGCCTGCTGGTTCGCCGGATCATATCCCGCCGCGACCGGCATCGGGTCTACCTCAACGGCCGTATGGCGACCATGCAGGTCCTGAATACGGTCACCGCCGACTTGGCCAGCGTCTCGAGCCAGCACGCCCACCAGGGCCTCCTCAAGGAGGACCTGCATCTGGATATTCTCGACCAGTATGGCGGCCTGATGCCGCAGCGCAAAGCCCTGGCCGATCGGTACGAAGCCATGCAGCCCCACATCGAGCAGTTGGCGGCGCTGATTTCCCGTCAGCAGCACCAGGAGAAGCAGCGCGAACTGCTCCGCTATCAGCTTCAGGAAATCGAGGCGGCCGGTCTTGAGCCCGACGAGGACCGTGACCTCGAAAAGGAGCGGCAGCGCCTGCGCAACACCCAAATGCTCATGCAGACGGTCGGCGCCTGCATCGATGGCCTCTATAGCGCCGAGGGGGCCGTTGTCGATCAACTTGCCGCCGTGCGCGCCCATCTGGAAAAGGCTGCCGCCATCGATGACGAACTCGCCTCCCCCTGCCGCCAGCTCGCTGAAGTGGGCTATCAGGTGGAAGATCTCACGGAGACGCTCCGTGCCTATCAGCAGCAGGTCGAAGGCGATGAAAACCGCCTCGAAATCGTCGAGGACCGCCTGGACCTGATCAACCGCCTCAAGCGCAAATACGAGGGAACGCTCGAGAGCGTCATGGTGCAAGCGGAGGAAATCCGCCGCCGCCTCGAAGCGCTCGAAAACCTCGAGGAGGGGATACGCACCGCGGAGCGTCATCTGGCCAAAGAGCGCGACCGGCTCATCGAGGCCGCCGAACGGCTGTCGTCACACCGCCGCGAAGTGGCCCGGGCGCTGAGCGAGCGCATCATCGCTGAACTCGACGCCCTCGAAATGGGGGGAACGCGGTTCGAGGTCAATCTGGGCAAAGTGGCGGCCGAGGCCCAGACTTCAGCGTGGATGACCCACAAAGGGTTGCGCATCGACGCGCGGGGATACGACCGGGCGGCCTTCTATATTTCACCCAACGTGGGCGAGGCGCTCAAACCCCTGACGGCCATCGCCTCCGGTGGAGAGCTCTCGCGGTTGATCCTGGCGATCAAAGCCATTCTGGCGGATTCTGACGCGGTCGAGACCCTGATCTTCGATGAAGTCGATGCCGGCATCGGCGGCGGGATTGCCGAGGTCGTGGGGCAGAAGCTCAAGGCTTTGGCCCGCCATCATCAGGTCATCTGCATCACGCACCTGCCCCAGATCGCACGCTTTGGCGATGCCCATTTCAAGATTGTCAAACAGGTGGACAGCGGCCGGACGGCAACACGCATCGCCCCGCTGGACGACGCCGCGCGTCTCGAGGAAATCGCCCGTATGCTTGGCGGAGTGAAAATCACCGCCAAGACACGGGCCCATGCCCGTGAATTGCTGCGCAGCGACTGATGCGGCGCGGGCAGGGACGACCGCTTGACAAAACGCGGGTCCAGCGCCTAATTATAGGGCCAACAACCGAAAGCGAGGAATTTCAATGCCCATATATGAATTTCGCTGTTTGAAGTGCCAGGAGCTTTTCGAATTTCTGGCGGTACGAAGCGACGATACCATGGAAACCCGGTGCCCCCATTGCGACGCCGAAGATTTCGAACGCGTGATGAGTTCCAGCAACTTCACCACGGGAGGCAGCGGAGGGGAAGGCAGTGTCTCCAAGCAAACGCGCACCTGCTCCGGCGGCAACTGTACGACCTACGAAATCCCCGGCCCTTAAATCGCGACATCCGTATTTAACCGCATGTGCTCCGGATGACAGGCGATCTGCCCGCATACCTTCCGCTCCACCGCGATGGCCGCCTTGCCGCCCGCATCGAGGCCGCCCGAGAGAAGCTGCGCCACTGCGATCTGTGCCCGCGCCGTTGCGGTGTGGACCGCCTCGCCGGCGAGCTGGGCTTCTGCCAGACCGCCGAGCATGCCTGGGTGGCCAGCTATGCCCCCCATTTCGGGGAGGAGCAACCCCTCGTCGGCCGCAACGGATCGGGCACGATCTTTTTCACCCACTGCAATCTGGGCTGTGTCTTCTGCCAGAATTACGACATCAGCCATCGGTCCGCAGGCGCCCCGGTAACGGCCCCGCAATTGGCGGCCATGATGCTCGATCTGCAGCGCCGCGGCTGCCACAACATCAACTGTGTCTCCCCCTCGCATGTCGTCGTTCCGATTCTCGAAGCCCTGGCGCTGGCCGCCGACCAAGGCCTCGACCGGCCCCTGGTCTACAACACGGGGGGCTACGATGCCCCCGAGACTTTGGCGCTGCTCGACGGCATCGTCGATATCTACATGCCTGATTTCAAATTCTGGGACCCCACATCGGCCCGGCGCTATTGCGACCTCGCGGATTACCCCGAGGTGGCCCGCGAGGCCCTCGCCGCCATGCACCGGCAGGTGGGGAATCTGGTCGTGGACGAACGCGGCGTGGCCCGGCGCGGTGTGATCCTGCGTCATCTGGTCATGCCGGGGGGGATCGAAGAAACGCGGGCCATCCTGAAGCATGTCGCCACAACCCTTTCGCCGGACACCTACGTCAACCTGATGCCCCAATACCGGCCCTGTGGCGAGGCCCATCAGTATAACGAATTGAACCGGCGGCTGACAGTGGCCGAATTCGAGTCTGCCGTTCTGGCCGCCATGGAAGCCGGCCTGCGCCGCCTGGATTAGCCTGTCGCGGCGGAGGATGCCGGTCGAAGGTATAGTCGCCGCCACCGCCCCCTTGACGTGCGGGGACACATCGACTAAACCAGCGCCATCCTGAATCCGATTAATGGTCAAACCACATGGACATTCATTCCGGCCCAAGGGTCGATCGCCCTGACGGGAGCCGTATGTTGAACGCTTGCAGGAAAAGCCTGGTGATTGGTCTGGCCGCGATGGTTTTCTTGGCCGGGTTGGCCGCGCCGCTGTGGGCGGAACGCATGGCCCTGGCCGTCGACAAAGCCAATGTCCGCTCGGGACCCGGAACAAAAAAATACACCGTGCTGTGGGAAATCGAGCGCTACCACCCGATCCAGGTGGTACACGAACAAAATGACTGGCTTTTCTTCAAGGACTTTGAAGGGGATGAAGGCTGGATTCACAAGCGCCTGGTGGACAAGACGAAAACGGTGATCACCCGCAGGGACATGGTCAATATCCGCTCGGGGCCCGGAACGGACGCCGCCATCCTTTTCCGGGCCGAGAAGGGCGTTCCGCTGAAGGTCATGGAACGCAAGGGCGACTGGATCCGCATCCAAAGCGCCTACGGCGACAAGGGCTGGATTCATCGCAAGCTGGTGTGGTGATCCGCCATCCATCCGCGAAACGCAATGGTAGAGAGGTCAATCTGAACGATGCCCATCGATTGGTTTCAACCGGGCGGCTCCCGCAAGCGAATTGTCGGTATCGGCTCGGCCCTAGTGGACATCCTGGTGCAAACCGATGACGCTTTCGTCGCCCAAACCGGCGTGCCCAAAGGGGGCATGATCTATTTTGATCCCCCCGTCATCGACCAGACGCTCAAGGATGCCGGCGTGGACCCGCAGATCGTGCCCGGCGGGGCCGCCTGCAACACCATTACCGGGGTGGCCCGACTGGGCGGGAAGACGCGCTTTCTGGGCAAGCGGGGCCGCGACGAATTCGGCCGGCGCTTCGAGGCGGCGCTTGTTCGACACGGTGTAGCAACGCTGCTGGCAGAATCCGCGACCCCCACGGGACGCGTGCTCTCCCTGATCACGCCGGACTCCCAGCGCACCATGCTGACCTATCTCGGGGCGTCGTCCGAAATGCGACCGGACGAGGTTTCACCGGCGGCTTTCGAAGATTGCGCCGTCGCCCTGATCGAAGGCTACCTGGTCTACAACCATGACCTGTTCCGGCATGCCATGCAGAGCGCCCACGCGGCCGGCGCGCGCATCGCCCTCGACCTGGCCAGCTTTACCGTCGTTGAGGAGAACCATCGGGCGCTCACCTCGATTGTCGACCAGTATGTCGATTTCCTGATTGCCAACGAAGACGAGGCCCGCGCTTTTACGGGTCAACAAGATGAGACGGCCGCCCTGGAAATGCTCACCCAACAAGCCGAGTTGGCGGTGGTCAAGCTGGGGGCGCGCGGCAGCCGGATCGGATGCGGTGATCAAATCATCCATATACCGGCCCACGGGGAGGGGCCCGTAGTGGATTCGACCGGCGCAGGCGACCTGTGGGCCGCCGGATTTCTGTATGGGCTGGTCGAAGGGCTGCCGCTGGCGCAGTGCGGTCGGCTGGCATCCGTCTGCGGCTATGAGGTCTGCCGCATGGTCGGCGCGAGTATTCCCGATGAGGGCTGGCAACGTGTTCGCGCCATAGCCGCTATTCAGCCGGAAGATTCCGGCCGGGAGGAGATTTCATGAGTCGAAAACGGATTTCACGTGCTCGCAAACGTGATCTTGAAAAGCCGGATGAATTCATATCGGTCACGTCGACCGCCATCCAGACGCTCAACCGCTATCGAACCCCTCTGGCCATTGGGGTTGTCGTCGTTTTCGCCTCCCTGGCCGTTTTTTCGGCGGTCAGGTTCTTCGGCAACCGGGCCGAGAGCCGTGCTTTCGAGCGTTTGAGCGCCAACCTCAATGCCTATGCGGAAGCCGCCCGGGAGAGCACGCCCCTAAAGGCGCTCGAACAAGTGAAGTCGTCGTTCGAGACGTTTCTCACCGAGGAGGACCGACGTGAAGGGGGCCGGCTGGGCCGGCTGGTCTATGCCGATCTGAACTATCGCGCCGGTCTCTACGATACCGCCGTCGCCCACTACGAGCAGGCGCTCGATGCGCTGCCCCGCGACCATTTTGCCTATGAAAACGCCCTGAGCGGCATGGGCTATGCGCTGCTGGGTGCGAATCAGGATGATGCGGCGGCGGAGTGGTTTAAAAAACTCGTTGACGGGGAACACCCCCAGTTGAAAGCCGATGCCATGTTTCAGTTGGGCCGGCTGTACGGTAAACAGGGCCGGACCGACAAACAGAAAGAGGTTTATCAGCGCCTGCTGGAAGAAGCCCCGGCTTACATCTATGCGGACCTGATCCGGCAGAAGGTCGAAAGCTAGCCCGCGCAGGCAACCGGGTATCGCCTACCCGATTTCGGCGTACCGGCCTTGGCACCTTCCTGCATGTTGCTCGCCGAGGTCAGCTCTTGTGCCCCGGGCACGGATCGATCGCCAACGGCGGGCGGTCAACTGAAATCGAGCTTGTACTTCTTCAGCTTCTGGTTGAGACCGCTTTTTCCAATTCCCAGAATTTCGGCCGCGCGCGCCTGAACATTGTCGCTCATCTGCATGGCCCGCGTGATCATGCGCTGCTCCACCCAGGCCAACGTGTCATAAAGCTTGGCGTCCGCCGGAATGCCATCGAGATGCAGGGTGTTGCTGACCTGGTCCCGAAATTCGCGGGGCAGATCATTGACGGTGATGGTCTCCCCCGGGCACATGACCATCGCACGCTCGATGATGTTTTCAAGTTCGCGTACATTTCCCGGCCAATTGTAATTCAAAAACAGGCGGTCGACTTCGGCGTCCAGGCCGGTGATCGGCTGTCCGGCGTTTCGCTCGGAAGCATACTTGGCGATGAAATGCGTGCTCAAGAGACGGATATCCTCAGGGCGCTGCCGCAGCGGCGGCATCTTGATCCTGACGACGTTGAGCCGGTAATACAGGTCTTCGCGAAAACGGCCTTTTTCGATTTCATCCTTGAGGCTACGGTTGGTGGCCGCAATGACGCGGATATCGACCGGGATGGGCTCGATGCCGCCGACCCGTTCGATCACCTTTTCTTGGAGGACGCGCAGGAGCTTGACCTGCAGGTTGAGGGAAAGCTCGCCAATCTCGTCCAGGAAGATCGTGCCGCCGTGAGCGATCTCAAAGCGCCCCTTTTTGCGTGCGACCGCACCGGTGAAGGATCCCCTTTCGTGCCCGAACAGTTCGCTTTCGAGCAGGTGTTCCGACAGGGCAGCACAGTTCACGGGCACGATGGCCCGCTCTTTGCGCGCGCTGTTGAAATGGATCGATTTGGCCACCAGTTCTTTGCCGGTGCCGCTTTCCCCCTCGATCAGCGTGGTCGCCGAAGAAGGCCCGACGCGCTGAATGGTTTTGAATACGTTCAGCATGGGCGGGCTTTTGCCGATGATGTTGTCAAAACGGTAGCGGGAGGCCACCTCGGTCTGAAGCCGCCGGTTTTCCTTTACGACCCGATGAAGCTCAATCGCCTTCTGGGAATAGAGCACCAAGCGCTCGTTGTCGAAGGGCTTGAGAATGAAGGTATAAGCCCCCTTTTGCATCGCCTCGACCGCCTTGTCCACGGTTCCGTGGGCGGTCATCATGATGACCGGAATATCGGGCCATTGCTGCTTGATGCGGCCCAGCAGTTCGAGGCCGTCCATGCCCGGCATTTTCATGTCCGTGACAACCAGGTCGACAACCTCGTCTTTAAGTATTTCGAGAGCGCCGGCGGCACTGTTGGCGGTGTAGCTCTCGAAGCCCTCCTCCTCGAGCACCACGCTCAGCACAGCGGTATAGTTCTTTTCGTCGTCGACGATAAGGATCGATTCCATTAATTCGGCTCCTGCTTGAGCGGTAGCGTGATCAGCACCCTGGCGCCGCCGAAGTCGGCGTTTTCGAGGTGAATCTTGCCGTTGTGGGCTTCGATGATATTTTGAACGATCCCCAACCCCAGACCCGTGCCTTTTTCCTTATTGGTGAAAAAGGGGTCCCAGATCTTTTCGATAATGGCGTTATCGATGCCCGGGCCCGAATCGACGATCTCAATTTGCACATCCTGATCGAACCCCTTGATGCGGATCTCCAAACGCCCGTCCGAATCCATGGCCTGCAGCGCGTTCAGCAGCAGATTGAGCATGGCCTGGTGGAGCATGTCCGCATCCACCGCCACCGCGGGCAGTGGGTTCTGGAAGTCCCGAATCACATCTATTCGGCGCTGAACCAGTTCAAGCTCAAGATATTGAAGGATTTTATCAACGATATCTTCTATTTGTGTCCGGCGCAAATCCGGTTGATGCGGGCGGGCATAATTGAGGAAATCGGTGATGATGTCATTCAGCCGCGCGGACTCTTCAACGATAATTTCCGGCAGGGCGTTGTTCGTCTCCAGCTTATCCATCTTTTTTTTCAACAATTCGGCCGAGCTTTTGATGATACCGAGCGGGTTGCGGATTTCGTGTGAAATCGTGGCCGTCATTTCTCCCAAGGCGGAGAGGTGCTTGGCACGCGCCAGTTGCTCCTCGAGCCGAATGCGTTCGCGGGCGCGGTGCTCCATGATGGCCTCGCCTCTGCGAACCACCTGTAGAAGGAACAAAAACAACACCAGCATGACGGCGGAACTGGTCAGGATAACCCGTATTTGGGTGCGAAAAATGGCTTTGTATTCCGAGGACATGTCCTGAACGATTTCCACCACGCCCAGCACGGGGCCCGGAATGCGCGAAAGCGGCTTTTCGGCCCGCAGGGGGGCATAGGTAACGATCCGACTTTGCTCCGGAATGCCTATAAGCAGCTGCACAAAGCCGCCACGCTGCTCCAACTGGGTGCTGCGCTCGCCATTGAGAGCGGACTGGTAATGGGCGCCACCGGCATTGGCGCGGCCGATAACATCCTTGTCAAAACTGTAGGAAATCGTGTTGCTCAAATCGTATATATTGACCATATCGATATTGAAACCATGCAGCGTGCTGCGCACCACTTTATCCATCAACTCGAATTGCGACCGCTCCCGCAGCTGAATCCGTTTCTTTTTCAGGATGGTCGGGATGACGAACTGCAGGAAGATCTGGTGGTTGAGGTTTTCAATCAGTAGAAGCGCATAGTCCTTGTTTTTCTCGAGCTGCAGACGACGGGCCCAGTGAATGTTGAGTACCGATAGAATGATGGTGCCCAAAAAAATAATGACCAGGCTGGTAATGGAAAAATACTTTACCAGCCGGAAAGGTTTGATGGGTTCGCTTTGTGCGGTCGCTCGGAAACCCTTTCGCGGGGCTTCGGCCCCGGATGTCGTAGTGGCCGTCATGCGGTCGCATGCCCTCTCTGTGTCCGGCGGAATTAAATATGGCCTCGGGTCAGAATTGTTTCTACCGTTGATTCGATCCTTTGTCCATACTGGGCCGTCCCCAGGGCCCTTTGGCCGCCGGCCCCCGCTTTCGCCCCCCTGCTCCAGGCGGAC
>JASJCV010000153.1 GCA_030065275.1 Desulfobacterales bacterium | reverse complement strand
GGACGGGCAGGTCTTCATCGGCGATTTCAAGGCCGATCGTGCGATTTTCCAGCAGAAATTGCAGAAGGTCATCGAGGCACGCCGCGACAATACGGTTTACTTGAAAGCGGACAAAATGATTCCCTACGGCGTGGTGGTGCAGATCATGTCCGATATCCGGGCGGCCGGGGTCGAAAAGCTGGGCATGGTGACCCTGCCCGCCAAAGCGGACAACGAGCGCTCCGGATAGCCTCCAGAATGAATGCGCAATTCTCCAAACGGCAGGCGTTGTTGACCGGCGAGGATGAACAAACCCGGCGATTTGCCACCATGTTCGTCGTATCCGCGCTGGCCCATTTTTTCCTGCTGGGCATGCTCTACGTGATGCCCTCGCCTTTCGATCGGTCGTTTCGGGCCGGCCCCCGGGCCATCAATGTGGATCTGGTTTCGTTGCCCGCGCCGGGTCCGCCGCAGCCGACGGCGGCACCACCGGCCCCGCCGCCGCCCAAGCCCAAACCCGAGGCGGCCAAGCCGGAGCCCGTGCCCCCGCCGCCGCCCAAGGTGAAGAAAGCGCCGGTTTCCGTCGCACCCCAGAAGAAAAAGCCCAAAGTCGTCAAGTCGCTCAAGAAGAAGACCGCCCCCAAAAAAACCGCGGCGGCGGTGACGCGACCGACCCCCAAGCCCGCGCCCAAGAAGGCGCCACCCCCGCGCACCAACCAGGTGACAAGCGCCATCGAAGCAATGCGCAAGAAAGTGGCCGGCCAGGAGCAGGCGCGCCAGGCGGCCGGAGCCGGGGGGGCGGGTAGTGGTGCCGGCATCATGGACCGGCTCCAAAATTATAAACTGGACGTCGGTTACAGCGTGGGGCAAAATTTCGCCTTCCCGCAGCAACTGGCCCGCAGCTCGCAGGATATGGCAACCCTGATCACCTTCCGCGTGTTGCCCAACGGCGAGATTGTGGATGTCAAGATCTACAAGAGTTCCGGTAACAGCCAGCTGGATGAAGCGGCGTATCGGGCCGTTCTCAAATCGAACCCGGTCAAGCCTCATCCCGAAGGCCTGACCCGTCCCTATATCGAGGTGGGGCTGCGCTGCACGCCCACCGGCGTCCAATAAGTCCTTGCAGTCGCCGCGACGGCCCCTGTCGTCGCCGAAGGCTCAGCGGATGTGAGACGCGAAGAACAAGTGAAAGGTCGTATTGTATGGGCATTACAACCCGAATGGCGCCATACGCCGCCGCCATCGTGCTGACGCTGTTGGTCCTCCATCCGCACGGCGCCGCGGCCGTGGATGAGTTCATCGAAATTCACCCTTTCCTCAAAAAAATACCGTTGGCCATTCCCGAATTCAAACCGCTGGATTCGGAAGCGGACACGGCCCGGACGGCCCTCGACGCCCGGGAACTGACGGCGGCGACATTGGCCTTTACGAGCTATTTCAAATTGATCGATCCGGCCGCTTTTCTGGACGACCCCAAGACGTCCGGATTGACGGCCCGCAGCATCAATTTTCGCAACTGGACCATCATCGGTGCCGAGCTGCTCATTACGGGCGGGGTGGCGCAGACGGGGGCTGCCGTCGAACTTGAAATGCGGCTGTTTGACACAGTCAAGGGGCGCTCGGTGATCGGCAAGCGCTACCGTGGAAGGCAGGCGGATCTTCGCAAGATCGTAAGAAAATTCTGCAGTGAAGTCATCTTCTATCTGACCGGCGACCGCGGCTATTTCAACAGCGAGATCGCCTTCATTTCGACCGGCACCGGTAACAAGGAGATCTATATCGCCGAGTTCGACGGCCGCAATCCCGCGCAGTTTACGCGCACCAAAGACATCACCCTCTCGCCGGCCTGGTCGTCGGGGGGCAGCTGGCTGGCCTACACGGCTTATCCTAAAGACAAACCGAATCTCTATATCAAGCATCGCCGTCAGCAGCGGGGCTATGAGATCGCCAACAAGGGCCTGAACATCACTCCGGCCTGGCGGCCGCGGCCGAGCGCGGACACGGATCTGGATAAAAAACAACTGG
Organism: Desulfobacterales bacterium; assembly: GCA_030065275.1. Taxonomy (GTDB): domain Bacteria; phylum Desulfobacterota; class Desulfobacteria; order Desulfobacterales; family UBA5852; genus JABZFP01. The sequence continues at coordinate 6,997 of JASJCV010000153.1, read as the reverse complement.
CCGCCACGCTTTCATTCACGGGCGATCAGGAAATTTATTTGTTGACGGGAAAAGGGAAAATTATTAAAAGGTTGACCAAAAGTTGGGGCAGTGACGTGTCGCCGACATGGTCGCCGGACGGTAAGCGATTTGCTTTTGTTTCCAACCGTTCGGGCAATCCGCAGATTTATGTGAAAGACCTTGAAAGCGGGCGGGTGGATCGTTTTACCTACCAGGGGCGCTACAACACCCAGCCCAGCTGGTCGCCCAAGGGCGATCGCATAGCCTATTCCGGTATGGAAGGCGGGCGCAACGATATCTACGTGGCCGGATTCGACGGCCGGCCGCCGGCGCAGTTGACGCGTGAGGCCGGCAATAACGAGTCGCCCTCCTGGTCACCGGACGGGAGCATGATCGTTTTCAGTTCCAATCGTGAAGGACGCGCCCGCATATTTGTGATGACTGCTTTCGGAACCGATCAGCGCAGACTGCTGACGCTTCCGGGTGAGCAAACCAATCCCCAATGGTCGCCCAACACAGGACTTTAATAACTTGCTTCGGTTGTTGAAAGGAGGAGAAATGCTGAGAAAATTGTGGATAATCCTGGTGCTGATGCTGGTGGTGCCCGGTCTGCTGACCATGATGTCGTGCGCCACCCAGTCCGGGGGACAGCAGACCGAGACCACGACCCCGCCGCCCGAAGCGCCAAAGACACCTGCGGCCCCCGCGGCCGAAACTTCAGGGGACGACCGGGCCGTAATGATGGCGCGCAATCAGTTTTTGAACGAACACGTACCCTACGCCTTTGACAGCGCTGCCTTGTCTCCGATGGCGCAGAGCATCCTCAAGCGCAAAGCCGGCTGGCTCAACGAGAACCCCGGCGAGATGGCGGTCATCCAAGGCCACTGCGACGAACGCGGTACGCCGGAATACAACCTCGCCCTGGGCGAGCGCCGGGCCGAGAGCGCGCGGGCCTACCTGATCGACCTGGGCATCGCCTCCTCGCGTCTGACGACGATCAGCTACGGCGAAGAACGACCGCTCGATCCACGCAGCAACGAAGAAGCTTGGGCCAAGAACCGGCGGTCGCAGTTTGTAACCAAATAAATCCAGGCAGTCCGTGCCCGGTCGGCGTCTCCTGGAGGCCGACCGGCGTCGGCGGATGGAAATCTGTGGAAATTAAAAAAATCTGCCCGCCATCAACCGGCGGGCAGATTTTTTTAATGGGCCCCATGGCGAAAGGCCCAACGCAATCCCGTCGCCGGCTAGCTCCGACTGCTTGGCCTTTTGCAGGTCAGGACAGCATCATGAAAACACAACGTCTTATTGTTTGTGCGCTGATGACGATCAGCTTCGGCTGTGCCGCCCAGCAGGATGTCCGGACGCTTGACAGCCGCACGGTGTCGCTGGAACGCAAATATAACGATCTTCAGCGGAAGTATGCGACCATGGAGGACCAGCTTGCCAACGTCGGGCAAACCAGCACCGAGAAGAACCGGAATCTGCGGGACCAAAGCGCGACGATCCGCGCCGAAGTCCGTCGTATCCGCGAAGATATGCAGACGCTCAAAGGGCGTGTGGAGGAGACCGACTACCAGTCCCAGAAGGCTTTTACCGATCTGGACAAACGGCTGATCGCCCAGGAGAAACGACTGGCCAAAATGGAAGGGTACCTCGATGTGCGCGGCGACACCGCCAGCGGGAGACGCCCCGCCACCGGCATCGGCGTGGCCGCCCCGGCTTCCGAGGACGTGGCCCTCTACACCCAGGGAAAGCAGGCCTTCGATCGCGAAGACTATGACGGCGCGCGGACCGCGTTCACGAACATGCTCAAAAAATACCCCAAATCGGACCAGGCCGACAACGCGCAGTTCTGGATTGGCGAGACCTACTACCGACAGAGTTGGTATGAGAAGGCCATTCTGGAATACCAGAAGGTGATCGAACTCTATCCGCAAGGCAACAAAGTACCGGCCGCCTTGCTGAAGCAGGGGATGGCCTTTACCGCGTTGGGCGACAAGGATAACGCCAAGTTGATTTTCAAGGAGTTGCTGGCGCGCTATCCCAAGTCGACCGAAGCCAAGGCCGCCTCCCAGAAACTGAAGCAATAGGCGGCGACGTCAATCCCGCCGCGTCGGCCGGAACGGCTGGTGCGGCCTGCTGTCCGTCCGCAGCTGCTGCCGGACAGGATCCCGGAGGGGGTCGTAGATCTTACGCAATGAAAATCATCGGCGTTGATCCCGGCCTGGCCGATACCGGTGTGGGCATTGTGTGGGGGCAGGGCATGCACGTCGATGGCTACGCCTTCGGCAGCATCACCACCTCGCAAGGCGAACCCCAGTCCCGGCGTCTGGAGAGAATTTACACCAAGCTGCACGACATCCTGCGACGGGAGATGCCCGATCAAATGATTGTCGAGGATGTCTTCTCGCTGGAGAAGTTTCCCCAGTCCGGTATCACGCTGGGCAAGGTGACCGGGGTTATTCTGCTGGCCGGCTGCCATGCCGGTGTGGCGGTCAAGGAAATTCCGGTCCGGGAGGCCAAACAGGTTCTGACCGGCAACGGCAATGCCAGCAAACAACAGCTCGAAAAGGCTGTCCGCCACATCTTGAAGCATGGTCAGCGCATCCGCCCGGATCATGCGTCGGACGCCCTTGGTCTGGCCCTGATCGGGCTTTACCGGCATGCGCCTTAAGACCGCAGGAATAAAAGCATGATTGCCTATATCCAGGGAGCGCTGCTCAAGAAAGAGGAGGACCGCGTGCTGGTTCTGGCCAACCAGGTCGGGTATGAGGTTTTGCTGCCGGCCGTGGTCATGGAGACCCTGCATGAGAGGCATGCCGGCGACGAAGTGGTCTTTTACATTTTCTACCACCAGACCGAGCGCCAGCCCAAACCGACTTTGATCGGCTTCAATCTGGAGGTCGAGAAGGAATTCTTCCAGCGTTTCATCTCCGTGGAAGACATCGGGCCGTTGAAGGCGGTCAAGGCGCTGAGTATGCCGGTGCGGGATATCGCACGCGCCATCGAGCAAAATGACGTCAAGGCGCTGCAGCGGCTCAAAGGCATCGGCAATCGCACGGCTCAGAAGATCGTTGCGACCCTGGCCGGCAAAATGGACAAGTTTGCTCTGATTCGCAAGGAGGAGGCCCCGGCCTCGGCACCGGAAGAAGATTTCGCCGCCATGGTGCGGGAGGTCCTGATTCACCAACTGGGGCATAAATCGGCCGATGCCAAGCGGATGGTGGGCGACGCCCTGAACCGCAATCCGGCGATTGCCAGCCCTGAAGAGCTGTTCGATGAAATCTATCGCGGCGAGGAGTTTGCATGAGCGACGACGTCCTGACCTATTCCTCCGATCGCAAGGGGGTGCTGACGCCTCGGGAAACCCCGCAGGATCGGGAACGCGAAATCCTGTCGCTACGGCCGGAGACCATCGCGGATTACGTCGGGCAGGAAGAGACCGTGGAAACGCTGCGCATCGCTATCGAGGCGGCCCGCCTGCGTCAGGAGCCCGTGGACCACGTTCTATTTCACGGCCCGCCCGGTCTGGGCAAGACCACCCTGGCGCACATCATCGCCCATGAAACCGGTGGAACGCTCACGGTGACCTCGGGTCCGGCGCTGGAAAAAGGCGGTGATCTCATCGGGGTGCTGACCCATCTCAAAGAGGGGGATATCCTCTTTATCGATGAAATCCACCGGACACCCAAGACGGTCGAAGAATTGCTCTACCCGGCCATGGAGGATTTCGCCATCGATTTCGTATTCGACAAGGGGGTTCACGCCCGCAGCCACCGCTACCGCTTGCGGCATTTCTGCCTCGTGGGCGCCACCACTCGGGTGGGCCTGCTCTCCGCCCCTCTGCGCGACCGCTTCGGCATTGTTCGCAGCCTCGATTTTTACGAACTTGATGACCTGGTCGGCATTACCCTCCGATCGGCGGCCCTGTTGGACGTGCCCATTGACACCGAGGCTGCCGCCGAACTGGCGCGGCGCTGCCGCGGGACACCGCGGATCGTCAACCGTCTTCTGAAGCGGGTGCGCGACTACAGCCAGGTTCGCGCAGACGGGCGGATCACGCCGACGACCGTCGATGCCGCCCTCAAACTGGAAGGCGTGGATGACCAGGGGCTGACCAAACTCGACCGGCGCTATCTGCAAACGATCATCTCCTTCTACGACGGTGGCCCCGTGGGCATCGAGGCGCTGGCGGCCACCCTTCAGGAGGAGACCGATACGCTCGTGGATGTCGTGGAGCCTTATCTTCTCAAATCAGGGTTTCTGATGCGAACGTCGGCCGGCCGGCGGACTTCGGAATCCGCCTACCGGCACCTGGGCATTGCGGCGCAACAGCAGGGCTTGTTTTAGCCGCACACATCCCGGTGAAGATGCGCATCGATCGCGGAGGGCCGAAATAATTGACGGTCATCAGCCTGACAACGGACTTCGGCCTGCAGGACGAATACGTCGGGGTCATGAAAGGGGTGATTCTGACCGCGGCGCCCGATATCCGAATCGTCGACCTCTGCCATGGCATCGAACCACAGAGCGTCGTGCAGGCGGCCTTCATGATTGCCACGGCCTACCGCCATTTCCCGCCGGGGACGCTCCACCTGCTGGTCGTGGACCCCGGTGTGGGAGGCACGCGCCGGATCATCTACGCCGAAGCCGACGGCCACCGCTTTTTATGCCCGGACAATGGCCTGCTGACAGGAGTCGCCCGATCCCCCGGGTTGACGCGCGTCAACGCCGTGACCAACCGACGCCTGTTTCGTCCGCATCCGAGCAGCACTTTCCACGGCCGCGATATCATGGCGCCCGTGGCCGCGTTTATTGCCCGGGGCGGTGATGCGATCCGCCTCGGTGAAGCCATTCCTCCCGCCGGCATCGTTTGTCTGGACACGGATGAGCCCCATGTCGGTGCGGACGGCGGGATCACCGGGCAGATAGTGTCGATCGACCGTTTTGGCAGTCTGATCACCGATATCGGCATCGACCTGCTCGGCGCGATGCTGGCGGACGACCCGAAACAGCGATTTTGGATCGATGCCGGCTGGGAATTGACAACACACCTCCACGATGCCTATGAAGAAGCCTCCCCGGGGGCGGCGCTGGCCATTATCGGCAGCCGCCAGACGCTGGAGATCGCCGTCAATCAGGGCCGCGCCCGCGACCGTTTCCCGGCAGCTGTTGGCAGACCCGTGACCGTCCGGCGGCTGGTGGGCGTTGGCGGATCTGGACAACGCGGGCCGTGATGCTGACTGAGGGCTATCGCACGAAGGATGCAGGCGACCCGGCAGACGCTATGGCAGGGACGATGGGATCTCCCCGAAAACAATGAAACCGAATGTCACAACACCTAGCGGCGAAGCCAATCGCACCGTCCTCATGGTCGATGGGCATGGTCATATCCGTACGATCCGTAAATTTCACCAGAAACTTTGGATCGGCATCGGGGCCATGGCCTGTTGCCTGCTGATCGCCGTGGCAGCCGGATGGCTCTTTTTCGGCGGTCTGAAGACCCAGCAGGCGTTGCGAACGCAGATCGATGCTCTGAAAAGCCAATTGGCACAGGTCGAACAACAAAAAGAGCTCCTGTTGGCTCGGGCGGTCAAGGCCGAATCACGGAATGCGCCCCCGGCGCCGGCACAAGCGCCGGTACCCGCCCCAAACAAACCTTCCAAGCCGCCTGCGACGGTCAAGGACAAGCCCGCGGCGACGCCGGCGGCCCAGGCCGCTCCGGTGGTGACGGCCCGAAAAGAGAAGCCATCCCCAGCGCCGCCGCCACCGGTAATGCGCGTCGGCGCGGAGAAGTTGAAGGTGGACTACGATCAGGCCGCCAAGGCCCTTTCCGCCGGGCTCGTCGTTCGTAATACGGGCAACACCCAGGCCGAGGGGCGTGTGGTGGTGGTGCTGTCCTCCTCGCAGGGCGGGGCGGGGCCGCGCTTGAGCTTGCCCCCGGTGCCCCTCAAGAACGATCGCCCCCGCGGCGACCGCGGCCGGCGATTTTCGATTTCGCGCTTCATGCGCCTCAAGCTGAATCGCAAAGTCGCCGAGCCGGGGCTGAGTTTCGACACGGCCAATGTCTATGTCTTTGACATGCAGGGGAAACTGCTCCAGGAGAAGACCTTCGAGGTTGCGGTCACCATACCGACGCCTCCCCCCCCGACGCCCCCGGCCCCGCCGGTTCAGCCCGAGCCACCGGCACCCGCGACGGTGGCACCGCCGTCCCCGCCCGCCACTCCGGGCTCCACGACATCGGCGACCGAGGAACCGGCCCCGGCAGCACCGGCGCCGGCGAGTGATCAGACGAGCAATCCCATATTAGTCATTCCATCGAACAGCGAACAGGAGCCCCAGGGTGGCCAAGAAGAATAGCTTATCGATTATCGACGACGGCATTACCGTCGAGGGCAGCATCGAATTCATCGGTGAACTGCTGATCCGGGGGCGCCTCAACGGCAAGGTGACGGGCGCGACGGTCACCGTGGCCGAGGAGGGCCGGGTCCGGGCCGACATGAAGATCGATCGCATGACCGTCGGAGGGCTTTTCGACGGCGAAGTCCGGGCCGCGGAAGAATTGATCATTCTGCCCGGCGGCGAATGCCGGGGCAAGGTGATCTGCAAAAACCTGGTGGTCCAGGCCGGCGGTATCCTCAATGCCGACGTCAGCCAATTGGGCCGCCCGGGTGAATATCGCCAAAAGAAAATCTCCGCCCCCGCCAAGAAAGTCATCGACCTCTGAGCAGGGCTATAAACGACATTCCTGTCGGCAGTGTTTCGGGGCACCGGCCCGCCGCCCCGGTTTCGTCATGGGGCAGGATGCGCCTCTCACGAACACGCGCGCGGGGCGTCTCCGGCTCCCCCCGGGCAACCATTTCCTCCGGGGCAACGCCCCCCCCGCTGAATGGCGCCCGCGCGGCTTGGCGTTGGCTCATGCGGCCGATGCCGCTTCAAATTGCTGAATGGTCGTCCGCGCTTCCGGCGGGGGCTCGGGCAGGTTGGCGAAGGTCAG
>JASJCV010000152.1 GCA_030065275.1 Desulfobacterales bacterium | reverse complement strand
CTTCGCGAAAAGGGAGGCATAGGCGGCGCCCATGGCGCCGGCGCCGAAAATATAGACGGTGCGAATGGCCTGCATATCAGAAGCGTTTTCCATTGAAGGTTTTTCCACCGGACCGCATGGACTCCACATAAGCTGTATCCGATGCCATATCCGGTTGCATACCATGTCGCCAAAGTTCAGAACAGCGCCTGGTGACGGCCGGCAGACGAACCGCGGTCGACGCCCCCAGCGATGTCGATGACGGCTTTAACCGCATGATCGCCTGCATAACTGAAGATCATGGGCCTTTGCGGGTATACATTGCTGATGGCCCGAAAACAGCGCACCCGCAACCCCACTGTCATCTTGGCCCGGAGGTGAGCCGACAGGCCGCGAGCAGTCGAAAATAGGGGTAAAGTTTTTTCGACAACGATACGATAACCGGCGTGAAGACGTCACGGGCCCCCTGTACAGTGGCGATCTTCAGGAGGGACAGGCAGGGGGCGCCTCCCCCTGGCGCCCCCCTGCCCAATTCACCATGTTCCCCCTTGATATCATTCGCCTTTCACGACGCCCCGCCCATCATCGTTTGGGATTCCACATCCGATCTGTCTAATTCTTTTGACAACCTTCCGCAACTGTGGAGTAAATGGGCCATCATCAATGGATTGGCGAAAGGGGGAGAATATGCTCAATCTTGCCACCGTTTTGGACTACAGTGCCAAGGAATATGCAGACAAGACGGCCCTGGTCTTTGGAGATAAACGCTTCAGCTACGCCCAGCTCGACGCCGTGGCCGGCCAGGTGGCCAACGGACTTGTCGCCCTGGGGATCGGCAAGGGCGACAAGGTGGCGCTGAGCTGCCCCAACCTGCCCTATTTCCCCATGGTTTATTTCGGCATCCTCAAGACCGGCGCGACGGTGGTGCCGTTGAACGTCCTGCTCAAGGGCCGGGAGATCGCCTACCATTTGAAAGACAGCGAGGCCAAGGCCTATTTCTGCTTCCAGGGCACCCCTGAGCTGCCCATGGCCGCGGAGGGCTGGGCCGGGTTCCAGGAGGTTCCGGGTTGTGAACACTTCTGGGTCATGACGGCCGATCCGGCCTCGGCTTCGCCGATCGAGGGGGCTGCCACCATGGGGCAGCTGATCGGCGGCCAGGCCCCGATGTTTGAAACGGTGGCGACCTCGGCCGAAGACACGGCGGTCATTCTCTACACGTCGGGAACCACCGGCTTCCCCAAAGGGGCCGAGCTTACCCACGCCAACATGACCATGAATGCCCTGGCTTCGCGTGACCTGGCCGAGTTGACGCATGACGACGTTCTCCTGGTGGTTCTGCCGCTCTTCCATTCGTTCGGTCAGACGGTGCTCATGAACGCCGGGCTTTCCATGGGCAACACGCTCGTGCTGATCCCGCGTTTCACCCCGGACGGGGTGCTGGGGGCCATGCAGGCCGAAAAGGTCACCGTCTTTGCCGGGGTACCCACCATGTACTGGGCCATGCTGGCCTTCGAGGACCCGGACCGGAAAATCGACATTCCGACCATCGCCGGGAACCTGCGGGTCGGCATCTCCGGGGCGTCCTCGCTGCCCCTGGAGATCATCCGCGGCATCCAGGAAAAATACGGCATCGCCATCATGGAAGGTTATGGGCTGTCCGAAACCTCACCGGTGGCCACCTTCAATATGCCGCACAAGGAACGCAAACCCGGCTCGGTGGGCACCCCCATCTGGGGCATCGAGGTCAAGGTCTTCGATCCTGATCAGCAGGAGGTGCCCACCGGGGAGGTCGGCGAGATTGTCATCCGCGGCAACAACGTCATGAAAGGCTACTACAACAAGCCCGAGGCCACGGCGGACGCCTTCCAGGGCACGAGCTGGTTCCATACCGGCGATCTGGGCCGGATGGACGAGGACGGCTATGTGTTCATCGTTGACCGCGTGAAAGACATGATCATCCGCGGCGGTTTCAATGTCTACCCGCGCGAGGTCGAAGAAGTCCTGATGACCCATCCGGCGGTATCACTGGCGTCGGTGATCGGCGTGCCCCACGACCAGCACGGCGAGGAAATCAAGGCTTACCTCGTCCTGAATCCGGGCCAGAGTGTCAGCGAGGAAGAGGTCGTGTCCTGGAGCAAGGAGCAGATGGCGGCCTACAAATACCCCCGCATCGTCGAGGTGCGCGACGCCCTGCCGATGACGGCCACCGGGAAGATCCTCAAGAAGGAGCTCAGGGCCGAGATCGGCGGATAACGGCCGGTCCGCTCAGTGGCACCCAGACCGGGTGTCATTCCCCCGGCCGGAACCGCATCGTTCCGCTGTCGTCGAGGAGTTCCAGGTAGAGCCGGCCCTCGCTGGTGAAGAAGGAGACCACCCGCTGGAGGTCCCGCATGAAGACGCTATCCTGGCTGTCCGGCGGGCAGGCCATGCGGGTGGACATCAGCGGGCCGAAGGACAGCCTGCCGGGCGTGATCTCAAACGCCCCAACGCCCCGGTTGCAGTCGAAGCGGATTTGGGCCCGTCCATCGGGCCCTAGCCGGAGCGTATAGCGCTCGGGCGCGGCCACGGCGATCGTATCGACCGGCGTCGTCGTCGCCTCCCACTGCCAGGTGCGGTTCATTATCGCCTGCGCGGCGCTGTCGTGGGTCTGCCGGTTCGGCGAGGCCCCGGCGGCACATCCGGCCAGCAGGATCCCGACGATCGCGATCAGGATCATTCGCACCATTCGCTTTTTCCTCCCTTTAAATCGAAGCCGGCGTCAACCGACCCGGCTGCGGATTGGCAGCGTCCCCCCGTCCGTGAATCAGGTTTCAGCCGGGTAGCCGGTAATGGCTTTGATATCTTCGTAAATGGGTTTCAGGCGGCGGTACATCCGGCGATAGACCTTTTCGAACAGGGCCGCGTAAAGGTCCCGGTGGGCCGGGATCGGTTCGAAGACGCTGGTGATTCGGGTCATGGCGGCAACGGCCGCGTCAAAGTCGGGATAGAGCCCCAGACCGACGGCCGCGTCGATGGCCGCGCCCAGTGCCGATGTTTCGTAGGTGTGCGGACGCTGGACCGGGCGGTCGAAGATATCTGCCGTGATCTGCATGGCGGCGTCGCTCTGGGCGCCGCCGCCGGAAACCCGCAGGCATTCGATGGGCGTCCGGTTGCGTTTTTCCAGGGTGAGGGTACCGTCTTTGAGGGCATAGGCCAAGCCCTCGAGAATGGCGCGGTAGATGTGCGCCCGGGTGTGCACGTCGCCGAAGCCGATGATGGCCCCCTTGGCGGCCGGCCCGGTCCTGATACCCGGCGACCAGTAGGGCTGCAGCGTGAGCCCCATGGCCCCGGGGGGGATCTCCGCGATCAGTTCGTCGAAGAGCGATTCCGGTGCGATGTTCCGCGTGCGGGCCACCTGCCGCTCGCGCAGGCCGAACTCCCGTTTGAACCAGCTCACCATCCAGAAGCCCCGGTAGACCATCAACTCGGTGTTGTAGTATCCCGGCAGCGCGCTGGGATAGGGCGGCATGAAGGCCTGGATCTCGACGTAACGCCGGTTGGCCGTGTTGACCGTGGCGGTCGTGCCGTAGCTCAGACAGGCGACTTCGGGCGAACGGCACCCGGCGCCCAGCACCTCGCAGGCCTTGTCGGTGGCGGCGGCGAGGACGGGCAGCCCCTGGGGAATGCCGGTCGCGGCCGCGGCCGGCGCCGTCACGTGGCCCAGAAGGGCGGACGGTGCGACGAGCTCGGGCAGCACGGCGGGGTCCATCGGAAAGGTTTTCCACTTGACGTCGCCTGGGCGGGCCCAGGCTTGTCGCTTGTAGTCAAAGGGCAGGTAGCCCACCATGTTGCCGGCCGAATCCCGGAAGCGGCCGGTCAGCTTGTGGGTCAGGTAGCCGGACAGAAATAAAAATTTGGCGGTCCGCTCCCAGATGTCGGGCTGATGCTGCTTGATCCAGTTGGACTTGCACGCCCGCTCGGCCTGGGCCAGCAGGGCGTATTTGTTGATGGCCTTGAGGAATCCCCTGAACAGTGGGGAGAGGTTGCCGGTGGGCTCGGCCTTGCGCTGGTCGAGCCAGACGATGGCCGGGCGCAGGGGGCGATCCTCCGCGTCCAGGTTGATCACGGTATTGCGCTGGGCGGTCAGGGTCACGCCGGCGATACGGCTGCGGTTCAGGCCGCTGCCGGCCAGAAGCTTGCGGGCGGTGGCCGCCAGGTTGTCCCAGAAGTATTCCGGCTCCTGCTCGGCCCAGCCGGGACGGTGGGAGAAATACGGCGTGATCGGGGTCTTCTCGATCTGCGCGATCCGGCCCTCGAGGTCGATCAGCGCGGCGCGCACCGACTGGGTGCCGGCGTCGAACACCAGGATCAGCTCGTCGCCCGAATGGTGGGGCATTATGGCGTTCTCCTGTCGCGGTCTTCAAGGTCCAATCCCAACAGACCGCCGGGGTTCATGACCTCGTGGGGGTCGAAGTGCCCTTTGAGCGCCCGCAGCACATCCATCGACGTGCCGCCCAGATGGCTTTCGATCCAGGGGGCCAGCAGCCGACCGACACCGTGGTGGTGGCTCAGCGAGCCGCCGTGGGCCTGGATGCGGTCAATGATGCCGGCCTGGAACCGGCGATATTCCCCGACATCGTCGAACCGGCCGATGAAGATAAAGTAGAGATTCGTGCCCTGGGGGTAGAAATGCGAGGCGTGGGTCATACAGATCGTCCGGGGGCGTTCCTTGATATATTCGCGCACCCCCCAGTGCAGCGCCATCAGCCGATCCCAGTTCACGGCCGCCTCGAGGGTGTCGAGGGTAATCCCGAAGTCGTTCAGGTCTTCGCGCATATAGGGTTCGCTGTAACGCGTCCGGGCCCATTTGCGGCTGGCGTAGCCGCCGAGACTGGCGGCGCCGTAGCGGCGGGCCACCCGGCGGATCTTGCGTGTGACCAGCCGGGTGTAGTCCCGGTCCCCTTCGACGCTGCCCAGGCACAGACAGCGCGCCATGGGCGCGAAGCCGCGTTTTTGCAGGAAACGGTCGACGAGACGTGGCATGCCGTAGAGTTTAAGGCCCCGGTCGGTTTCTTCGGGGTCGGAGATACGGTAGACGGCCGGCCGGCCGAATTCGCCCTGGGCGATTTCGCGGCTGGCCTCGACCGCCTGCGGCCAGCTGGGAAACATGAAGCTGAAATGCCGCCGGTTGGCGGGCATGTGGCGGTAGACCCGCAGGGTGACTTCCACGAGGACGCCAAAAGCGCCTTCTGAACCTTTGATCAGGTCGGCCACCTTGGGGCCCGTGGCTGTTGCCGGGTAATCCAGGGTTCGGATATCACCGGCGGGCGTGACCATCTCCAGGCTGACCACGAGATCGGCCGCATCGCCGTAATAGGACGAGGCCTGTCCCGAGCCCAGGGTGAGCACCCAGCCGCCCACGGTGGAGTATTCGAAGGACTGGGGGAAATGTCCCCCGGTGTAACGGCGCCCGGCGCGCAGGCGCTCCGGGGCCTGATTGAGGGTTTTCTCGTAGGCCGGGCCGAAGATACCGGGTTGGACCCGTGCGGTCTGGTTCTCTTCGTTGAGCTCCAGAAACCGGTTCATGTGGGTGCTCACCACGAGGGTGATGCCGCCTTTGACCGGGCGCAAGCCCAGGGTGACGGACGACCCGCCCGAGAAGACAACGATGGGAATCCGCTCGGCGTGACAGTAGGCCACGATCCGGCGCACGTCCTCCTTGTGGCGGGGGTGAACCACCAGGTCCGCAATCTCCCGGACCACGCCGCGGCTGAGCTCGATCATTTCTTCGCTGGTTTTGCCGTAGGCGTGCCGTGTGCGGGCGTATTCGTCCGCGGTGACATTCTCCGCCCCCACGATGGCGGCCAGGGCCGCCATCTGGGGCTCGGCGAGCCGCGGCGGGCGTTCCAGCGCCAAGGGGGCACGGCCTTCGTTCTGGCGAATCGCGAAATCGCGGTCGTTCAGGCCGAATTCCTCCTTGAGCATGGCATACCATTTGCCGCTGGGATGTTTGAACCCGCTGGGGTCGCCGTATTTGAAGATCGAGCGGTAGCTTCCGGGCGCTGGCGGTTCTTCGCTCCAGTCAGGCTGGAAGGGCTTTTTGGCTTTCATCGGCTTGATGCTCCTTCAAGGGTCGGGCCGTCTCACGGCGGGCCCGGGTTCGAAGGCCGGGATGTCATGCCGCCGGTAGCGCGAGGGCCTTCCCGGCGGCCTGGACTTCCTCGTCGATGCGCGCTTCATCCCAGCCCAACTCCGGTGCCGCGGCCGCGGCCACCTGCCGCAGAGCAGGCTCGCCCGGATGTCCCAGGGTGGCCATGCCGGTGCGCCGTAAAACGATGTCGGTCAGGGTTCGTGCCATCTCATGGCGCACGGCGTAGACGGCTTGGGCCAGGATTTCGCCGTCGGCATCGATCCGGAGCGTTCCGGCGGGCACCTGTCGGGCCAGATCGAGCACTATATCGGCGTCGTTGCCGTATAGCTTTCCCACGGTGCCGGTGGTGGTGCCGTCGAAATCCGGGTGGCGATCCCGGAGTCCGGCCAGGTGGCCCGGCAAGTCGCCGATGACGCAGCCGTGCAGGTGCTGCCGGGTCGAGATCGACCGGCCGACCGGAAGGCGCGTGGTGGCGGCCAGATGATCGACCACTTTCTCGGCCAGGTGTCGGCTGGTGGTCCATTTGCCGCCTTCCACCGTGATCAGGCCCTTCAGGCCCGCTTCGGCGTGATCGCGGATTTCATAGCGGCGCGAAGCGTTGTAGGTCGCGTGGTCCCCGCTTTCCACCAGCGGGCGCAGGCCGCCATAGCAGTGGCGCACGTCGTCGAGGCTCAACCCCGGGTCGTTGAATGTCGAATTGACGGCCGTGATCAACTCCCGGATACTTTCCCGGGTGACCCGGTAGTCGTCCGGATGCCCGTTATAGGGCTTGTCGGTGGTGCCGATCAGGGTTTGCCCCCGCCAGGGTATCAGGAAACAATGGCCGCCGCCCGGCACCATGGCGCTGACGGCGGTGTCGGGGGGGGTGAGGGCGCGGGTGACGATATGGATGCCTTCCGAGCGGCGCAGGAGCCGGGCGGATTGGCGGCGTGGCGCCAGATTGCGGACGTCGTCGGCCCAGGGCCCGGCGCAGTTGATGGTCGCCGCGGCCGTCACGGTGCGGCGCCGGCCGCCGATGCGGTCGTAGACGTCCACGCCGGTGATGGTTTTCCCGTCCGCCCCGTAGACAAAACCGTCTACCCGGGCGTAGTTGGCCGCCTCGGCCCGGTGGCGGATGGCGGAGCGGATAAAGGCCAGTGCCAGGCGCTCGGGCGCGATGCTCAGGCAGTCGTAAAAGACCGAGGCCCCCGTGAGGCCGTTCGGGTTCAGGATGGGCATGCGCTGCAGCGCCTGGTGCGCCGGGAGGGTCCGGTGGCTCGGAATCTTTGGGGACGCTTCCCAGGCCAAGTCCCGGCCCGAGGCCAGAAAATCGTAGAGGGTCAGGCCCAGCTTGACGAACCATTTGCTGGTCTTCAGCGATGAGCGGTAGTGCGGGAACATGAAGGCCAGCGGGAAGACGAGGTTGGGCGCGATATTGGCCAGGATGCGGCGTTCGTTGAGTGATTCGCGCACCAGGGCGAATTCCCGATTGGCCAGGTAGCGCAGGCCGCCGTGGATCAGCTTGGAGGAGGCCGCTGAGGTGGCGCTGCAGAAATCGTCTTTTTCGAAAAGCACCACCCGCAGCCCGCGGGAGGCGGCCTCGTAGGCCACGGCCGCGCCGCTGATGCCGCCGCCGATCACGATGACGTCGAAATGGTTTTGGCCGGTATAGCGTTGCATGGTCTCGTTTCCGCCCCCCCAGCGTCGGCCGGTCGGGTCCTCCATATAATCCTATTATTGGTCCGGCCAATATGGCTCTCGGGCCGGCCTTGTGTCATACCCCCCGCGGGTGTTCATCGACGCCCTCGAGGAGGGCGTTTTCGGCGTACAGCAGGACCTCGTGCATGATGTCGCGGGACTGGCCGGCGTTCTGCTGGGCGATGGCCGTGTGGATGTCATGGTGGAATTGCTCCGAACGCCGTCGGTGCCGCGGGTTGTCGAAATACACGGGGCCGAAGGCATCGAAGAAGTCTTCGAAGAAATTGATCAGCAGGATATTCAGGACATTTCCGCTGGAGCGAGCGATGATGCGGTGAACCCGCCGGTCGCGCGCCATGACCGTCGTCTCCGGGTTGCGCCGGATCGCCTTCTCGAGCTGCCGCAGCTGCGCCGGCGTTCGTCGCAGGGCGGCGGCGTAAGCCACGGCGGGCAGATAGTTGCGCCGCACCTCCAACAGCGCGGCCAGGATCTCCCGCCGCAGGTCCATGTCGACCTCGATCATCTCCTTGGCCACCTGGAGGTTGCCGCTTTTCAGGAAATCCCGGACATAGGCCCCGTCGCCCTGCCGGACGGCGATCAGCTCGAGGGTCTCGAGGTAGCGCAGAGCCTCGCGCACGGTGGCGCGGTTGGCCGCAAACGCACGGGCCTGCGCGCGCTCGGTGGGCAGTTTGGCACCCGCGGCCAGCTCGCCGCGAAATATCTGTCCGAGCAGCACCCGGGCGATCGCTTTGTGGGCACGGGTGGGTCTGGCGCCGCGGTGGTTAGCGTCATGATCGTTTGCGGTCGTCATTTAATGAAGTTGACTGGCATTATTGGTTCGACCAATTTTTATCATTGGGGATGGTCGTGTGTCAAGCGACGCAGACGGCCGTCGTCATGCCCGCGGGCGCCATACTTAACATTCCGCGGCAGGCAGCCAACACTTCTCGTGTACGAAGGTGTGTCCAGGGGGGGCGCGATCGGCCCAATGGATGGCCGGGGGAGGGCGTCGTGGTCAGAAATTCTCCGGGGGGAAGGTCATGGTGAATACGGCGCCTTGGCCCTCTTCGGACTGAAAACGCAATTCGCCCCCGGATTTCTCCACAAATTTGTTTACCATCGGCAGCCCCAGGCCGGTGCCTTTGGAGCCTTTGGTGGTGAAGAACAACTCCAGCACTTTGCTCCGGTTTTTGGCGGGGATGCCGATGGTAAACAAATTTGTGGAGAAATCC
>JASJCV010000003.1 GCA_030065275.1 Desulfobacterales bacterium | reverse complement strand
CCTTTCGGTGACTGGGTGACGCGGTGCGGAACACGGCATTCGTGACCGCACAATTTTGAGCATTTGCTCACAATATAGATATAAGATATATCTCGTCAACTCCCGGGCGCATTTTTTTGTCGGATGGCCATGCGCCGTCCGGGGGGGGTGTCTGCGATCGGATTGGGCGCGCGGGCGCGGCTCAGGCGCAGTCGGCCTGGGGACGCGATGGCTCGGATTGAAAACCGTCGTTGAGAACGATCCGTACGGTGCGGGCCAGTGCTTTGAGGGGAATGGGTTTGTGCAAGTAGTGGCGGATGCCGATCTCGGATGCGGCCTCCGGCGAGAGCGACTCGCTGAAACCGGTGCAGAGAATGATGGGCAGGTCATCGCGGATGTGCAGGACCTGGGCAGCAAGCTCCCCGCCGGTGAGGTTCGGCATGGTCTGATCGGTGATCATCAGATCGAAGCCTTCCGGGTTCTGGCAGAAAAGATTCAAGGCCTCGACGCTGTTGCTGGTGGCCGTAACCTCGTAGCCCAGGCGCTCCAGCATCTGGCACTGCATGTTCAGAAGCTGTTCCTCGTCGTCCACCAGCAGAAGACGTTCGTTGCCCACGGGGATAAAACTCGTGGTTTCATTGATGGAGGTCTCGTCCGTGTGGAGAATCTGGGGCAGGAAGAGGCTGAAGGTCGTGCCTTCGCCCACGGTGCTGGCGACGTCGATGAAGCCGTTGTGGTTCATGACGATGCCGTGGACCATCGAGAGCCCCATGCCGGTGCCCTCCCCCGGCGCCTTGGTGGTGAAGTAGGGCTCGAAGATGCGCTCCAGCACATCGGGCGCAATGCCGTGCCCCGAATCCTGAATCCGGATGCGCGTGTAGCGACCGGGGGCCATGCCCGCCAACGGCACCTCGTGCGGCGCCTGGAAGAGGGCTTCATCCAAATAGACATTCAGCGCGCCGCCCGACGCGCGCATGGCGTGGTAGGCGTTGGTGCACAGATTGACGATCATCTGGTGAATCTGGGTGGTGTCGCCCATGACGAAGCCGTCTTCATCGCCGATATGGGGCCGTACATCGATGGTGGACGGCAGGGACGAACGCATCAGCTTGAGCGATTCCTGAACGATGGGGGCGACCTGCACCGGTTTGCGTTCCTGGTTGTTGTGGCGGCTGAAGGTCAGGATCTGCTGGACCATTTCCTGGGCGCGCCGCCCGGCCTTCATAATTTCGCCCATGTTGGCGCGGGCCTGGCTGTCGGCCGGCAGATCCTCGGCCGTCATCTCGGCAAAACCGATGATCGGTGACAAAATGTTGTTGAAATCATGGGCGATGCCCCCGGCCAGGGTGCCGAGGGACTCCATCTTCTGGGCCTGTCGCAGCTGGTTTTCCAGTTGGGCCTTTTCGGCGGCCGCCTGTTTGGCGGCCGTGATGTCCTGGATCACCCCGGAAATCCGGGCGGCCCCGCCGGTCGCGCCGATCAGCTCGGCGCGGGAATGAATCCAGGCCGGTTCGTCGTTGCCGGCCCGCCGTATCCGGTAAGTCACGTCGTAGTCCTGCCCCTTGAAAACGAGGGCGTCGAGCCGGCGGCGCACCTCGCGGCGATCCTCCTCCTCGATCAAGGCCTGCACGGTCTCGAGAGCAAATCCGGCACCGCTATCGACGAGTCCGAAAATCCGGCACCATTCCTCCGAGCCCTCGATGGTCCGGGTGCCCAGATCGAGTTCCCAGTTGCCCACGTGCGCGATGGCCTGAGCCCGCTTGAGGGTCCGCTCCGAAGCGATCCGGTCGGAAACATCGCGGAAATTGCCCACCAGTCCGCGAATCCGGGGCATGGCGAGCAGGTTGACCAGGGTCAGCTCGATGTGGAGGTAGGATTGGTCAGGGGTCCGGTAACGATAGGCCAGGGTCAGGGTCCGCTCCGGCTGGTCCATCAGGTCCGCCACCTGGCGCTGGACCATGCCGCAATCGTCGGGATGAACGGTTTCATGGAATTTCTTCCCCTGCAGATCCCGGGGCTCCCAACCGAAATGCCGCGACAGGTTGGGGCTGATATAGCGGACCGTGCCTTCCCGGTCGAGGATAATGATCACGTCGGAAATATTGGCGATCAGCGTACGGAATTTTTCCTCGCTTTCGCGCAGCTTCTTGGCGGCGCGTTTGCGGTCGCGGATCTCGGCCTTGAGATCCCGGTTGGAAGACGCGATGGCGGCCGTGCGCTCGCGCACGCGCCGCTCCAGGCTTTCCTTGGTTTTCTTAAGGGCCTGCTCGTTTTCCTCGACGGTGGCGAACAGCTCGACATGTTTGCGGATGGTGATGGAAATCAACGACACGGAAAACCCCAGAAAGCCGAATTCCATCAGAAACTGCACCGTGGGCATGCCCACGGTGGCCAGGATGTCGTGCAGCCCCAGAAGGGCCCAGACGAAAAAACAGGCCACGAATTCGCGCGCCCCTGTCAGCTTGCGCCGCGCCGGCCCCCACCAGATGAGCACGACGGCCATGGCCAGCGCAAAGACCAGAGCCAGGTAGGCCACACCCAGCGGGCCCAGGTCCGGTTCGATATAGGGCCGGGGGTTCCAGAGAAATTCGCGCTGCACGAATGTCGTGGCCACAACGAGCTCGGTAAACCAGATCAGGGTCAGACAAACGACGGTCACCAACGGCAAGACCCGCAGGAGCCGGCGGTCCCTGCGGCCCAGGAACGTGGCCGTAAAGCGGTAAAGCGCATCGACCAGCAGGATGAAGACCGAGAACTGCACCTTTTCGCAAAAACGGGTGAGGTCGCCGGCCGGCAGATTGAACTGGAAAAAGACGGCCACGGCATAGACCGCCGTCAAGAGCGACATGGCCGCTCCCCAGCGGTTCCAGCCGAACTCCGGCCGCTTGCAGGCCACAACCCCCTGGAAAAGGGCAAACGTCAGGCACAGCGCCGCAACCGTAAGCGATCCTGCGGATGATAGCGTGATGGTTTCAAAAGGCATATGGACGTCGCTCAGGATGCTAAACGAAACCCTTGTGATTGATTGGCATGTCCAACGCGCCCCCTTGACCTAAGGCCGGATTCAATGCCGAAGGAACTCTTGTGGGGTTATCGTCAGCGCGCCGCATTATCTTTAACCTGGAGTCTTGTGGCATCGCGACACGCCGATGGCACATAAACGCCGCGCTTGAAGACAGGCACATAACGTTGTTGCTTTTCCGTCCCCACCGTGATCAGAGTAACCCAACGCCAATTTTTTCAGGGGGGGGCTGATGAGGCAACGACAAACACCCGAATCGATTGAGGCTTGGTTCGAAGAAGGCCTCCGCTGTTTCCAGAAACCCGACGGTGTCGGGGCGGTGCGCGCCTTTCGGCAGGTCATCGATCTGGACCCGGGCTATCGCCACCGCGACGGCGACAACGCCTATTTCTACATGGGCAAAATCCACGAGGTCGAGGGGGACCTGGATTTGGCCGTGGGCATGTACACGCGGGCCTTGACGCTGGATGCCTGGGACGAGGAGAGCCTGATCGGGCGGGGCAGCTGCCTGACCGTCCAGAAGGCGCACGACCGGGCCATTGAGGATTTCCGCAAGGCCCTGTCCATCCCGGACGCCCGTCGCCGCTCGCCCGCGCAGCACCTGCTCTACGCCATCGCCGAGAATTACCGGCAGCAATCCGACTACACCAGCGCTCTCATGTGGGGCCAGCGGGCCTTGGACCTCGATCCCGACAATTACCGGCACCAGGAACTGGTCAAGGCCATGCAGGCCAAACTCCAGAGTGGACAAGGCGCCCCAGTGACGTGAGCGGCCAGGCCGATCATGGTTCCGAAACAAACGGCGGCCGGCCATGCCCATACGGAATTCAATCCTGATGCGCCCCCGCGCCTGCCTCGCAATGACAGGCCGCTGCTGATGGGGCTGTGGCACCGATCGTCCACGGCGGCCTATTTGGCGGTCTTGATCGGTGTGGCCGGCCATGCCTCGACCGAATTCGTGGCCGTGCTCTCCGAGGTAGCCGGGCCGGAACTCTCGGTCTGGCGGTTTTTGCTGGGCGGGCTGGGGCTGGTGCTATTGTGCCTCGTTTTTCCGGCGTCGCGCGACCTGATCGCCCCCTTCCGGACCCACGGCCCCCAGCTTGTGGGGCTGGCCCTGTTCGGCGTGACCCTGGGGTTTCTGCTCTACCACCGGGCGCTCGACTTCGCCACGGTACCCCAGGTGGCCACAATGGTGGTCACGATTCCGGTCGGCGTCGGCCTGGCCAACCAGTGGCTGAATCGCGAGCCCTTTTCCGCTGCCAAGCGGATCAGCGCCCTGGGCGCCATGACGGGCGTCGCCCTCCTGATCACGGACGGCTACCTGGCGCGCCTGACGGGCGGACCCGAAAACCTGATCGGTATCGTGATGGTGCTGGGGTGTACGGTGGTGATCGCCGCCTACACCGTCATGATCCGCCCGCTCATCGGCACATACGGTGTCCTGCGTATCACCGCGATCACCATGTTTCTGGGGGCCCTCGGCCTGTGGGGCGTGGTGGGGGTGATCTGGTCCCTGTGGGTCAATCCGCTGACCCTTTTTGCCCGCCCGCCGCAGCAATGGGCCGCCCTGCTGACCATTGCCCTCTGGAATACCACGATAACCCAGTTCCTGTGGCTGGGCGGCCTGGCGGCCGTACCGGACATTACCCGCGGCAGCTATCTCTTCTTTCTCAAACCGGTCATTGCCACCGGCCTGGCCTTCTTCTTTCTCGACCAGCCGGTGACCTTATGGCAGATAATGGCCATCGCCGTCATCTGTACGGCGCTGCTGACCGAGCGCTTCGCAGGCGGCGCCATGCGCAGTCCGGTGCCGTAGACGATTGCGGAACCGGTGCGTCCGGAAGGCCGGCCTGGCGGATGAAGATCGAAGTGTCGCCAATCTGATACACATCGCCACAAAAGGGATCCGGAGGTTCTTCCGCCGCCGATCGATGTCACCCGATGCCCCTCAGGAATATCGCGGGAGAACCATTTCTCGGCTTTCTGGACGCAGGGTGTGGAACACGGCTTGCATCACGCGCTTTGCGTACCATTATCATTCTAGATCATTTCCCCATTGCCAAGGAGGCCTATCATGCTGGAGACAAAGAATGCAGTTGCCGTGATTACCGGCGGCGGTAGCGGAATCGGTCTGTCCGTGGCCCGATACTGGCTTGGACAGGGCGGCAAAGTCGTTTTGGCCGATATTTCCGAGGAGGCCCTCGATGCGGCCAAAGAAAACCTGGAAGGCGATGTCGTCACCGTCCCCTGCGACGTGACCAAAGAAGCGGACAACCAGAAACTGGCCGCCCTGGCCATCGAGACCTATGGACGCATCGACCTGGTCGCGCCTTTTGCCGGCATCATCATGGACGGCCTGCTGGTGGCCACCGACCGTGAAACCGGCAAGGTCAAGGGCAAAATGTCCCTCGAGCAGTTCCAGCGGGTGGTGGATATCAATCTGACCGGTGTTTTCCTGACGGTGCGCGAATGCCTGGAGCAGATGATCAACAACGACTGCCGCGGGCTGATCTGTCTGGTGTCCTCGACCGGTTCGCTGGGCACGGCCGGCCAGATCAACTATTCCTCGACCAAGGCGGCCATGTCGGTCATGCCCAAGGTGATCACGGCCGAACTCTTCCGCCGCAAACTGGCCGACCGCATCCGCTGTGTGGCCATCGCGCCGGGCTACGTCCGCACACCCCTTGTAGAGAATATGAACGCCAAGGCGCTGGAGCGGATCCTGGGTGATGTTCCCATTGGCCGCCTGATCGACCCGGAAGAGATCGCTTCCCTGGCCTGCGAGATCTTTCGCAACGAGGCGCTGGCCGGTGATGTCTACTTCATTCACGGCGGCCTGCGGCTGGGCTCGCGGGGGTAGTCACGGCCGGAACAGCCAAGAGCGCAAGCGCCCGTCAATCACGTGCTGCGCCCTAAAGACAAGCCATCGAAGTCATCCGCAAAATCGACGGCTGGGCGACTCGGGCCGAAACTTTGCGCCAGCGTGCCCGACTCGCACAGCATCGTTTTAACATCGCGTTCGACCCACATCCAACCCCATGATCCGCAGGGAGGTGCCCATGACTGCTGAATCGAGCCGTCCCCAAACCCGCCGGACCCACCCGGTGCTTTCTGATTTGCCCCCGGACCGCGTGCGCAAGAACAAGATCGTCAGCCCCGAAGAGGCCGTTCAGATTATCCGCGACGGCGACACGATCGCCACCGGGGGGTTCGTGGGGACCGGCTTTCCCGAGTACGTGGCGATCGCGCTGGAAACGTATTTCGAAGAAACCGGACGCCCCCGGGGGCTGACCCTGATGTACGCCGCCGGGCAGGGCGATGGCCAGAACCGCGGCCTCAACCATCTGGGCCGGGAAGGCCTTGTATCCCGTGTGATCGGCGGGCATTGGGGCCTGGTGCCCAAACTTCAGAAGCTGGCCATGGACAACAAGATCGAAGCCTACAATCTCCCGCAGGGCGTCATCTCCCACATGTTCCGGGACATCGCGGCCGGCAAGCCGCGCACGATCACCTCGGTGGGCCTGGGCACCTTTGTCGATCCGGCCAACGGCGGGGGCAAGATCAACGCCCGCACCACCAGCGACATCGTGGAGCGGATCCAGTTCGACGGCCAGGATTATCTGGCCTACAGGACCATGCCCGTCAACGTCGCGATTCTGCGCGGCACGACGGCCGACACCGACGGCAACATCACGATGGAAAAAGAGGCCCTGACCCTGGAGGCTTTAGCCATCGCCACCGCCGCCCGCAACTCCGGCGGATTCGTCATTGTCCAGGTCGAGCGTGTGGCCGAACCGGGAACCCTGAACGCGCGTCAGGTCAAGATCCCCGGGATCATGGTCGACTGCGTCGTGGTGTCCCCCCCTGAGCATCACTGGCAGACCTTCGGCACCCGTTACGACCCCTCGTTCAGCGGTGAAATCAAGGTGCCGGTGCAGTCGCTGCCGCCCATGCCGATGGGCGACCGCAAGATCATCGCCCGGCGGGCGGCCTTCGAGCTGGTGCCCAATAGTGTGGTCAATCTGGGCATCGGGATGCCGGAAGGGGTCTCCAGCGTGGCCAACGAAGAGAAGATCATCGATTTTCTGACCCTCACCGCGGAGCCCGGCGTCATTGGCGGCCTGCCAGCCGGGGGACTCAATTTCGGGGCGGCCACCAATACGGAGGCCTTGATCGATCAGCCCTCGCAGTTCGATTTCTACGACGGCGGCGGGCTTGATCTGGCCTTCCTCGGCCTGGCCCAGGCGGATGCCAGCGGCAACCTCAATGTCAGCAAATTCGGGCCCAAACTGGCCGGTGCCGGCGGTTTCATCAATATCAGCCAGAAGGCCAAAAAAGTTATTTTCGTGGGGACGTTCACCGCCGGCGGCCTCAAGGTTTCCGTGCAGGACGGCGTGCTGTCCATCGATCAGGAAGGCCGGGTGATCAAATTCGTCCAGCAGGTGGAGCACGTCACCTTCTCCGGCGCCTATGCGGTATCCAAGCACCAGCCGGTGCTGTACGTCACCGAACGCTGCGTCTTCCGTTTGAGCGAGGCGGGCATGGAACTGATCGAAGTCGCCCCCGGCGTGGATATCGAGAAGGACATTCTACAGCGAATGGAATTCGCGCCGGTCATCGACGGCACGCCGGCGCTCATGGATGTCAGGATCTTCCGGGCGGCGCCCATGGGGCTCAATGAAGATTTATTCGCCCTGCCCCTCGAAAAACGCCTGGTCTACGACCCGCAGGACAACCTGTTCTTCGTCAATTTCGAAGGGCTGGCGATTCGCTCCCAGGAAGACATTGAAACGGTGCGGCGGGCCGTGGCCGAAGTCCTCGAGCCCATCGGCCAACGGGTCTATGCCGTGGTCAACTATGACAACTTCAGTATTTCACCGGAGCTTATGGAAGCCTACACCGTTATGGTCAAAGGGATCGTCGAGCGCTTTTACTCCGGTGTCACCCGTTACACCACGAGCACATTTATGCGAATGAAAATCGGCGAAGCGCTCCAGGAGCGCGCGATGCCGGCGCACATCTACGAAACCCGCGAGGAAGCCGAAGCCGCCCTCAAAGACGCTAAAGCCGACAGCTGAGCCTGGGGGAATGTAGCAAATCGGAGACATTCAGCGTTTGAGGGGAATGGCATACCGGCTCATTTTCTTGTAAAGCAGGGTGCGGTGAATGCCGAGCAATGCGGCGGCCCGAGCCTTGTTGTTGCCGGTCTGCCGCAGGGCATTGATGATGGCGTCTCGCTCGACCCGAGCCTGGACGTCACGGATCGGGGTTACCGGGGCCTGACCGGCGCTGGACCTTGTGCGTTTCAAGGGGAAGGGCAGGTCCCGCAGCCGAATGACATCACCCCGCATGGTGGATAGCGCACGGTCCATCACGTTGGAGAGCTCCCGCACGTTGCCCGGCCAGTCATGGGCCAGCAAGGCGTTGATCGCTTTCGGGCTCAGCCGGATCTCATCGCCGGGCGATGCCGCTGTCGCCTGGCGCAGCAGATGACGGGCAATGGGGATGATATCTTCGGGACGTGCCGCCAGGGGCGGAATGATCAGCGACATCACGTTCAGGCGGTAGAAGAGGTCCTTGCGAAAACGGCCCTTGGCGATGAGCACCTCGAGATTCTGGTTCGTGGCGGCCATCAGCCGGAAATCGGATTGGATCACCGCATTGCCGCCCACGCGTTCGAAGACCTTTTCTTCGAGCACACGCAACAGCTTGGGTTGCATTTCCAGCGGCAGATCGCCGATTTCGTCCAGGAGAATGCTTCCTCCGTGGGCCAGTTCGAACTTTCCCGGCTTGCCGGCCGACCGGGCGCCCGTAAAGGCCCCGCCCTCGTAGCCGAACAATTCGGATTCCAGAAGGTCTTTGGGGATGGCCGCACAATTGATCTGGACAAACGGGCGCCCTCGGCGCGTGCTGGCGTGATGAATGCTCTGGGCGAAAAGTTCTTTGCCCGTGCCGCTCTCACCCACGATCAGGACCGGGTAGGTGTTGCCGGCCGCGACCAGCGCCTCCTGTTTCAGATCGGCGATGGCACGGCTGTTGCCGATGATGCTCTCAAGGGTATAACGCGTCGAGCGCAGCGCCATGAGCTCCTCTTTGTAGCGTCTGACCTGCGACTCGAGATGGCGCAGTTTTTTGGCCAGCCGCACCACCTCGCCCACATCCTGGAACATCACCAACCCCAGGACGGCGACCACCCGGCCGTCCCGTTTGATGGGGATGCGGTGAACCAGGATGTTCTGGCCGCGGATCTTCTGAATCTGGTTGATCTCGGCAACACCCGTCCGCGCCACGATGTGCATCCGGGTGTTTTCGACGACATCGGTGCAGTGCCGGCCAATGTTCTCCGAAATATTAAGCCCCAAAAACCGGGCATAAGGCTTGTTGAGGTGCGTTACCACACCGGCGGCGTCGGTCACCATGGCACCGTTGTGAATGCTGTCGAAGATCAGTTGAAACAACTCCAGCTTGCGCCGGATTTCCCGGCTGGCGTTGGCCTGCGTCCTGGGCATGGACCCCGTCTCCCTGGAGGATGGTCACCGCGAAGGCCGCTGGCAGCGTTGCCCTTCGCCCCGTCAGGGCGGCCGACGGCAACGCGTCAGCTCGTATCGGTGTCCGCCGAGCCTTGGGCTCGAGTCGATTGAGGGACCGTCTGAAAAACAATTGTTTGCAAAACCGTTTTTCCGGCGACCCCAAGGGGCTGCGGCCACCGACGATTGTCGCCTAAATGCGACATGTAGCCCTATGTCTACATAATTGGGCGGACACCTGTCCACCCCAAATTATAAAGTCCATGCGAAACAATTGAAAATATAAGCATAAACGGTCTCGTTCGCCGCCCGCTCGCCTCGATGCGGTTGGTCCTGTAATTGCAAAGCACCAATGGAACGACCCATGGTCCACTGAAAATGGTATGACCTTTTCCTTTGGCCCGGGCGGCCATGACAAGCCTCATTTTACGCAAGACGCCGGATCGTCGGCAGTATCGGCGGAACGCGGTAATTTCCGATTTGGCCCGGTCGCCACCGAAGCACGTTCCATTTCCCTCTCGGTTCCTCCTGATCGGTTGGAACGCGACCTGCAAACGGCGGCATAGGCACCCGAAGCGCCATTGATCGGCCCTGAATACGATTCATTGTCTGGAGCTTGCAAATTAATTATTGACTTTGCCCTATCACTAAACTAAAGGTCCCTCTAATTGGTAGGACCATAGAACAATTGATCTGATTCAAGCGTTCAATCCGGTTTAGTGACGGCCCTGATGAAAGGAGGTGAGGAAACAGTCCAAGCCGGCCGCGGCTGTTCCACCGTTGTTGCAATCCGCTAAGAGAATTTGAACCTAAATTTTAGTAGGAGGGAGTTCCCGTCATGAAAAAATCCTTCATTATCGTTTTAAGCCTTTTATTGACCTTGTGCCTGCTGACCAGCGCCGCCCACGCCAAGCGTGAAAAATTCGGAAGCGATCCGCGGCACGATATGGCCAAACGCGTGAAGTTCGAGCCATCCACCGAAAAAGTGCGCTGGAAAATGGTCATGCCCTGGTCCAAAGGCCTGCTCTTCTATGACATTGCCACCCATTTTTGCGATACGGTGCGCCTGCTCACCGCCGGCCAGTTCGACATCAAACCCTTTTCGGCCGGGGAGCTGGTGCCGGCCATGCAGAGTTTCGACGCGGTAAGCAAAGGCTCCGCCCAGGCCGGACACGACTGGCCCGGCTACTGGAAGGGCAAGAACGAGGCCTTCGTGGCCTTTGCTTCGGTGCCTTTCGGTCTGGACGGCGAGGGCTACAACATCTGGCTGTATGAGAAGGGCGGCGCTGAAATGATGAACGAGCTTTACGGCAAGTTCAACCTCGTCGCTCTGCCCGGCGGCCAGTGCGGCCAGGAAATGGGCCTCTTCTCCAACAAGCGCGCCACCAAGATGGAAGACTACAAGGGCATGCGCGTGCGCACCCCCGGCTGGTATATGGACATCATGAACAATCTGGGCGCCTCGGTGAGCCCCCTGCCCGGCGGCGAAGTCTACCTGGCCCTGGAGCGTGGCGTGATCGACGCGGCCGAGTTTTCCTCCCCGGCCATCAACTACCCCATGGGATTTGACGAAATCACCAAATACGCCATCCAGCCCGGCGTCCACCAGCCCGGTATCCAGTGCGCCCTGTTCTTCAACAAGGACGCCTATGACAAACTGCCCGAGCACTACCGCTGGATCCTGGACATTGCCGCCAAGGAAACCCAGCTGTGGTCCTACAACTGGATCAACGCGCTGAATGCCGAAGCGATCCGTCGCTTCAAGGAAAAAGTGGAAATCGTCAAGATGGATAAAGAAGCCATCATCGAATTCCGCAAGACCACCAAGGAATATATCGATGCGCTGAAAGCCAAACATCCTGATGTCAAAAAGGTGATGGACTCCCAGGAAGCCTTTATCGAGTCCTTCGCCGACTGGCGCGACGCCCGCAGCGGGGTGACGCCCTGGCCGTACGAAACCTTTGTCGGCGGACGTACCACCGAGTAGCAATCTGCCTGCTGACGGTTAACGCGAGCGAGAGGCCCGGGCGATGCACCGTGTCGCCGGGCCTCTCATCTATCCACCAACCCAAGCCGTAGGAGTCGAAGGAAATGCTGAACACGATCATCAAAGGCATTGACTTCCTGGTCGAAAAGCAGGGGCAGCTCACTTCGTTTCTGATCGTGCCGCTGCTCTTTATCGTCCTGTACGAAGTTCTCATGCGCTATGCCTTCAACGCCCCCACCGTGTGGGGATTCGAGGCCACGGCCTTTGCTTACGGCATGCACTACATGCTGGGGCTCTCGTATATGGAGCATGCCCAGGGGCACGTCCGGGTGGACATTGTCACCTCACGAATGCCCGCCAAGGTGCAGGCCGTCGTCATGATCGCCGGTTATCTGATCATTTTCATGCCGGTCTACGGCCTGATGACCTGGGGCGCGTTCAAATTTGCCCACACGGCCACAATCACCAATGAGCTCAACTCCACAAGTTGGGCGCCCCGGATATGGCCCTATAAAATCGTCATGGCCCTCAGTTTTCTGCTCCTGGTCGTCCAGGGGCTTTCCACCGTGCTGAAAAACGTGAAAACCCTCACCGAAAAATCGGCGACCTAGATCACGGCCGAAAAAGACGGAGCATCCTATGAGTCTCGAATTTATGACCATTGCCATGTTCGTGGTGTTGATTGCCACGATTGTCACGGGACTGCCGCTAGCCTATTGTCTGGGCGGTGTCGCCGTGCTCTTCGGACTGATCGACAATGGCTGGAACGTGGCCGCGTTGTTCGACATGTTTGCCAACAACACCTGGGGGTTGATGAACAACTATGTGCTGGTGGCGATTCCTCTGTTCATCCTCATGGCCCAGCTGCTGGACCGCTCCAAGGTGGCCGAGCAGCTGTTCGACGCTCTTTACATCGTGCTGGGCGGGCTTAAAGGCGGACTGGGACTGGCGGTCGTCGTCGTCTGTACGGTGTTCGCCGCGACCACCGGCATTATCGGCGCGTCCGTGGTGGCCATGGGCCTTCTGGCCACGCCGGCCCTGCTGAACAAAGGCTACCAGAAAGAGATGACCAGCGGCATTATCTGCTCGGCCGGGACCCTGGGCATCCTGATCCCGCCCAGCATCATGATGGTGGTCTACGGCGGATTGACGGGCCTGAAGGAAACCTCGGTGGGCAATCTCTTCGCCGGTGCCATCTTCCCGGGCCTCATTCTGGCCAGCCTCTATTTCCTCTATATTTTCATCCGCTGCAATCTCAACCCGGAACTGGGCCCACCGATTTCCAAGGATGAGGCCAAAAGCTGGAGCACGGCGCAGAAGTGGGGCATGACCCTCAAGTCCCTGATCCCGCCTCTGGCGCTGATCCTGGCCGTGATGGGGACCATTCTGGCCGGCATCGCCACGCCTACGGAAGCCGCGGGGCTGGGCGCCGGCGGGGCGGCCTTGCTGGCGGTCTTCAACAAGAAGATGAACTGGACGGTCATCCGCGAATCCGCCTTCGCCACCATGAAGACCACTGCCATGGTGATGATGCTCTTCATCGGCGGGAAATTTTTCAGCACCGTCTTTCTGAGCATGGGCGGCGGCGACGTGGTGGCCGACCTGATGATCGGCTCCGGGCTCAACCGCTGGGTGGTGCTGGCCATCATGATGGTCATCGTCTTCCTCATGGGCATGTTCATCGACTGGGCCGCGATCCTGCTGATCACCGTCCCCATTTTCATGCCCATCGTCCTGGAGCTGGAGTTCAACCCGCTGTGGTTCTCGCTGCTCATGTGCGTCAACCTGCAGACCTCTTTCGTCACGCCGCCTTTCGGTTATGCCCTGTTTTACTTCGCCGGCGTCGCTCCTCAGGGATACACCATGATGCACATCTACAAAGGCATCATGCCCTTTGTCATTCTGCAGCTCATCGGGCTGGCGATCCTGGTGATGTTCCCGGCCCTGACGACCTGGCTGCCGGCACTCTTTTTCGGGGCGTCTTGATCCGGGCCAGCCACGCCGCATCGGCTCCGATGACCGCGTGTCCGCGGGGCAATCGGCGGCAGCGCTATCGTCGGATTCGCCCGTCGTCATGGCGGGGCCCGACAACCGGGCCATCGCGATACGCTGGCGGACCTGCCGCCGGCCGACCCGGCATGGGCGGGCGGCATCGAAGGCGGCCGGGTCGCGATGGGATCTACCGGCACGCGCCCAGGCAGCCTGTTGATGCGCCAATTGACCATAACCCGGCAGATGTATTTCTCTTTCAAGGGTGGCCGAGATGATCGCTGATAAACTTGTCCAAGAATTCAAAACCGTCGTCGGCGGGGAAAACGTCTGGACCGACGCATCGGACCTGCACGTCTATTCGTATGATGCGGCGGTGGTTGATCCGGTTCGGCCCGGCCTCATTGTCCGGCCCACCACGGTCGAAGCGCTGGGCCGGACCGTCCGGCTGTGCAACGACAACGGCCTGCCGCTGACGGTGCGGGGCGCCGGCACCAACCTGAGCGGCGGCACGGTGCCGCTGCCCGGAGGCGTGGTCATCGTAACCAACGGCCTCAATACCATCCTCGAAATCAATGAAGCCGATATGTATGCCGTGGTCCAGCCCGGCGTGGTTACGGCCAAGCTGGCCGCCGCCGTGGAAGCCAAAGGGCTCTTCTACCCGCCCGACCCCGGCAGCCAGGCCGTGTCCACCATCGGCGGCAACGTGGCCGAAAATGCCGGCGGTCTGCGCGGATTGAAATACGGTGTGACGCGGGACTACGTCATGGGGGTCAGTTTCTTCGACGTGGAAGGTCATTTGGTGAAGTCCGGATCCCGCACGGTCAAATGCGCCACGGGGTATAACCTGACCGGTTTGATGGTGGGCTCCGAGGGCACGCTGGGCGTGTTTTCCGAGATCGTCCTCAAACTGATCCCGCTGCCGGCCCACCGCAGGGCCCTCATGGCGGTTTTCGACTCCCTGGAGAAGGCCTCCGAAACCGTGGCCGCCATCATTGCCGACCGGATTGTTCCGGCAACCCTCGAGTTCCTCGACAATTTTACGATCCGGGCCGTGGAAGATTTCAGCAAAGCGGGTCTGCCCAAGGAGGCGGCCGCCATGCTGCTGGTGGAACTGGACGGGCATCCGTCCCAGGTCGAAGAAGACGCGGCGCGCGTTGAGTCCCTATGCCGCGCCAAGGGGGCGACATCGATTCGCATGGCGCAGGATGCCGCCGAACGCGACCGCGTCTGGGCGGCCAGGCGGGCAGCGCTTTCGGCCCTGGCCCAGCTGAAGCCCACGCTGGTCTTGGAGGACGCCACGGTGCCCCGCAGTCGGATACCGGATATGGTGACCGCCATCCAGCATATCGCCGAACGCTACGATCTGACCATCGGTACCTTCGGTCACGCCGGCGACGGCAATCTGCATCCCACGATTCTGACGGACAGGCGTGATCGGGCCGAGTGGGAACGGGTGGAAAAAGCGATCGATGCGATTTTCGATGAAGCCCTCGCCATGGGGGGCACCCTCTCGGGTGAGCACGGCACCGGCATCGCCAAGTCACGCTATCTTGAAAAAGAGACCAGCGCGGGCACGATTCTCTTCTCCCAGCGGATCAAGCGCGCCATGGATCCCAACCAGATCCTCAACCCGGGCAAAATCATCGCGGTGAAAGAATAACGCTATGGCCTCAATGGAAGTACTGGCCCGCCTGATGCGGGAGTTAGAAGATCAACTGGTCGTTTGTATGAAATGCGGTATGTGCCAATCGGTCTGCCCCGTGTTCGACCAGACGGGACGGGAGGCCGACGTGACCCGCGGCAAACTGGCGTTGTTAAGCGGATTGATGGAATCCATTTTCGACGACCCGGAAGGGGTTTACGCGCGGCTCAACAAATGTCTGCTGTGCGGCTCCTGCGCGGCCAACTGCCCCAGCGGGGTCGATGTGCAGGAGATCTTCCTCAAAGCCCGGGCCATCCTCACCGGTTTCATGGGGCTGCCACCGACCAAGCGGCTGGTTCTGCGCGGCATGCTGGCCAACCCGTCGCTTTTCGATCGACTGACCGAATGGGGGGCCCGGTTCCAGCGCATCTTCAGCCGCCCGGTCAATGACATCATCGGGACATCCTGTGCCCGGGTCATGTCGCCCCTGCTCCAGGATCGCCATTTCCGCCCCCTGGCACCAGTTCCCTTTCATCGTCAGGTGCCTTCCGTCGATCGCCCGGCGGGTGCCTCCGGCCGCAAGGTCGCGGTTTTTACCGGCTGTCTCATCGACAAGCTCTTTCCCAATATCGCCCACAGCACCCTCAAAGTCATGGACCACTGCGGGGTGGGTGTCTTTCTACCCGAAAATCAGGGCTGTTGTGGCATTCCGGCCCTCTCCAGCGGAGATCTGGACACCTTTCACAAACTGCTGGATCACAACCTGAGCCTGTTTGAAGCCGGCGAATTCGATCGGCTGGTAACGGCCTGCGCCACCTGCACGGCGACCATCCACGAGATCTGGCCCCGCATGGCCGCCAAGCGCCAGCGTGAAGCCGCCGCGCGCTTGGCCCGGCGAACCATGGACATCAATCAGTTCCTGACCGCGGAGGTCAACTACAGCCCGCCGGCGGACGCCCCCGAAATCCCCCGCCGCGTGACCTACCACGATCCCTGCCATTTGAAAAAAAGCCTCAAAGTGTTCAGCGCGCCGCGCGACCTTGTTCAGGCGACCCCCGGTTGCCGGCTTGCAGAGATGGCTGAATCCGACTGGTGTTGCGGTATGGGCGGAAGCTTTAACTTGCAGCACTACGCGATTTCCAAACAAATCGGCACGAAAAAAGCGGCCCAGATCATGGATACCCGGGCCGATGTGCTGGCGACAGGATGTCCGGCCTGCATGATTCAAATCTCCGACATGCTCTCGCAGGCCGGTGCGGCGGTCGCTGTCCGCCATCCCGTCGAACTTGTGGCCGAGGCCCTTGACCCATGAAGATAGAACTCAAACCGATCCAACCCAAACGTATCTCCGATCAGGTCTTCGACCAGCTGCGGGAGCTGATTTTCCGGGGCGACTACCAGCCCGGCCAGAAGATCATGACCGAGCGCGAGTTGGCCGAAGCCCTGAATGTCAGCCGCAATTCCGTCCGCGAAGCCATCAACAAGCTGGTAACCCTGCGTTTTCTGGAGCAACGCCAGGGGCAGGGGACCTTCGTGCGCCCCATCGACGAAGCGGTTCAAATTCCGTTGGCCACGGTCATGGAAACCCAGGATGCGAGCCTCATCGATTTACTGGAAATGCGCATGGGGATCGAATGTACCGCCGCCTCCCTGGCCGCCCAGCGTATCGATGCGGACGAACTCGAGGCCATCGAAAAGGCCATCGGCGAGATGGAACGCGATATCAGTTCCGGCGGGCTGGGCACCGAGGGCGATCTGGCCTTTCACATGGCCATTGCGGCCGCCACCAAAAACCCGTTGCAGATCTACATCATGAAGAATGTCTCCGATTTTCTGCATATGGGGATTCGCGAGAACCTGCTCCACCTTTACCAGGTCCCGGAAAACATCGAGACCATCATTCAGCAGCACAAAGCCATCTTCGATGCCATTCGCCGCCGTGATCCCGAAGATGCCTACGACGCCATGCGCAATCACATCTCCTTCGTCATCGACTTCTTCAGCCGCCGTCAATGAACCGCTATCTGATCCTCGCAGCGGCGGTCATCATGCAAATGTGCCTGGGCGCGACCTACTCCTGGTCGATCTATGTCCAGCCGCTAAGGGCACTGACCGGTGTGCTGCAGGGCACCGCCCAGCTGCCGTTCACCCTTTTTTACTTCGCCTTTCCGGCCACCATGGTGTTGGCCGGCAGTTTTCTGCCGCGCCTGGGGCCGCGGCGCTGCGCCATGCTGGGCGGCGTGCTCTTCGGCAGCGGCTGGCTGCTCGCCGCGCTGGGCCCCCTGCACTTCGCATTTACAGCGCTGGGGATCGGTCTTCTGGCGGGCGTCGGGGCCGGATTCGCCTATATCGTGCCCATCGCCACCTGTATTCGCTGGTTTCCGGCGCACAAAGGCCTGGTGACCGGTATCGCCGTGGCGGGCTTCGGTGGCGGAGCGGCTGTGGTAAGTCAGATCGGGGGGGTGATGATGCACCGCCTGGGGCTGACCCCCTATGCGGTTTTCGCCACCTGTGGGGCCGGGTTTATGGTGCTGGTGACGGCGGCCGGGGCCTGCATGGCCAACCCGCCGGGCACGGAAGCCGAACGCCCACGGCCGTTGCCCCTGAAGCGGATCATCGGCACGCCGTTTTTCTGGCGGCTCTATGCGGCCATGGGCGCCGGGCTGGCCGCTGGTTTCGCCGTCAATGCCAATCTCAAGGATCTTCAGACCGGCGGCGGAGCCGCCGCCGGCGTGGCCGCCGTGGCGCTGTTCGCGCTGGCCAACGCGGCCGGCCGTGTCGGATGGGGCTGGCAGTTCGACCGTCGCACCACCGATGGCATGATCCGCGCCAACCTGCTGGCTCAGGCCGGCATTCTGCTGGCGGCCCCACTGATCCTGGACACCGCCGCAGGGCTCTGGGCCTTCGCCATCCTGACCGGGTTGAACTACGGAGGGGTGCTCGTGATCTACGCGTCCACGACGGCGCGCATCTGGGGCGCGGACCATGTGGGGCAGATCTACGGCTGGCTGTTTTCGGCCAACATCCCGGCGGCCCTGGCCCCGCTGGCGGCCGGCTACACCTACGACTACGCGGGCAGTTTTTTCCCGGCCCTGGCCGGGCTGGGATTGATCATGCTCGCGGCGGCGCTCCTGACCGCGCGACGCGGGGATTGGAGCGACGAAGCGCCCTGAGCGCCCCGCCGGAGCTTCCGGTCAAAGGGCGGCCCTCACGGCCGGACCCAGCCCGGCGTGGTCGGCCACGGACTGCAGCCGCCGGATGCCCTCTCCGGCGGCATCGGCCTGGGTGGCCACCCAGTGGACCATTTTCCTCAGGGCCCGGCCTTCGCGGATCAGGGCGCGGGCGCGCCGGACGCCCTCGGCCAGCCGGGGTGTTTGATCCACAAGGTAGAACAGCGCCCCCGCGTTCAGGCAGGTGATTTCCTCGCAGCCGCCCCTTTCAACCCCCCCGACCGTTTGCAGAAAGCGCACGGCCTCCTTCGAGCGATCGCCGGTGGCGGCAATCTCGGCGTACTCACGTCGCGGCAGGCCCACATCCTCGGGCACCAGGGTAAACGTGGTCTCCACGCCGTCGGCGTGGATTTCGCGTACCCGGCTGATGCCCAGATTCGAGAGTTCGTCCATGCCCCGACGGCCCTCGGCGTCCAGACCGTGAACCACCAGCGCCCGCCGATAGCCAATAGCCTTCATGACCGTGGCCGCCGGTGCGATCAGATTTTCACTGTAGACGCCGCGCAGGCCGTGGGTCGGCCGGCAGGGGCTGGCCAGCGAGGCGGCGATGTTGAGGGTCGAGCCGAAGCGGATCTGGGAGAGAATCCGCGCCAGGGCCCGGGGATGGGTGGCGGGACTCATACCGTTGAACAGCCCGATGCCGGTCTCGCGAATGCTGCGGGCCACGGTGGCCACGTCGCATTCGACATCGAGGCCCACCGCCTCGAGCAGATCGACGGTGCCGCAACTGGAGGTCAGGGCGCGCGCACCATGGCGGGCCATGCGTACCCCGCCGGCCGCCGCCACCACCGCAGCGGCCGAACTGACGTTGAAGGTCTTGAGGGCATCCATGCCGGTGCCCGAGTTCTCCACCAGCGGCGTTCCCAGATGGCCTTCGGTCCGCACCGTGTCCCGTTCGTAGATCGCCTGCCAGGCCCCGGCGATTTCATCCGGGGTTTCGCCCTTGGCCGCCAGGGCGGCCAGAAAGGCGCCCTGCTGCAGATCGGGCTGCTCGTCATTCAGGAGCTGGCAGAAAAGCGTGTAGCTTTCGGTGCGGCTCAGATCCTCCCGGTTGATCAGTCTTTGAATGTAGCGGCCAAAACGTTTGATCGATTCCTCGGCGTGCATGCGACGTCAGTCCTCCTGCCAGGGGTCGAGAAGTATTTTCATGCCGGCCCGTTCCTCCACGAGCGTCAGGGCCTCGTCCAGTCGTTTCAGGGGCAGACGATGGGAGATCATGTCGCCGACCGGCACACGGCCGTCTGCGATCAGCTCAAGGGCGTCCTGACCGTGACGGTAACTGCAACCGTAGGCCCCCACCAGGGTCTGCTCAAGATAATGCAGTTGGTTAAAGCTCACAGCCGGTCGGTCGTCCGCCGGCGGCAACCCGGAAAACACCACCAGGCGGCCCCGCGGGGCCAGATGGGCGAGCGCCGCCCGGTAGGCGTCAGGGGCGCCCACGGCCACGACGGCGACATCGAAGCGCTCCTCCCCGGGCGTCTCCCGCCCGCCGACCAATTCCCTTCGGCGACGGTCCGGTTCAATGTTGACGGGCCGGGCGCCGAGCGCCCGCGCCGCCCGCGCCAGCAGCGTGCCGGCCGGGCCGGCGCCCCAGATACCGATGGTTTCGCCGGTCTGGAGGCGGCCAAGTTCGAGCGCGTTCAGGACACAGGAGAGCGGCTCGGCCAACACGGCCTCGTCGTTCGCGAGACCGTCCGGAAGCGGTATCACGCTCTTGGCCGGAACGGTGACATGGGGCCCGAAACCACCGTCGCGGTGGAATCCCATGATCTGCATTTCGCGGCAGAGATTTTCAGCCCCGGCCCGGCAGGCCGGGCACCGACCGCACCACACCCCCGGGTAGACATAGACACGCTCGCCGACGGCAAGCCCCTCGACGCGGCGGCCCAGGGCCTCAACCGTGCCGACGACCTCCTCGCCCGGAACGCGTGGCAGGACCAGATCCCGATGGCCCACGCGGACGATTTTAAGATCCGTGCGGCAAAGCCCCGTCACCGCAACGCAAATCAAAACCTCGTCATCGCCAGGAGGTTGAACCGGCATCTCCCTGAATTCAAAACGGCCGATTTCAACGACTTGAACCGACGGCTTGCTCATAGGACCACCATCCTTTTCCAAGGGATGCAAATAAGAAAAAATCGCCACGGTCATACATCAGACGGTCTTATAAAAATTTCGAGCGACGGCCGCAGACACCCGAGGCGTGCGGCCTAGTTACGGCAAGCCGCAATGACGAGGGCTTCGCGTAACGCCGCCATCGGGTTTTTTCCGAGGGCGTCAAAATAAAAAAGGGCTTCCCGGGTCGTGGATGACCCCAGGAGCCCTTTACCATCAGGTCCTTGGCATATCGAGCGGTCGTCTTCTGACTTTCGGCTCATTCGCAGGGGCCGGTCTTCCCGCGTGGCTACCGTCCGTGCCAATCACGATTCAGCGCCAGGCAGTGACCGTTGTGGCGCGGCCCTGCGTCCCCGATCACAGCGGCGGGTCCGTCACGGTTTCACACCGTGTTCCGTTACCGCTCGATAGAGTTCGATCTTTTACCAGCCCATTGGGTCGAAGTCAATGCGCGGGCCACGTCCGAGGCATTCATCACCGAAGATTCTTGACATTCCGCCGAAGACGCATATTGTTACGAAAATAATTTTCATGTGGAGTGGCGCGAGGGATCTGGCCTGAAGACCGCCCGGCAACCTGACCAAAAGGTGCCAAATCCAGCCCGTCATGGGAAACATGAGGTCACGCTTCAAATGGATCGAAGCCTCTCCCTTGCGAGAGGTTTTTTTATTGCAGACCGGACAGCGAACGGAGGCCAATGCTATGAGTGAAAACGACCAGGGATTCGGAACCCGCACCATCCACGCCGGACATGCGCCCGACAGCCAAACCCTTTCACGGGCCATCCCCATCTATCAGACTTCGTCATACGTTTTCGAGGACACCCAGCATGCGGCCGATCTCTTCGGTCTGCGCAAGTTCGGCAACATTTACACACGTATCATGAACCCCACCACCGATGCCCTCGAGCAGCGCATCACCGAACTGGAGGGCGGGACGGCCGCGCTGGCGGTGGCTTCGGGACAGGCGGCCGAAACCCTGACCGTGCTGACGCTGGCCAAGGCCGGGGACGAAATCGTAGCGTCCACCGACCTGTACGGCGGCACGGTGAGTCTCTTCACCCACACCTTCAGCCGGCTGGGCATACAGGTGAAATATGTCGCCCCCAACGACATCGACGCCTGGGAGCGGGCCGTCACGGACAGGACCCGGGCCTTCTTCGTCGAGAGCATCGGCAATCCCAAACTGGACATCATCGATATCGAAGGGATTGCCGCCGCCGGCCGGCGCCACGGCGTTCCGCTGGTGGTGGACAATACGGTCACAACGCCCTATTTGTGCCGTCCGATCGAACACGGCGCCGCCGTGGTGGTGCACTCGGCCACCAAGTTTATCGGCGGGCACGGCACCTCGATCGGCGGGCTGATTGTGGATTCAGGCCATTTCGATTGGGGGAACTCCGGCCGTTTCCCGGAATTCGACGCTCCCGACCCGGCCTATCACGGTCTGAAATTTGTCGAGACATTTGGCGACCTGGCCTTCATTCTGCGGGCCCGGGTGCTGGGGCTGAGGGACATGGGCGCCGCCATGAGCCCCTTCAATGCCTGGCTTTTTCTCCAGGGACTCGAGACCCTGCACCTGCGCATGGAGCGCCACTCGAACAATGCCCTTGAGGTGGCCCGGTTTCTCGAAAACCACGGATGCGTCGACTGGGTGCGTTATCCCGGATTGGCCTCCGCGGAGACCGCCCACCTGAAGGAAAAATACCTGCCCCGGGGCCAGGGCGCCCTGGTGGGTTTCGGCATCCGCGGCGGCAGGGAATCGGCCGTGAAGTTCATCGAAAGTCTCAACCTCGTCAGCCACCTGGCCAACATCGGCGATGCCAAGAGCCTGGTGATTCATCCGGCGTCGACCACCCATGAACAACTGAGCGAAGCGGAGCAGCGGGCGGCCGGCGTCACGCCGGACTTTATCCGGCTGAGCATCGGCATCGAAGACGTCGAAGACATCATCGCCGATCTCGACCAGGCCCTGGAAACCGGCGTGGCCTGCAAGGTTTGAATACGCCGCAGTCAATCGGACGACGGGAAACAGGTGATGTTCATCGAACGGCAATCGGTCGGCCGGGTCAAACCCCGGCAATTCATCTTCGGAGGGCAGGAGGCGCCTCTGGTGCTTGATTCGGGCCGCACCCTGAGCCCCGTCGAACTGGTCTACGAAACCTACG
Source organism: Desulfobacterales bacterium (assembly GCA_030065275.1). GTDB lineage: Bacteria > Desulfobacterota > Desulfobacteria > Desulfobacterales > UBA5852 > JABZFP01. The sequence goes on along the minus strand of JASJCV010000003.1, from coordinate 15,522 downwards.
GCGAACCCAATGCGTCGCGCAGCAATGCCATCCTGGTCTGCCACGCCCTCTCCGGCGACGCCCATGCGGCCGGCATCCACGACCCCCACGATACGCGCGTGGGCTGGTGGGATCCCATGATCGGACCGGGCAAGGCCTTCGATACCGACCGCTACTGGGTGATCTGTGCCAACGTGATCGGCGGCTGCAAGGGCTCCACCGGCCCCAACAGTACCAATCCCGACACTGGCCAGCCCTTCGGCAGCGACTTCCCGCTGATCACCATTGGCGACATGGTCACCGCCCAGAGGCACCTGGTGGATCACCTCGGCATCGAGCGGCTTTTTTGTGTGGTGGGCGGGTCCATGGGCGGATTCCAGGCCCTGGAGTGGTCGCTGCGTTACCCCGAGCGGGTGCACACGGTGATCTGCATCGCCGCCGGCGCCCAACTCTCCACCCAGGGCATCGCCTTCAATGCCGTCGGGCGGCACGCCATCACCAGCGATCCCGACTGGCAGGGCGGTCACTATTACGGCACCCCCGGGCCCCTGCGCGGTCTGACCAGCGCCCGCATGGTGGCCCACATCACCTATCTGTCCGAGATTTCGCTGAACCACAAGTTCGGTCGCCGGCTGCAGTCCGCCGACCGCCTGAGCTACGACATCCGCAACGAATTCGCGGTGGAATCCTACCTGAATCACCAGGGCACCCGCTTCACCGAACGTTTCGACGCCAACAGCTACATCTACATCACCAAGGCCATGGACTATTTCGACATCGTCCGGACCTACGGGCCGCTCAAGGACGCGTTTGCCGCGGTGGCGGCCCGCTACCTGGTCATCTCCTACACCTCGGACTGGCTCTTTCCCACGGCCCAGTCCAAAGAGATCGTTCGCGCGCTGATCGCCAACGACCGGGACGTGTCTTTCGTTGACATCGACTCGCCCCACGGGCACGATGCCTTCCTGATCGAAACCAAGCGCCTCACGCAGATCGCCACCGCATTTCTGGATGGCAGCCAAAGGAGTCAGCCGCTTGAATAGCGAACGCCGCAGCGTCAGTTACGTCAATACCCTGAGCCAGACCGACTGGGATCTGATCACGGCGATCATTCCCGAGGGGGCGCATGTGCTGGACCTGGGCTGCGGGGACTGCTCTCTTCTGGGGGCGCTGGTGGCGCGCAAGAAAGTCCGCGGACGGGGTGTGGACATCGACGGTGCGCGCCTGATGGGTGGCATGGCTCTGGGGCTTCCGGTCTACCAGGGCGATCTGGACGAGGGTCTCGCGGATTTCGCCGACAACGCCTACGACTACGTGATCCTCAACCAGACCCTTCAGGTGGTCAAGCACCCGCAGGTCGTGCTGCGGGAAATGATGCGCATCGGCCGCTACGGCATCGTGGGTTTTCCCAATTTCGGCCACTGGTCGCTGCGCACCGGCATCTTCTTCGGCGGCCGGGCTCCCAAGTCGCCGGCGCTGCCATTTGAATGGTACAATACCCCCAACATCCGGGTGCTGACCATCAAGGATTTTCGGGCCTTCTGCCGCGAAGAGCGCTTGAAGATCGAATCCGAGCACTACCTGATCCTCAACAAGTGGCGCCGGCGTCTGCCGGCCAGGATGGCAGCCAACCTGATGGCGCATATCGGGCTCTTTGTCGTGGCCCGACAATAGCGGCGGATGCGTAAAAGACCCGAGTGCAGCGTTACGCAAAGCCCTCGTCGTTGCGGCGTACGTGAAGTACGCCTCGCTCCTCGGACTTAGCAAGCCTTGCTCGCGGGCCTTTTACACATCCGCCGGTGAATCAATTTGGCGACATTGAAAAGAAAATACCAATTACACTCAAGGGATGACTGATAGCGTATCATGGATCTGCAGTGTAATCCCTTTGCTCCGAACGAGAAACCGGTTGCTGAAGCAAGCATCATGTTGTCAGGCAAGGCGCAAGGTGAAGAGAGGCGCGCAGCAATCGCCAGATTGTGAGCACCCGATCGAGCGTTGCAACGCCGCTTGGCGGCATGAGGCGCCGCTTCATCATCCGGTTTGACGACGCGCGGGGTTAAGCGGGGCAAGGGCGTCTTCTTTTGGTTCGTTTTCTTCCACGTGGAAGAAAATGAACTTTTTACCAGAAAGAAGTTCATTAGTCAGAAACAATGCCTCTGATTAACCGTAAAGATGATGAATTATTATCCAAGTGCCCAATGAATTCTATGACCTTAAGGCACGAGCCGGAGCATAACGATGAAGTTCAAACAATACGATACCGTTAGGATCGTCGAGGTTTGCTCCTTTGATGCAGAAGTGAGATCCGAGAAGCCGATGCCAACACCAAAGCGGGTGGATATAGCTACCATGGTGGAAATATATACCGAACCTGCCGTAGGATACTAACTGGAGTGTTGTGACGAAAACGGTATCACACGCTGGTCAGCAACCTTCGAAACTTCAGAGATAGTGATGGAGAAAATTGGAATTGATAAATAGCCCAAAACCTCTTCGATCTACACCGTTGGAAAAAACGCATGCCAACTAAAACCTACCACCAACCCGTCCAGGTCTACTACGAAGACACCGACCACTCCGGCGTGGTCTACCACGCCAATTACCTCAAATACTTCGAACGCGCCCGGGAAGGGGTGATCGGCCCGGCGGCCCTGGTGGCCCTGTGGAAAGAAATGGGGCTGGGCTTTGCGGTCTACAAAGCCGACATCCAGTTTTTGGACGGCGCCGAATTCGGTGACACCCTGGACATCGTCTCCACCGTGCGCAAGGACAGCGACTACCGGCTGGTCTGGCATCAGGAAGCCTGGCGACCGGGGGCGGGCAAGGCCGCCGTTAAGGCCGAAATCCACCTGGTGTGCGTCGACCGGGAAAAAAACCTGAAAGCCATTCCCGATGTCGGCATCGATTTCGACTGACCCCGGGCGAGGGCGGCGTCCGGCAACCCGCAACCCACGCCTTGGCGCCTTCCCGGCCGAAAGCGTATACCGCACCAAAGCCCGTTCATTTGCGTCAAAAAGCAGCTCAACACCATTTCTTCCTGTGGCGGGGTTGCGCCCCGTACTTTGGAAGGGTGCAGGACAAAACGCTCGGCAGATCGTCATCGGCGCAGAATGGGCCCTCGGCCCGGTCGGCGGCTGCCGCTTGAGGACCGGGCTGGGGTCAGGGGCAAGGTGTTTTTTCGGCGTCTGAACGCCTGGCGCCCCTTGGAAATGGCAATGACGCGCCGTCCTGCTGAATCGGGGCATCCCGGCGGAAATGGCTGCGAATGGTCGTCCGGCGCGAAAGAAACGATCTAGGGGTTGGACCCAAGATCAACCACCAATAGCGGGGTCGGGCGTTTTTCGGTGGTAATATAGAGCTTGCGGCCGTCGGGCGTCAGGCAGGCGCTTTCCTTTTGCCTGAGATGGGGAATGGCCACAGTCTGGGGGATACGCGAAAAGGCGTCCGCCCACCTTTCACCATTGAGGCGCGAGAAAAGATAGGCGTCCTTGTAGGTCATGACCACCGCCAGGCGGTTGTCGTGCCGGATATCCATGGCGGTGGGTTGGGAAAACAATTTCCCGAAGCGCGGATAGCGCACCCGATCGGTTGCGGTCGGGGGTGGAATCCGGGGCAGCGTGCCGATTCTTCGGGCCACGACGGGTACGCCTGCTTCCGGCCGCAAGGGGAGGGAATAGAGCTGGGGCGGGGTGGTGCGTTTGGTGACCAGAAGAATCGTCCCGCGCCGTGTGTCGACCCCGACCGCTTCACAATCACGCGGGCCGTCCTCATAGCGAAAGGCAAACTGCCAGGCAATGTCCACCTGCGCGGGAAAACCGCCGTCCGGCCGTCGGGTCGGTTCCGCGACCACGTAAATGTGGACGGCGTCCCGCACGGCACGGTTGTCGCCCACATCCGCAATCAGAATCAAGGCCTGTCCCTCCCATTCAAAACCGGCCAGATCCTCCCAGTCTACATTGCGCGCCCTCTCGACGGTCACGCGTCCCAGGTCAGCGCCATCCGATCGCACGGCGAAAAGGCAAGGCGCATGCCCGCCGTCGTTGACCATCCAAAGCAGGTCGGCTTCGCGGCGCGCAGAAGCCATACCGCTGGTTTCGATGAGATCTGCAGCCGCGATCAGGCCCGTCTGTCGAACGGGAATTTGCGGAGATGGGGCTGGCGCCTGCGCCGATGGGGGCGTTGGCTGACACCCCCCCGGTACAAGCCCCCCTGCGAGAATACCTATGACCAATACGTAACGTGCAATGACCCTGACCGACGCCATATGGATCCTTTCCCGCACCGCCGTGGATTGACGGCGCGCCCTGAGCCTTTTTTTGGGCGCGGCGATCGTTTGCCGGAGTCATCCGGCGGCGGCAACGCCGCTCCGACCGTCTTGTCCCCGTGTTCTGTTAGCACCGGATGTGCGCAACCGTTTATTTTTAGTATTTTTTTGTGCAATTTTCTGTCCGCCGGGCTTTTAAAAACCGCTTGGACCTCATTGGCATCACAAAAAATTACAAGTATATTCAAATATTTATTTACCACCCCTTCAGGGCGGTTGGTCTGGCGCGATCCTTGCTGGTGGGAATACAGCATGCCCTTGCCCCTTTTTCAACGTCTGATGTCGGGCTACCTCGTATTCATGCTGGTGCTGGTGGCCGTAGGGGTCTTCGTTTCGGTTCAGCTCAATCGGCTCAATGTCATCATTCAAAAAGTGGCCCACGTGGACAGCGAAATCATCCGTTTGGGCGAGGCGTTGAGCGAATCCACGGCATCGCTGGTGCGCTTCGAAAAACGTTATCTGGTGACCCGGGACGAGGCTTTTTACCGGCGTTTCGAAGAAATACACCAAGCGCACAAGAGCATTCAGGACCGCTTACGGCATCTGGCCAGCGCTGGAGACATGGTCCAACAGGTGGCACCCATCGCGCGGCTGAGCCAGGCGTATTTCAACCGCGTCGAACAGGAGCGTCAACGCGCTGCGGGGAGCGAGGAAACAGTCGACGGCGTCGAAGCGACCCTTACGGGCGAAATGATCGACGCCCTGAGGCAGCATTTGCAACATTTGATCAGCCGGGCGCGCCGGGCGCGCGACGCCAAGATCGCGCTTTCCAGCCGGATCAGCGCCAACGTGGTCCGCACCAGCGTGGCCGCCGTGCTGATCGGTGTCGTCATCGGCCTGCTGGTCTCCTTTGGCAACGCCCGCAGCATCAACCGTTCGATCAAGCGGCTGCAGCGCAAGACCCGCGAGGTCGCCGCCGGCCGCTTTAAACCACTGCCCCCGATCGAGGCGCCGCCTGAAATTGCATCCCTGTCAAGGGATTTTGATTCCATGTGCCTGCGCCTGGGCGAGTTGAATGCCATGAAAGAAGACTTTATCCGCCATGTTTCGCACGAACTGCGAACCCCCCTGACCGCCATCAAGGAGGCCAGCAGCCTCCTGGAGGAGGATCGCTTCCGCCGGGAGCCCGGGCACCAGCGCCAGCTTCTGGCCATCGTCAAGGACGAATGCGACCGATTGATCGCCTCCGTCAACCGAATGCTGGATCTCTCCCGCATGGAAGCCGGCATGATGGACTATGTCATCGCACCACTCGATTTACTTGAAATTCTGCGCGCCAGCGTCCTGAAACTGGCCCCCATCGCCATTTCACGTGACATTGCGCTGGAAATCAAGCCAGTTGAGAGTCTTCCGGCCGTAGCGGCCGACGGCGAACGGATTCACCAGGTTCTGGAGAACCTGATCGGCAATGCCTTGAAATTCTCTTCGGCTGGCGGGGCCGTGCGCATCGAAGCCTCACTCGCGCCGGACAACGGCGACGGACTGCTTGTCCGGGTGGTGGATGCGGGATGCGGGATTCCCGCCGATCAGCTCGACAACATCTTCGACAAATTCCACCGCATCGACGTCGGCCATGAAACCGGACGCGGCACCGGACTGGGCCTCTCGATCACCAAGCATATCGTTGCCGCGCACGGAGGAAAGTTATGGGCCGAGAGCCGGTTGGGACAAGGCAGCACTTTCTGTTTCACCTTGCCGTTGGCGTGACGGGATTCTTCCTCATCGGCGGCTGCGCCCATGATCAGGCGCCGATCTCGCCCATCGAAATCCGGTTTGAGCAGGTGGAAGCCTGCCGGCGGCTACAGGATTTCGCCTGCGCCGCACAACTTCTGGCACCGATTCCGGATCGGGCGGACGCACCCGCCGACCCCCGAAGACTGTATCTTGCCGGCATGGTGGCCGCTGACAAACGCAATCCGGCCCGCAGTCTCCCAGCGGCCAGAAATTACTTTCAGCGGGTCGCCGAGGAACACCCGGAATCGCCCCTGGCGGTCGACGCGACCGTTTGGATCGGCTTGCTGGACGAACGCAACGCCCAGCTGGAGGCGTGTGGAACGCTGCAGAGCGACAACGATCGCCTGCAGCAGGAAATTGAGGCCCGCAAGGCGGATCTGCGCCGGATGGAAAAACGTCTGGAGCGTCTCAAGGCCGTTGACCTTTCTTTGGAATAGGATCACCGGTGGCCATTTCGGCACCCAAAAAGCGACATGATGCCTAATATTCGCGAACACCAATCGACGAACGATCGCTCAGGGCGTCACATCCTGGCGGTCGATGACGATCCGAACATTCTGCAGGTGCTCGAGATGCGGCTGCTTTCAGGAGGCTATACCGTGTCCACGGCGGCGGACGCCGCCGACGTCCGACGTCTTCTGGAAACCCAAGCCTTTGACCTCGTGCTGCTGGACCTCAGGCTTGGGGATAGCGACGGTATCGAACTGATGGAAACCGTGCACGCAGTCCATCCCGGCCTCCCGGTCATCATCTTGACAGCCTACGGCACCATCCAAACCGCTGTCGACGCCATGCGCCGGGGGGCCTTCGGTTACCTGACCAAACCCTTCGAAGGCCGCGAGCTTCTGGTACAGGTCGAAAAAGCCCTGGAGCAGCAGCGCCTGTCCCAGGAGGTTCATCGCCTGCGCAGCATGGTCAAGGACGCTTACAGCTTTGAAAACATCATCGGCCGCAGCGCCGCCATCCAGGGCGTCCTGGATCAGGTATCTCAGGCCGCGCAGTCCGAATCGAGCGTCTACATCGAGGGCCAGAGCGGGACGGGCAAGGAACTGATCGCCAAAACCCTGCACATGTGCAGCCCACGCCGCGAGGGGCCCTTTGTGGCCATCAACTGTGCCGCCATACCTGAAACGCTGCTCGAAAGCGAATTGTTCGGATACGAAAAGGGGGCTTTCACCGGTGCCGACCGCAACCGCAAGGGCCTGATGGCGGAAGCCCATGGCGGCACCTTTTTTCTGGATGAAATTTCGGAGATGCCGTCGAGCATGCAGGTAAAGCTTCTGCGGGTTTTGGAGGAGCGCGCTTTTTTTCCTGTTGGCGGCCGCAAGACGGTCAACGTGGATATACGGATTATCGCGGCCTCCAATAAACACCTGGAAACCGAAATTCATAAAGGCACTTTCCGGGAAGATCTCTTCTATCGCATTCACGTGATCCCGATCAAACTGCCGACACTCCGCGAACGCCGGGAAGATATCCCGCTGCTGGCCAGGCACTTTCTGGAGAAGTATGCCCGGATCATGTCCAAGGACATCAAGGGTTTTTCAGCCGCGGCCATGCGCAAACTGATGACCTACGCCTGGCCCGGTAATGTGCGCGAACTGGAGAATACGATCGAGTGTGCCGTGGCCCTGTCCGACAGCGCATCGATTCGAGACCAGGCCATTTTACGCCATCCGTTTCAGGTCCCGGCCGGCAATACCGTCCTGCCGCTCAAGGATGCCAAGGCGGACTTTGAGCGCAACTATCTGTCCAAGCTACTGGAATCGACCCGCGGCAATATCAGCCAGGCATCCAAAATGGCGGGCAAATACCGGGCCGACTTTTACAACCTGCTTAAAAAACACGGCCTTGATCCGAAAACTTTTCGTAACGGCTGAAATGGCAGCGGGCGGAGGCCGAACCGTCTTCGCGGCGCCAGCCCCCGCCCGCCGGGGTATCCCGGATGGGAAAGGTGGCTAAGGTTTTACCACCTGGTAGGATTTAATTTTGATGACGCGTTCGCCCTCGGGTTGCTCGATCAGCGTACCTTTGATCTGAACCTTGGCGCCCACATGGCTCATCAACTCCATTGTCTCTTCATCCTTCGCGAGCATATGCGTCTGTCCAGTATCATCCTGCAGCTGACCGTTCTCGAGCACGGTGCCGGTGACTTCAACGGCTTCCCCCTGGCTGACCTGATCGCTGGCCCATACGGACCATGTCGCCACCAAACCCAGGGCCAAGAGCACCACTAATGCTTTCATGAAGTTACCCATTTCGACCTCCTTTGTATATATTTCGTTGTCTGGAGTACCGACGGAATCCTGCCGTGGACCGCTCACTTCCCGGGATTGTCTGAACAGGCCCCCAGGCGTCCCGTCTCGAACGCCAATAGAGTAGAGCAAAGAGGGTGCCAAAGGGCTGGATCCAATTTAAATCATTATAATCATTAGTATATTTTGATTTATTGGGTGTTTGGACGGTTTGAGGCACTGCAGGCTTGGCCCTACAGGTTTCCAAGCGCGGCGGGCCGCAGCGCTGTGACGGATGCCTTGAGGAAGTCGCCGGCCGGGGGCTTCGGATCGCTTCGGCGGCTTTTTGGCGAGGCGCATACAACCTACCGATATGGAAGAAGGTTTGGGCTGGAGGTCCTCAATCGACGATCGGCATGCCGGTATCGGCATCCCTCGGCGACCGAAATGCCAACCACTCCAGCATGAGGCGTGCATTTAATCGTACGCCCCATGCAGACTAATCCATGCATATTCAAATATACTGAATTATTTCTATGTCTTATAGAAATTTTGGCATGATAGCCGCCCTCCATTTGAAGGGTTTTTCAATCAATTTGAACACCTTATTTGCCGCAACAAAGTCAATATAAATAATGATTTCAGATTGTTGCAAAAACGGCACATAATTTGCTGAATAACAAAATGGAAATGCAGGGAACGGCCAACCTTTTTGTCTGCTCGAAAGGAGCCCGGTTATGAAGATTCTAATCGTTGACGACAACACCGTTATTCTTTCCGTTATCGAAGCGATTCTATCCCAGGAAAACCATGAAGTGTTCATCGCCAGCAATGGTGTTCTCGGTTACAACCAATTTCTGAACATGCGTCCGGACCTGGTGGTCACCGATATCGAAATGCCCTGGCAGGACGGGATCGCAATGATGCACGCCATCAGGCGCCACGCGCCCATGGTGCGAACCCTCTATATAACCGGCAATTCAGCGCCCTATCTGGCCAGCCTCAAGATGGAGCAGCGCTGCCATCCGGTGGGCGTGCTTCACAAACCGTTTACGCGTACGGCTTTTTTGAGGGCCGTTCAGGAAGTGGCCCTGCTCGAGGCCTGCCCGCCCGGAGAGCGCCCGGCGCCCTGCAAAACGCCGACGGCCAGGACGCAGCGCTTCCGGGAATCATTGCATCGGGCCAAGTTCAAAGTGGAGGGTATCTATGAAAAGGCTGAGAATCCCCATCTGGGTGGTCGTCATTTTGCTGATCGCGTTAGGCGCGATCGCCGCCGGGCCGGTGCCGGCCGATAATCCTCCGGAACGCCTGGTCGAGGGGACCATTCTGACCATCAGCCCGATCACCGGCGATCTGCTCTTGAGCCAAAGCCAAGGGTCGGTCGTCGTGATCTATGGTATCGATCCGGAGCGGTTGAAGGGCCTGATGGTCGGCGACCGTGTTACCGTAAGACTGGGAAAGGATTCCAGGGTGCACGAAGTCGCCCGGAGTGAATGGTAGGCCGGCCGGGCGATACAAGCTTCCACCAGCGGCGCCGCCCGATTGCCGCGGTGTTCCTGCCGCACGCGGATGGATCGAACATCGGATAATCCTGTCACCAAGCCCTTTCACTGCGCGCTGTCGTAAGACCAACGCAGATACACGGCCCCCCATGTAAAACCGGCCCCGAAGGCCGCCAGGACGAGATGGTCCCCCCGGCGTAGCTGCTTCTCGTAATCGTGTAGGCAGAGAGGAATCGTGCCGCTGGTGGTGTTGCCATATCTGTGGATGTTGAGCATGACCTTCTCAGGACCGAGGCCCATCTTCTCGGCTGTGGCGTCGATGATGCGCTTGTTGGCCTGGTGGGGCACCAGATAGGCCACGTCTTCGGCGCTCAGGCCGTTGCGGGTCATGATTTCGTAGGCCGCCTGGGCCATGTTCTTTACCGCGAACTTGAATACGGTGGAGCCTTCCTGGTAGACATAGTGCTCGCGGGCCTCGACAGTGGTCATAGATGGCGGGCGCCGGCTGCCGCCGGCTTTCATGTGCAGGTAGGGTTCACCGGAGCCGTCCGAACGCAGCAGGGCGTCACGCACCCCCAACGCCTCACCCGAAGGCTCCAGCAAAACCGCCCCGCCACCGTCGCCGAAGATGATGCAGGTGGCGCGGTCCTGGTAATCGATGATCGCGGACATCTTGTCCGCCCCCACCACGACCGCCTTGCGGCAGTGACCCGTGACGATATACTGGGCCGCCGTGGTCAGGGCGAAGAGAAAGCCGGAGCATCCGGCTTGCAGATCGTAGCTGAAGGCATTGACCGCGCCCACGGCGTTGGTGATGATATTGCCCGTGGCCGGGAACAGCATGTCCGGCGTGGTGGTGGCGCAGATCAACAGGTCGATTTCACCGGGATCGGTGCCGGTTTTGGCCAGAAGCCCTCTGACGGCTTCGATGCCGATCACCGAAGTCCCCTGGTCCTTACCTTTGAGAATGTGCCGTTCCTTGATGCCCGTGCGGGTGGTGATCCATTCGTCGCTCGTATCCACCATGGTGGCCAGTTCGGCATTGGTCAGCACATCATCCGGCACCCAGGCGTTAACCCCCGTAATGGCCGCCGTCGTCGTTCCCATGAGCTGATCTGTCCTTTCTGATGCGGCTCATCAGGATTGCAGACGAAATGATGAGCCGCGTTGTCGAAGTTCGCATGGAACGCACCCGCCGCCACATGGATCACCCGGAAAAAACACAATGATCCCGATGGGACGGGGTCAGGTCGCCGATGCGCCCAATCCTATAAATCAGAAGGCCGGACAAATATCAAGGCGTCGATCCCTGCCGTCGGCAGGCCGCTGCTCAGAAGAGATCCAGCGTCTCGCCGGGCTTGAGAAGCGCCACCCGGGCCGCCGTTTGGTCCTCGACGCGGGTTTTCCAGGCGGCCGCATCCTGCTGGATGACATCGAACGTGTCGTAATGGATGGGCAGCACCTGGCGGGGGTCGATCAAACGCACGGCCCGCAGGCTGTCCTCGGGCCCCATGGTGAAATTGTCGCCGATGGGCAGAACGGCCAGGTCGATGCCTTCCTCCCCGATCAGCTTCATGTCGTAAAACAGACCCGTGTCGCAGGCATGATAGATCTTGCATCCCTGGATGTAGAAAAGAAAACCGCAGGGGTTGCCGCCGTAGGATCCGTCCGGCAGCGATGAGCCGTGGTGGGCGATGGTCAGTTTGACCCGTCCCCAGGGAAAGTCGAAACCGCCGCCGATGTGCTGGGGATGAACCTTTTCCAGACCCTGGCCCACCAGCCAGTTATGGATTTCAAAATTCGATATGACCGTAGCCCCGGTGCGCTTGGCAATGGCGACCGTATCGCCCACGTGATCGCCGTGTCCGTGGGAGACCAGAATATAATCCGCCGGCACCTCGTCGGCCGTGACCGGGGCCAGCGGGTTGCCGGTCAGAAAGGGGTCCACGATCAGTTTGGCGTCGCCGGTGTCGATCATCAGACAGGCGTGACTGTACCAGGTGACCTTGACTGTCATGCGATTCCCTCCTCTCAATGGCATTGAACTTTGATGGACATGGTTGCACGCTGATTTTCCGTCGCTCAAGCGATTCACCGCGCAGCTCGAAGCGTTGGTTGACGAAGGGGTCAAACGAATGTCGTCGCCGAACGCGTGCTAAGGAAGCAAAATCATGCCTGGTCGGCGATACCCTCAACGGCGAACACCGTCATTGAACAAAAGCCTTGACCAACAGTCGAAACGAACCGCTGCTTCAATGATTGATCTTCTTGCTTCTGATGCGGCAATACATTTCAGGGCAGCTGTGAAACGTTCTAAACTGGAAGCGATTGGCATGGGGCGCCGGAAAACTTACAGCGGCCGCATCCAGGCATGGTGTTTATTGACATTGTCAACCTAAGACCGACCCACAGCGATGACAACCTGAAATGCGGACCTGAGCGATCCCTCTGGACTTCATCGCCGGGATGGCATAGAGTCCTGGTGTCAAGCGGCCTGCCGCCAGTTTTGCCGGCCGACTGCCAACCGCCAGATCAGGAGCCTCTATGGAAACCATGATGCCCTTTCCCGATTTCACCGACAAGATCGTCCTGATCTACCTCATGGGCCGATCGCCCGACGACGGCGTCCTCTTGGAAAACGCCGTATTCGAGGTTCAGGGGGGCCGGGCTTTCCTGATCGGCGATTTTGCCGAGGGGGCATCTGCGAACGATTGGGTGGCCGGCGTACGCACGGCCCTGGCCTGGGACAGCGTTCAGCAGTACTTCATTTTCAATTCGATGGAAGACTACATGGCACGCGCTTCGCGGGCCTTTACCAACGAACAGTACCACTGAGCGCTTATCGCGCAAGCCATCGACCGCCATGACCGACATGCTCGTCAAACTCTACGCACTGCCGGATCGCGTTCAGCGCCCGCCCGGCAGCCTGGTGGTGCGTCGCGCCCTGGCGTCGGAACGGACCGCTGTGGCGGCCTGGGTGCACCGCACGTTCGGGGCCGGTTGGGCCGCCGAGTGCGAGATCACTTTCTCCCGGCTGCCCGTGAGCTGCTTTATCGCCCACGAGGCCGAAGCGCTGACCGGATTCTGCGTCTACGACGCCACCGCCCGTGGCATGCTGGGCCCCATCGGCGTGGCGCCTGCATATCAACGCCAGGGGCTGGGCCGGGCATTGCTGCTGGCCGCTCTGGAAGCCATGCATGCCATTGGTTATGCTTATGCCGTCGTGGGTTGGGTGCAATCGGAACACTTCTTTCGACGCACGGTCGGGGCCATGCCGATTCCGGGTTCCGACCCGGGTCTTTACGCCGGCCTCCTCCCTCCCCCGCCGGATTGAAGCCGGACAAGCGGCATCACGAAGGTCAGTCTTTATCATTTCCCGGCCGGATGGCGTCGGTCAGACCCAGGATGGTGCCGTGCAATCGAATCGGTTCAAAGCGGACACACCCTTGCAATCCGGTGGACGGACCATGACCACACGCGCAAAACCAACTCGGCAGGCGCCCGACGGCGCATTTTCCAACACTTCCCGGCGCCCCCCGCTGATCCCCCCACAGGCCCTAGAGCCGGCCGGGAACGACCCGGCGGCCGTTTTCGCAGATCGATTCAGGGCCCACGCGTGGAATCGCACGTGGCGCAGCGGGGTCTCTGATCTCCACCATTTCAACGGCACGTCCAAGGGGCTGGCCCACTGTCGGCCGGTGTGATGCCCATGGGCAGCGCCCGGCCATACGATCCCCCTGGCGTCCGGCCGTCCTCAACAGCACCCGCCCCCCGCCGGATCGCCGCGTTGGATGAACTGCGGGGGACCATCATGGTGTTGATGGCCCTCGACCATGCCAGCTATTTCATTGCCCGTATGCATTCACGCGAATTCTGGGGAACTTCGCTGCCGGACTATGCCGACGCTCTGCCTTTTGTCCTGCGGGTCGCAACCCACATCTGTGCGCCGGGCTTCTTCGTACTGATGGGCGCCGGCATGGCCATGCTGGCCGAAAGCCGCCGTTCGGCTGGCTGGCCGCCTGCGCGCCTGCGCCGTTTTTTCATGTTGCGCGGCATGATACTGGTCGCCGCCCAGGTTTTGATCGAAAACCCGGCCTGGGGCCTGGCGTTCGTCCGTGGTGTGCCCGGAACCTTCGTGGGCCGGGGCGGACCGATACCGGGCAGCGGTGAGGGCCTGGCCATTTATCTGGGCGTGCTTTTCGCACTGGGTGCGGCCATGCTTATCTGGTCGTTGGCGATCCGTCTGCCCGCGGCCACCGTGGCGGGCATCAGCCTGACCGCGCTAATGGCGACCGCGTGGGCCACTCCCGGTCCGGCGGCCTTCGGCGTCGACCATCCAGCCTGGGTGCGCATGCTGCAGATACCAGGAAGAAGCGGTTTCATCATGGTTTTCTACCCCGTGATCCCCTGGCTGGGCATCACAGGCCTGGGCATCCTCTTGGGGCGCAGGGCGATTCGGCGCCCGGATGATCTGTCCGGCAAGGCCCTGGTGGCCGCCGGCATTCTTCTGGCCGGGTTTGTCATCCTCCGCGGCATCGGGGGCTTCGGCAATTTCCATCCGCCGCAGGTGGGCTGGATCGGTTTTCTGAATGTCACCAAATATCCGCCCAGCCTGACTTTCGTTCTTCTGACCCTGAGCGTCAATGCGCTGCTGCTGGGACTCCTAAGCCGTTGGGGCGGCCAGGGGTTGGCCTGGCTGGCAGTGTTCGGGCGCAGCCCGTTCTTCTTCTACGTCCTGCATCTCTACCTCTACGGCCTGATGGGGTGGATCGTTCCGGCCGGCGTGTCACAAGTTGCGATGCTGGGCTTCTGGCTGGCGGGTCTGGTCTTGCTCTTCCCGCTGTGCCGCTGGTACGGCCGCTTCAAAGCCGGCCGACCCGCGGCGTCGCTCTGGCGCCTGCTTTAGCGCTCATCCCGGAAGGGGACTAGGCCAGCCCGGTGGGTCAAGACGGGGCGGCCACGATTTCGGCAACCGTTCCCGGGGGGTGAGGCACACCGATCGTTCGCCCTCGCTGTGCCACCGGGAGAAGCAATGGCCTGCCGAAGTGCGGTTGCAATTTGAGGAGCGATCGCTTAGGTAGGACCCATTTGCGTCCGCAGCGACGCACCACCAAGCCCACAAGCGATAGAGCCCGTGAAACCGCGCAATCCCGACTACCAGACCGAAATCAACCGCGTCTTCCGGCAGGCGCCGTTCATTACCGCGGTCGGCATGACCCTCGTCGATGTCACTCCCGGCCACTGTCGGACGCAGTTGGATCTCGATCAACGCCACCAGCAGCAGGACGGTTTCGTGCATGCCGGGGTGCTGACCACCGTGGCCGACCACACGGCCGGAACGGCCGGCGCCTCGCTGGTGGCGGCCGGTCACTACGTTCTCTCGACCGATATCAAGATCAGTCTGATGCGCGCGGCCCGCGGCATTCGGCTCCACTGCCGCGCCCGGGTCCTCAAAGCCGGAAGACGCCTGATTTTTACAGAATCCGAAGTCTTCTGCGAAAACGACCAACAGGAACAGGTGCGGGTGGCCAAGGCCATGGTCACCCTGGCGGTGGTGTCGGGCCCGGCCTGAGAATGAACCTGCCGGATCACGTGCCGCGGCCTTGCCGATCGAGCGCCCTGAAACCACTGCCGCAAACGAGGCGGCAAGGCCGGGCGGGGAAGGCTGCCGGCCGACGGCCAAAGGGTTGGCTGGCATAGAAGCGCCAGCGGCTTAATGGCTTTGGCGGCCTGACCGGTGCACGGC
>JASJCV010000151.1 GCA_030065275.1 Desulfobacterales bacterium | reverse complement strand
GGCGGCCGCCTCGCGCTGTTTGAGGCGTAGCTGTTCCATGCGCTCCAGGAGCGAAATTTCGTGGCCGGAGCGCAGCAGGGTCAGGGCTTCCGCTTCTTTCTTTTCCAAGGCGGACAGCAATGCCCCACCCAGGGCCTTGGAAAAGAAAGAAGCGGAAGCCCTGACCCTGCTGCGCTCCGGCCACGAAATTTCGCTCCTGGAGCGCATGGAACAGCTACGCCTCAAACAGCGCGAGGCGGCCGCCGAACAGAAGGAAGTGTTGCTCGAATCCCGTCGGACCGCCGAAACCAGATACGCGCATTACTCACGGTTACTCGGCAATCCCGTCACTTCGGTGCCGGTCGGTTCGAAGATACCGTTGCGCAACGCGTCCTCCAAGGTCAGTTTCGAAAATGTGTCGCCGGCGGATTTCGAGTCCACAGGCGATGAAATCGGCGGCCTGGGGATCGATCTGTCCAAGGTCGTCGAATCCATTGTCGACGGAATTGTGGCCAAGACGCCCCTGGGCAACATGCGGCGGCGCCTGAAGAAGATCAATCCGCTCAAGAAGATTCCGGGTCTTAGAAAAATCGGGCGCTTCCTCGACGGTCTGCCGACAGCAGGTGAGTTTTTGGCCGATATATTGCCGCTGAAGACGATCACCCTGGATGATTTTATCGATTTTCTGGGTGGAGAGGG
This sequence comes from Desulfobacterales bacterium, assembly GCA_030065275.1. GTDB lineage: Bacteria > Desulfobacterota > Desulfobacteria > Desulfobacterales > UBA5852 > JABZFP01. The sequence continues at coordinate 8,180 of JASJCV010000151.1, read as the reverse complement.
CACCACCGCGACGGTGTCCCGGGAGGAATTTCTGGAAGGGCTGGACGCTCTGCGAATGCTGCTCCAGGAGAAGGGCGAGCTCAGGTTGATGTCCGAGGCCCAGCGATTCAACAAGGGCGCGGGAAACATGAGGATTTCGGCGGCGCGCTGGCACCAGGTGCCGACCGCTACCCTGTCCCTTGCCCCGATCGGCATGGGCATTTCCACCTCGGTGGGCGGGTCCAATATCGCCTCCGCCGCGACGGCCAGCGGGGAACGGCTAAACGCCCAATTTAGCGATCTCTCGCTGGGGGCCAATCTGAGCGCCAAGGTTAGTCAATACATCCTGCGTGAGCACGACTGGACATTCCAGATCAATTTGGCGGCGCATGAGATCATGGGCATGGACCGGCAACTGATCGCTGCCGATCTGAGTATCGCAATCGCGGACCAGGAACTTGCCAACCATAGGAAACAGGTGCAACATGCGAGGGAAATCGAAACCTTTCTGAGTGATAAGTATACCGGTCAGGAGCTCTACCATTGGATGACCGCGACGATCTCAAACATTTATTTTGAAAGCTACAAACTCGCCTACGATCTGGCCAGGCGAGCCGAGCGGGCCTTGCGTTTCGAGCTCGGTGCCACGAACAACGACTACATTCAGTTCGGCTATTGGGACAGCCTTAAAAAAGGTTTGCTGTCGGGTGAGAAACTCTACCACGACCTGAAACGCTTGGAGGTGGCCTATCTGGAAGAAAATTACCGCGAATTCGAACTGACCAAGCATGTCTCGCTGAATATGCTCAATCCGCTCGCTTTGCTACGCCTCAAAGAAGAAGGCCGTTGCGACATCGAATTGCCCGAAGCTTTGTTCGATTGCGACTATCCCGGCCACTACTTCCGCCGCATCAAGTCGGTTTCCATCACGATTCCCGCCGTCACCGGACCTTATACCACGGTTTCCTGCACCTTGCGTCTGCTGCGCAGTTCAATCCGGCGCCTAAGTACACTGCCCGGCGGTCAGTATGCACGTGATCTGGATAATGAGGACCCACGCTTCAGCGACACCTTTGGCGCCATCCAGTCCATTGCTACGAGCAGCGGCCAAAATGACAGCGGTCTGTTCGAGCTCAACTTCCGGGACGAACGCTACTTGCCCTTCGAAGGCGCCGGCGTGATCAGTCGCTGGCAGTTGGAACTGCCCAATGAATTTCGTCAGTTTGACTATGACTCCATCTCGGATGTCATTCTGCATTTGAGCTATACGGCCAGAGAGGGCGGTGCTGCCTTACGGGATACGGCAAACCAACACCTGCATGATGCGATCAACGCCCTGGTTACCGGAGAAAACGCCCCCGGACTGCAACAGCTGTTCAGCATCCGTCACGAATTTCCAACCGAGTTTCATCGCTTTCTGCATCCGGAGAGTGAGTCGGAACAGCACCTGATGACGCTTAATCTCGGCCGGGACCGATTCCCTTATGTCTTCAGGGGGCGGGAGATTGTTGTGGATTCGGTTCACGTCTATATACAATTGTCCGATGCCGTTACCGATCCAGGTTCTGCAGATGCCGAGTTTACGATGGTCCATCCCGGTGGCGAGGCATCCCTTGACTTCAGCGCACCCTCGGGCACTTTCGGTAAATTGTATCAGGTAAGCGTGAGCGATCTGACCAACAGCGGGCCGGGTGAGTGGGCACTATCCGTCGTTAATGTCGATGGTGTATTTGAAGGAGAGCAGGGTCAACTCAACCCCGAGGCCGTCGAAAATATTATCTTCATCCTGAACTATACTGTAGCGGAATGAGAATAGAATTTGAACATTTTCGACGCCAAAGATATTTTCGATAAGAGCAAACATACAATCCATCACGAATTGGCTTCAAACGGTTTCAATGTTTCCTCCAAAATAAAACCCTGTATCAATATATACTGATACAGGGTTTACCGACCGATTAAATAAAAAGATAATTGTAATTATTAGAGCGTATCTCAAAATAAATTCTAGACATCGATGCCTGATTATGTAATAAAATCAGGATGGAACTTACAAACGAACAATGGAGCCGGATAGAGCCGATTATCGCGTCATTGGCCGAGAAAAAAGATCCCAGAGGCCGACGTGGGCGCGATCCTCGTGATGTCTTAAATGGTATTTTATGGATATTGCGCACAGGCGCACCCTGGAAAGACCTTCCTGCGCGATATCCGCCATACCAAACCTGCCATCGACGCTTTCAGCAATGGGTCAACGAAGGCATTTTTCGACGCATTGCCACTGAGCTGGTCGAAGACCTGTACGAACGCGGCGGCATCGATATACGCGAAGCGTTCATCGACGGTAGCTTCGTTCCGGCAAAAAAAGGGGTCTTGCTGTCGGCAAGACCAAGCGCGGCAAAGGCACCAAGATCATGGCGGTCGCAGACGTATCGGGTTTTCCTATCGCCGCTCACATTGAAAGCGCTTCTCCCCACGAAGTGAGGCTTGTTGAAGACACAGTCGATAGCAGCTTTACACCCTATGCCCCTGATAAGATTATTGGCGACAAGGCCTATGACAGCGACAAACTTGATCAAAGCCTTGCTGAAGAACGCGGAATTGAACTGATTGCACCTCACAAGCGCAACCGCAAGAAACCTGCCACCCAGGATGGGCGCAAACTCAGGCGCTACAAACGTCGCTGGAAGGTGGAGCGCTTGTTTGCTTGGTTGTATAACTTCAGGCGTCTTGTGGTTCGGTGGGAATATCATGCAGACAACTTCCTGGGTTTTCTTCAGTTAGGCTGTGCAATGATCTTGTTCAAATTATTTTGAGATAGCTTGTAGTCTAAATTGTGTCGTTGTTTTATCTATATCTGAGGGGTCGGGGAGTTTTTGAAACACCCTAACCGCTTTAAATTAAACGATATTTTTGACTAGACATAAGCCCATGCAATTGTTATGAATAATCTCAATGATTTCAATGCGAAAGGAGATTATTCATGGCCACCAAGTCGAACAAGATTTCCAAGCAATGGATTCGTGAAACACGTAATGACTTTCGTGCCTTTCTGGATGAAACCGACTTTCCCGATCCGGAACGACTCGGCGAGCGTGGCCCTAAGTTCAAATATCCTGAATGGCTGATCATGTTCATTGCGATTTTATCGGTCAAACTAAAGATAAAATCCTATGTTCAAATTCATAAAATGGCCATGCGATACTGGGAAATCATCGCAGAAGACATGGATTTATCACCTATCAGTGAACGACAGTTGAGGTTCCGGTTAAAAAAAATCCGTCATTTCCCTGGAAAACCAGCAGCGTTTATTTTTCAGCTATTTCCTGAGCTTGAGTAAGGACCGCACGATCAGTGCCGACAAAATGATGAACAAGGCCAAAGGGCCCGTCTGGCACAAGAAACAAAAGGATTTGGGCATTATTCCCAAGGGCCTGCGCGGTGTCGATAAAAAGGCCACATGGTGCAAGTCCAACGCGGATGGCTGGGTTTACGGTCATGGCAGCTTCTCATTAACCTCCCATAAGCATCCGGTTTTAGGTTGCTTCCTATGGATGCGAAACGCGGCCAACGAAGCCAAGCGCATGTGGCTGGAAACCTACCATCTCAAAGGCCAAGTTGACTACCTGGCCATGGATTCCAAAGCTGACGACGCTGACCTGTTCCGTGAGTTTAAGCGACAGCGACGAATGAATATGATCACCTATTGCCGCCCAAACATGGACAAGACACCGGCTCGCAGGAAAATGATCAAATTCATGCAAAAGCCGAAACATAAGAAGATCTACCGTCAACGCTCCTTTAGAGTTGAACCCATGCAAGGATTGGTGAAGGACATATTCGAGTTAGACCGTTGTTGGATGCGAGGTGATGAGAACAACCGCTGGATCTTCGCCGCCATGGGGCTAACCGTTCAGATGCATCAGCTTCAAGCGTTCAAACAGGGTAGATCAACTTGGAATATCAAAGAACTGGTCTTGGGATAAACTCCCCGACCCCTGATTTAAATAGCAACTGCCTGTATGCCGATTCGCAAACATAATTTTGCATAGCATTTTGTTCTGGATGGGTTGGTTAGAAATGGTCAAATGACACCTAACTGGAATTTTCAGGTTTCACGCAAATGATAAGACCTGATCACTTTTTTTGGTCTATATCCGCTGGGGCGGTACTACGGGCTATGCCGGCTTGAAAGAAGCTATTTTCAGAAGTGGATTTCAGACGCTAAAAATTATTAACGGAGGTGTAGACCTGAGGGACGGTGGCGGACATTCACTAAAAACGAAGTTAGAACCAGTACTGTTTTGGACGAGCCCAAAATAGGATAGAAGATGTTTTATGACGGTTTTGATTATCGTATGTATAATATCTAAAAAATAAGGGCATATAATCGATTTTCAAGGTTGATAGCCAGTCAACGGTAAGTCAATCGGGTTCCTGTATCCAAGAAGCGATTATAACCTAAATTGAGTGTCTAACCAAAACCGCATAACCTACCAGTCTTTTGCTTACGACTTCCACGGGGTGATGAATCGGCAGGCGGGGCAGTCGGTGACGTCGTAGTCGGCATTCGATGTATCCAACTGAGCGATCAGATCGCTGCCGATTTTACGATCAGGCTTTATAAAAAGGCTAAATCCCGCCCTTTAACCTTCATCAGTTCAGAAACCTTGCGACGTCCATTTTAACGGACAAGGGGAATATAAGCCTCGCTCAGCTTCAGCGATTTTTGCGTCAAGATCACCCGAAAACAACGGAAATTTATGCGGGGCATACCGAGACATGAACCAGGAGGCAGACGGACTACCTAACCGACTTCTGGCAGCGCAAATTAATCGATTCTGACACCGTAGCGTCTTCCCAGCGTCTGTTAGATGCGGAAATTGAGGGGTGATGGGGGCTGAAGGTGAGGTAAGTGCTTGATATAATTGGTCGGGGCGGAGGGATTTGAACCCCCGACATCCTGCTCCCAAAGCAGGCGCGCTACCAGACTGCGCTACGCCCCGAGGTTTGTGGGCGCTTCCCTACCACGGTTTGCGGGCGGGGTGCAAGCGCATCGCACCGCTCCGGCTTCCGACCCGATTAACAGCATCCCTGGCGTTTTCCCGGGGCGTCGGTCACGATCCCACCTGCAATAGCCAAATTGCCGGCGCACGAGCTTGCCCAACGGCCCCGATTTTGCTTGACACGTTTTGGGCAACATATTAATTTTCCCTTTTGTCTCTATGCCTTGTTGAATGTGCGAGAGTGGCGGAATTGGTAGACGCACTGGACTTAGGATCCAGCTCTGGCGACAGAGTGGGAGTTCAAGTCTCCCCTCTCGCACCACCCCTTTCGAAATCATTGAGTGCCTGGAGAGAAGCCTCTCCGGGCACTCAATATATTACGGGTTATCGTTTACAATAGGGTTATCGTTGCCGGGGCGTACCCGCAAATCGTGTTGACGGGCATACGCTCGTTGGGAAAGGAATCCGAATGAATTTCACTGTTGAAGCGCAAAGCGCGGTCAAGAAAAAAGTGAGCATCGAAATTCCCCAGGCGGATGTCGCCAAGGAGCTGGACAGCGCTTACCGGGAGCTCAAGAAAAATGCCAAGGTCAAGGGCTTCCGTCCGGGGAAGACCCCCCGCAACGTTTTGGAGCGCCTATACGGCAAGGAGGTCCGCGCCGATGTGTCCTCCCGTCTGATCCAGGAGGCGTTTTTGGAGGTGCTCAAGGACTCCGAGATGAACGTGGTGGGCATGCCCCAGATCGATCCGCCCGAACTCCGGGCGGATGGGCCCTACGCCTTCGACGCGGTGGTCGAGGTCAGACCCGAACTGGAAAACCTCAAGATCGGGGGCTTCAAACTCAAGAAAACCCTCTACCGCCCCACCGAGGAGGAGCTCGAGGCCCAGATCCAGATGCTGCGTAAGAATCTGGCCAAGATGGAGCCTGTCGAGGACGATCGCGCGGCGGCCGCAGGTGACGTCGTCCTCGTCGACTACGAGGGCTCCAAGGATGGCCAGCCTTTCACCGAAACCCAGAAAACGACCGATTTTTCAATGAAAATTGGTGACGGTCTGATCCACAAGGATTTCGACGACCAGGTGGTCGGGATGAAATCCGGTGATGAGAAGACGTTCAACGTCACATTTCCCGGGGACTATTACAACGACAAGCTCGCCGGGCTCGAGATCGCCTTTGATGTGACCCTCAAGGAGATTCGCCAGGAGGTGCTGCCCGAGATCGACGACGCCATGGCCAAGCGCCTGGGCAAGTTCGAATCCCTTGACGAGCTGCGTAAGCAAATCGAGGAAAACCTGTCCAAAGGCTACGCCAAGCGCCAGGAGCAGGAGCTGCATGAACAGGTTTTCACCGCGCTCCTCGACCAGCAGACTTTCGAGGTGCCCGACGCCATGGTGGCCCACGAGCTCGAAAGCATCGTGTCCGAGGCCCAACAGAGCTTTTCCTACCACAACACCTCGATGGAGGAGCTCGGCCTGACCAAGGAGGCGCTGGAGGAAAAATACCGCGATACGGCGGTCAAGCAGGTCCGCCGCCACCTGCTCCTGGGCAAGATCATCGAGCAGGAAAACATGGAGCTCTCCGACGAGGACCTTGAAAAGGGCTACGCCGACATGGCCGCCAGCTTCAACCAGCCCGTGGACATGATCAAACAGTTTTACGCCCAGCACCCCGATCGGGTGGATATCTTCAAGCACACCCTGCTTGAAAAACAGGCGATCAACCTTATTATTGAAAAAAGTGAAATCGAGGAGGTCGAGCCGGAGCTTGAAAAACCGGTGGAGGACACGCCGGAAGGCTAGCCCGGCTCGAATTTTTGGAAGCTTGCCGTTTTTGAATCTGCCGCATCACAGCCAGGCCTGGCCATAAAGGGTTGACGATCCTCCTTGACAGGCCCGTCTTTTCGGGCGGATAATCGATTTAATTACACGAAGGAGATGCAAACGTGGCACTCATACCCATGGTGATCGAGCAGAGCAGTCGGGGCGAGCGGGCTTACGACATCTATTCCCGGCTTCTCAAAGACCGCATCATTTTCCTGGGATCGGCGATGAACGACGAGGTGGCCAACTTGATCATCGCCCAGCTGCTTTTCCTGGAGTCCGAAGACCCCGAAAAAGATATAAATTTCTATATCAACTCCCCCGGCGGGATCGTGACCTCCGGCCTTGCCGTGTATGATACGATGCAGTATGTTAAACCAGACATTGCCACGGTCTGCATCGGACAGGCCGCCAGCATGGGGGCCATCCTGCTCACCGCCGGCACCGCGGGCAAGCGTTATTCGCTGCCCAACGCGCGGATCATGATCCATCAACCCATGGGCGGCTTTCAGGGTCAGGCTTCGGACGTGGAGATCCACGCCAAAGAGATGCTGCGCATGAAGGAGGATCTCAATCAGATTCTGGCCACGCACTCCGGCAAACCCATCGATCAGGTCCAGAAGGACACGGACCGCGACTATTTTATGTCCGGAACGGAAGCGCAAGCCTACGGTATCGTCGACCACGTAATTACCAGCCGGGACGATCTCGGCGGGGATGCGGATACCGCGGAGAGCAAAAATGACGAATAAAAAGGATGACAACGACAATCTGTTCTGTTCGTTCTGCGGGAAGAGCCAAAAAGAGGTCAACAAGCTGATTGCCGGCCCGGCGGTCTACATCTGCGACGAGTGCATCCAGCTCTGCAGCGAGATCATCGAAGAGGAGAGCGAAAAAGAGACAGACGCGCTTGAGAACCTGCTCGTGCCCAAGGAAATCAAATCGCAGCTGGACGAATACGTCATCGAGCAGGAGGCGGCCAAGCGGATTCTGGCGGTGGCCGTCTACAACCATTACAAGCGCCTGAATTCGAGCCTTAGAAATGGCGATATCGAAATTCAGAAAAGCAATATTCTGCTGATTGGGCCGACCGGCTGCGGTAAGACCCTGCTGGCCCAGACCCTGGCGCGCTTCCTGAACGTACCGTTTACCATCGCCGATGCCACCAGCCTGACCGAGGCCGGCTACGTGGGCGAGGATGTCGAGAACATCATCCTGGCGCTTCTGCAGAATGCCGATTACGACGTCGAGCGGGCCAAGAAGGGCATCGTCTACATTGATGAAATCGACAAGATTGCCAGCAAGGGCGACAACCCCTCGATCACCCGCGACGTTTCGGGCGAGGGTGTTCAGCAGGCCCTGCTGAAGATCAT
>JASJCV010000150.1 GCA_030065275.1 Desulfobacterales bacterium | reverse complement strand
TTTTGGCCTGGGCACGTTTTTCGCGGCAAAGCCTTCTGCAGTCAACGCGAGAGAGATCATCAGCGCCTTCGCGTGTAGTGCTCGCAAGTGCGAAGGCCCTATCGTTTACCTCCCGGGTGACCCGGGTTCTGACCGCGGCCTTGAACTGTTCGGTGCCGCTTTTGTCTTTTCCTCTGACGGCTGGCAGGCGGATTCAAATCTTATTACGCTCAGCGGGCCCAAAACGCAAGACGGTGCTGTCCTTCCGATCGAAAGTTCTCGCCCGCCTGGCCACCATTCAGGAAGCCCGCGGGCGCCGGTGCATATACGTGACGGCTCTCGCCCGAGGGCATTTTTTCGCGCTGTTCAAGGGCCGACACCCGCATGGACCATCGCATACAGAATCAGCCCCAGACTCAACATGAAGAAGATCGTTCGCAACATGTCGCCCCCTAAGACCATTATTCTTTTGCGGCGTTTGATCATGACGGCTCCTTTGGCGTGTCACACGTTCTCGTATCGCTCTATCCAACGCAATAGACCTGATGCCAATGGGTAGGCGCGACAGGTATTCCCCAGACCAAAAGGCGCCGATCACAGCACCGGCCCGAGTTTTTACTTCAGCTGGCAAGTCGTTTTCTAGTTGACCGGACTCGACGATACCGGGTCACGTTGGCGTCCATAAGAGAGGCCTTGTTCGCGGTCTTTCACACCCGAAGCGGTTGCAAGGCCTCAATCGCGTTCGCGCGCAGGGCATAGGCTGGTAGCAAGCGGCGCATCTTCAATTGGATGGCGCCTTTAGCCACGCCTGAGAAACAGCAATAAGCACAAAAAAAAATTCTTACCCCCCTTCTAAAGACTTTCCGACCAGAAGTCTGTACCGATTCTGTTGGCGTTTGTAACAATTCGTAACCTCCGGCAACCGCCTGTCGCGCTTACATCGAGTTACATTTACTCACATTTTTCTTACAGACACGGTAATCGATCGGAAGTAAACACGCGCTGTATTCAAGCATGGAATCCTGAATCAACGCCAATCATGAGGAGCGCCTAAATGAAGAAGACCGTTTGTTTGATAAGTTGTGGCTTTATCGTTTGCATGGGATCTGTTCTGCCAGGCCACACCGCCCAAGCGGATGCGGGCGGCTTCGGTGGGGATATCTATCTGGGAGGTATCTGGATAACCGGCCGTACGAGTCAGCTGGATGCCTCCGGCGGCAACCGTCGGATTGACGAACTCGACGAACGCGGTGAGCGGGAGTCGAATCTCGTCCCCTTTGTGTCCGGCGAATTGCGCTATTCGCTCGCAGATACGGGCACCACCTTCTTTGTCAGCAACGAGGATGTGAACGCGGGGCTAGTGCTGGGGGTCTCCCAATCATGGGAGGATTGGGGGCGGATTCGCGTTGCAGGTATCTACACGCGCCGTGACGTCTGGGAGAATCCCTATCTGGTGGGGACCAGGCGCTCGCGGACGGATGAAACCGGCATGGGTTTAACATTCGATTATGAGAACATTCTTGACTCGGGGTTTAACATCTCGTCATCGATCATAACCGTGGATGTGGACGATGACCAGATCGGGCAAATAGAAAAAAATCTTCGGCGGGAAGGTTACCGGTCCGGCTTCGAAGTCGGCTACGTTTGGTTATTGAACGCCAATCTTAAGATCATACCGACCGCGCGCTATGAAATCGAGGGCATGCGGGGCATGGCCAATGCCAGCGACGGGCTCTATCTGGCGTTGGCCCAGGTCTGGCAGGACGGCCCCTGGTGTTTTGAAACCCGAGCTGAGGTCGGCTGGGCGGGTTACCGTGACCGGCACCCGATCTTTGACAAAACGCGCAAAGCCCGCGCCTATGATTTGTCCGCGCAGTTAAGTTATTATGAACCCTTCGGGTGGTCGCAACTGTCAGTTTACGGTCTGGCAGCCTGTGGCCGGACCGATGCCAATATCGCTTTTTTTGACAGCGACGCCTTGATGGTCGCCACGGGCATCGGCTACCACTTTTAAGAATATGGGGCACATCTCAATTATCAGAAGCCATCTCAAAATTAGGATTTTGGTTCCAGATTCGGCTGGCCGCGAGTTTCCCCGCCAGAGCGGGATTCCCCTCCTGGTCGAATATTGCTTGTGGGTCCGAACCGGAAGAATACATCGGTATTTCGAGGATGTAAACGAGCGCCCAACACAGATATGGGAGCAAAAGACTTTTTTAAAGATCAGCTTCTAATTACCGGCCTGCCTTTTTTCAATTAGGACACCATTATTCGTGGTCGGTCATTGATTGGTGGACCCGACCGGCCTGTCTCTCTGATCCGATACAGCATGCCCCAATGGGGCTTTCTCTCAATCGAATTTATCGCCCCAAACAGGCTATCATGGCGACGGTGGCGGTTGTATTGCGGCATTGAAATGCTTTACGCAGTGGTGTGCTTTCCTATGCAACATCTGTCGCCCATCGATGGGATAAGCCATGCGCGACGACATGCGGATCATGACCGAAAACCCCCTGAACGCCAAAACCCTGGTCGTACGCCTGCAGTCCTGGGTTACAACCAACGACGTGTTTTTTAATCACAACCAGGGGCAGATTCCCGAGGACCAAATAGCTCTGAACCAGTGGGCGCTGACCATCGCCGAGGAAATCAGGACGCTGTTGCGACTACCTTCCACTTGATCTGTCGCCGGCCCACAACAATTACGGCCTACACCCCCGAGTGGTGCGGAAATGGCCGATCCCCGCTGGCCACGAAAGCCTCGGGCAACCCGTGGTCCATCGGCGGGGTCGGTAGCGCCGTTTGGGGCGGTGTTGCCCTTTTCCGTCCTCCTGGCCGAAGCCGGACTTGGCCGCCGGGCCGCCGGCGTTTCCATCGAGGGTGTGAACACCCCGCTGGGTAAGGCGCCGATTTCCTCTGAGCGTAAATTCCCCATCGAAATGGCGCAGGACTCGACCCTGCTGACCTAAGATAATGAACGGCGCAACACGGCCTTTGAAGCACCGAAACCCCTGGCGCGCACAGGCCTTGGGCTGGGCCGGGGCCAACTGCGTCAAATGGCTGTAAAGCATTACGCTGCCGGAAAAGCCCCACGAGGGTTTTTTCATGGAGAATATCTGTTGCGTGTTTCAATAAGGTGAGGAATCCGGGAGCGGCACCATCGTCACGGGTATAAAACTCAAGCCGATCATCACCCAGCCTCTGGCGGATGAATAGTGTCGGGCCGGCCGGATTGTCATGTTGGGCGCCGCCTGCGCGGGCGAAGATCATGTGGCCAAGGTCGAGGTGTCCCTCGATGGCGGTACCACCTGGCGGCCGGCCGAATTCATCGGGCCGGACGAGCGTGATGATTGGCGGCATAGGTAGTACGCCTGGGAGGATGGCGCCAGGCGGCTATACGCTACGCTCCCGCGCCACGGACAGCCCTGGCAACCGGCAGCCCGCAATCGTCGCGTGGCGTTTCCGGGGATACGGAAACAATGGTGTGAATGAACATGCCGTCACCTTCAAGGTTGGATAACGCTTACTCAAATCGCCATCGTTTTGATTGAACGCCCTGCCCCCGATTAGTCTTTCGGCCAAAATCGTACAACAGACAAGATCGCACGTTGATTCACCATCAAGATGCGATCCCTGCTATTTGCCTGGAAGACCTTTGCAATTGTTATAGATTGCTTTTCAGATAGGCCTCGAAGGCCGGAACAGCGGGCTTGCCATCCGCTGTCGTCACGCCTTCCAGCCAGCCCTTGTAGGCTTCCGGATGCGCCTTGACCCACTGGAGTCCAGCCTGGAGATGGGTCAGGGATTTGTCCTTGTAGAGGGTCGTCATGATCTGGTTCATCATGGCGACCGGGAAGACCATGTTCTTGAAGAGCTTGGCCACGTTGGGCTGATCTTCGGCAAAGCCTTTGCGGATGTTGGTCCAGACCGTGGCCGTGCCGTCGTTGGGGCCGAAGGTGGCGTTCGTGCTGCCCGTGAGATAGGTCATGTCGATGCGCTCGTTCATGCTGTGGGGCGCCCAGCCCAGAAAGACGATGCAGCGCTTCTGCTTCTCGCGGGACTGCACTTCGGCCAGCATGGCCACCTCGCTGGAAGGCACCAATTCGAACTTGCCCAGGTCGAACATGTTCTTCTCGATCATGTCGCGGATAATCAGGTTGCCGTCGTTGCCGGCCTCGATGCCGTGGATTTGGTTGTCGAGATCTTCGCCGTATCGGGCGATGTCGCTAAAATCCTTCAGACCGGCTTCCGCGCAGAACGTCGGTACGGCCAGCGTGTATTTGGCGCCGGGCATGTTGGCCACGTACTGGATCACCGACCCCTTCTTGAAGAACTTGTCGGCGATACCGGCCATGGAGGGCATCCAATTGCCCAGGAAGGCATCGACGTCGCCGGCATCCAGGGCGGCGTAGACGAAGGGCACGGCCAGCACCTTGTTTTCGGCCTCGTAACCCAGGCTCTCCAGTATGGCCATGGCCAGCTCGGTCTTGATCGTGACGCCGGTCCAGGTCACGCTGGCCAGTTTGATTTCGGGGGCAGCCGAGGCGGCAGCAGCAAAAGACAGCATGAAAGCAACCAGGACGGCAACAAGAAGCATCCGTTTGAATAAATGGTACATACGACCTCCTCGTGTGGGGTGAATACCAGTGAAACCGGATGTAGCCACGGTTTCAGGCGGCCCGCGTGAAGCCCTATTTGGTCCTTGCCAGGCCCTTAGACCCCGAACCAGTTGACTGCGCGGGTCTCGTAATTGTGGTAGATGTGTTTCACTTCGGTGTATTCTTCGAGGCCCTGTCGCCCCAGTTCACGTCCGATGCCGGACTGCTTGAAGCCGCCCCAGGGGGCCTGCACGAAGTAGACATTGAAATCGTTGATCCAGACCGTGCCAAAACGCAGCGCCCCGGCCATCCGTTCCATGCGGTCCGGATCCCGGGTCCAGAAACCGGCCGCAAGACCGTAGATGGTGCCGTTGGCGAGGGCTATGACCTCGGCCTCGCTCTGAAACCGCTCCACGGTGACAACCGGGCCGAAGACTTCCTCCTGGACGATGCGCATGGTGCTTTCACAGGCAGTAAAAAGCGTCGGCCGGTAGAAAAAGCCCGCCTGAAGGTGCGGATTATCCGGTCGCGCCCCGCCCAGCACCAGGCGAGCCCCCTCCTCACGGGCCAGCGCGACATAGTGTTCCACCTTGTCCCGGTGCGCGGCGGAAATGAGGGGGCCCATCTGGGTGCCCTCGTCCAGACCGCTGCCCAGGACAATGCGTTTCATGCGGTCGCGCAGCGTCGCCACGAAGCGGTCGTGTACACCATCCTGGACCAGGAGACGCGCCCCGGCGGAGCAGATTTGACCGGCGTGGAAGAACACGCCGTTCAACGCGTAATCCACGGCCAGATCGAAATCTGCGTCGTCGAATACGATATTGGGATTCTTGCCTCCCAGTTCCAGAGCCACCCGCTTGACGCTGTCGGCGGCCGCACGCATGATGCCTTTGCCCGTGGCGATGCCCCCGGTAAACGAAATCAGGTCGACATCCGGGTTTTGGGCCAGTTCGGCCCCCACTTCGGGGCCAGGCCCCAGGACCGTGTTTACCACTCCCGGTGGAAAACCCGCCTCCTCAGCCAGGGCTGTGATCTTGAGGGTCGTCAGGGGTGTGATCTCGCTGGGTTTCATAACGATGGTGCAGCCGGCCGCCAGGGCCGGCGCCATTTTCCAAGAGGCCTGCAGGAGGGGATAGTTCCAGGGAGAAATCTGACCGCACACCCCCACCGGCTCGCGCACCACCCGGCTGGTGGTCCCGGGATGCGGGGAGGCCAGTACCTCACCGCCCTCCTTGTCGGCCAGCCCGGCGTAGTAGCGGAAAATGCCGGCAATATCGTCCATATCCCAGCGGCTCTCCGTCAGGGTCTTGCCGGTGTCTAAGGTCTCCAGGCGGGCCAGTTCCTCCCGATCGCGCTCGACGAGGCCGGCTAAACGATCCAGCAGACGGCCCCGTTCGAGGGCCGGGGTTCGAGGCCAATCCCCGCGATCAAAACAGCGGCGGGCCGCCGTCACGGCCGATGCGGCATCCTCGCGGCCCCCTTCGGCCACCCGGGCAATGGCCGCACCGTCGCAGGGATTGGTGACCGTACGTTCCCGGCCGGAAGCGGCCGCCTGCCAGCGGCCGTCGATGTAATGGTTGCCCAGGATCATGCGCGCCATCCTCTAATTTGCGTATTGGAAGTAAGGTAGCGGCTCGGGTGCCAGGGGCGTGTTGCCCCGGATCAGATCGGCCGCCTTCTCCGCGATCATCATCACCGGGGCGTAGATGTTGCCGTTGGTGACATAAGGCATGATCGAGGCATCCACGACCCGCAGGCTCTCCACGCCGTGCACCCGCAGCTCGGGGTCGGTCACGGCCATGGCGTGGGTGCCCATGGCGCAGGTGCAGCTGGGGTGGTAGGCAGACTCTCCTTCCCGGGCCACAAAATCGAGAATTTCCGCGTCGCTCTGGATCTGCTCGCCGGGCGCCAGCTCCCCGCCGCGGAAAGAATCGAAGGCCGGCTGGGTCATGATTTCCCGCGTCTTGCGGATGGCCTCCACCCACTCGCAACGCTCCTGTTCGGTGGAGAGATAGTTGAACCGAATGCGCGGATAGTCGGCCGGATTGGCCGATTTAATTTTCACGTACCCACGCACATCGGTATTCATGGGGCCAATATGCACCTGATAGCCGTGACCCTGACGGGGCGAGGTGCCGTCGTAGCGGATGGCCAGGGGTAAAAAATGAAACTGGATATTGGGGTAGGCCACCTGGTCGTTGCTTCGGATGAAACCGCCGGCCTCGAAATGATTGGTGGCGGCCTCGCCGGTGCGGCCCACTAGCCATTTCAGCCCGATCCAGGGCTGGTTGTACCATTTAAGCGCCGGATACATGCTCACCGGCTGCTGGCAGGCATACTGGACATAGAGTTCGAGATGGTCCTGCAGGTTTTCCCCCACCCCGGGCAGATCGGCCACCACCCGGATGCCCAGATCGGACAACGCGGACCCTGGACCGATCCCCGATAGCTGCAGCAGCTGGGGGGAATTGATCGCCCCGCCACAGCAGATGATCTCCCCGCCGAAAGCCCGTACCCGCTTTTTCCCCCGGACATACTCCACCCCAACGGCCCGCCGGCCCTGAAAGAGGATGCGGGTGGTCAGGGCGCGGCATTTGACGGTCAGGTTGCGGCGATTTTTCACGGGATGCACATAGGCCCTGGCCGCATTCCAGCGACGGCCACGGTAGGTGGTGCGCTCGAAGCGGCCGAAGCCTTCCTGCTGAAAGCCGTTGACGTCTTTGGTAATGGGATACCCGGCCTGCTGAACCGCCTGGAAGAACGCATCGAAGAGGGGATTGTCGCATTCCGGCGTGGTCAGGTAGAGGGGGCCCGTGGCCCCCTGATACTGATTGGCGCCGGCCAAGCGGGATTCGAAGCGTTTGAAATAGGGCAGGCAGTGGGCGTACGACCAGTTTTGGAGTCCGTCCTCGCGGGCCCATTTCTCGTAGTCCATGGCATTGCCACGGATGTAGATCATGCCGTTAATGCAGCTGGAGCCTCCCAGAACCTTGCCGCGCGGCTGGTAGATGCGGCGGTTGTGCATGAAGGGTTCCGGCTCGGACTCATACCACCAGTTGTAGGTCCTGCCGGCCAGGGGGTAGGTCAGGGCGGCCGGCATGTGAATGCGGAAATCCAGCCGGTAATCGGGGAGCCCCGCTTCCAGAACCAAAACGCGCTGTTTGGGGTTGGTGCTCAGGCGATTGGCCAGCACGGATCCGGCCGATCCGCCACCGACAATAATGAAATCATAAGACGGCATAAAACGGCTCCTCTAAAACAGACGGCTGGTGTCGGAGAACAGGGGCATTTCCTGATCCGCTGCCGAATCCTGCATTTGCGCCACACACTGCCGCAGCAAGCCGTAATGGCGACCGATGTAGGAGAGGGCCCGCAGGGGTTCGTTGTCGGCGATAGCGCGGGCCGTATCGCGCCAGTTGGCCGCCGCCCGGTCACGGTACCGGGGATCTTCGTACAGGGCGTGGTCGTGGGAGCTGAAACCGAGCTGCAGCGCCTGCATCACCCATTCAAACAATGAGTTGCGGGCCATGCGCGCCAGCATGATGTTCAGCTGGCGATCCAGTTCGCCGCTTATGGCCAGATCGGGCTTCGGTTCCCGCAGCAGCGCCTCGAAGCGAAGGGCCTCCGCCAGCAGGTGCGCCTTCTCGTCGGGCGTCGCCCGGGCAATGGCCAGCAGGGTGATGGTCTGATCCATGCTCTCGCGAAATTCGATCAACTGCTCTCTTCCCACCGGGTGCTGCTTGAGAAACAGGGCCAGCGATTCGGAAACATTGGCCACGTTCAGCCGCCGCACATAGGCCCCGCCTTTGGCCCCTTTGCGCACCTCGAGCAGGCCTTTCTGCTTGAGTACCTGGATGGCCTCGCGCACCACCCCGCGGCCCGTTCCGAATTGGACCTGCATCTCGCGCTCGCTGGGCAGCCGTTCGCCGGGATTGAGTCGGCCGTCGAGAATGGCGGCCTCCAGTTTCAGGGCGATGTCCTCGCTGGCGCGACCGCCTTGCACGGGCAAAAAAACATCTTTGAATGACTGATCGGGATTCATTGGTACTACCATATTGTGCGTTTAATGAAATATTTTTGTTATTTTTGATGATAAACGAGCATTTTTTCAATAAATGGTACGACCAATAGCTGTCATATCCAGTGCCCCCTGTCAACCCCAGACAGGAGGACCGGAAGGCGGGCAAAAAACGCCCATTGAAATAGGGGCTGCCGAGGTCGGTCCGTTCGGCGCCCAGAGCCCGACCGACCTCAGTTCGGGAACGGCC
>JASJCV010000149.1 GCA_030065275.1 Desulfobacterales bacterium | reverse complement strand
CAGCAAAAAAACCATTGTCACCATCCTGATCGGATGGGTGCTCACACCGTGCTTGGCAGCCGTCACAGCCTTTACGGCTTATCGTCTGATCGCCGGGGCCTTGTCATAAATTGGGCAACCCTGCAGTCCTTCAGGGCAGCAAACCGTCAAAGCCGGCGTACAGGAGATAAATCCGGTCGAACGGAATAACCAATGACGCCCAGCGCAATCTTGCTTGTATTATTATCGGCCACCATCCATGTCGGATGGAATTTCCTGACCAAGTCGAGCAGAGATCCGGCGGTCTTTTCGCTCCTGAAAGGCACCAGCATGGCGGCTGTCGCTGTTGCCGGTCTATCGATGCTGCCGCTGGCGGCCATACCTGAAGCGCTCTGGATTTTTGTGCTGGTCTCCGGTTTGTTACACGGTGTTTACATTCTGGCGTTGAGCAAAGCCTACGAGAGCGGCGACATTTCCTATGTGTATCCGATTGCCCGCTCCGCGCCGGCCCTGGTTCCCGTGGCGGCGTTTCTGATCATCGGCGAAACCATTTCGATGCGGGGTGGCGTCGGGATCTTTATCGTGGTCCTGGGTGTCATCGCGCTTCAGTTCCGGGGGCGCGGCCGGGCTGAGCTTCTGGCGTTCAAGCGTGCGGTCCTTAAAAAGGACTCGGTTTGGGCGTTTGTTACGCTGGGCGCCGTGGTTTCCTACTCGCTGGTGGACAAGGCGGCAATGGTTGCCCTGTCCGACGTGACCGCCATACCGCCGGCCATGCGGGGGCCCTGTTTTTTCATGCTCCAGGTCATCTTCTGTTACCTGTTTTTTTGGGGTTATATGGCCGCGACCCGCAAGCTTCAACTGAAAGGCGTGTGGACCGGGCAGTGGCGGCAGATCATCGTGGCGGCTGTTGGTACGATGGCTTCCTACAGCCTCATTCTGCATGTCATGCAGTCCAATCCAGTGAGTTATATCGTCAGTTTGCGCCAGTCGAGTGTGCTGCTCGCCGTGCTTGTCGGGTGGCTCCAGTTGAAGGAGCCCTATGGCATCTACCGGCTGGTCACCTCCGGGGTCATGCTGGCGGGATTTTATCTGGTCAGCACGGCAGGCGGCTGAAATCGGCATACGGCCATGTTACCTCTTGTCAGAGGAAAGGCGTTGAATCATTATCCACGCGGCAGACATGTCGCGTCGACAAAAACCACATGGTAAGAAGGGAGTGGCTTATGAAACGTTCGAGCATTTTTCTGGTAATGCTGTACATTGTTTTCGCGGCCTCCAGCGCATTGGCCAAAGGGCGTCTTGTCGTCTATTGTTCCAACGAGCCTTTCGCTTGTCAGGCGGTGGCCGACGCCTTTTCAAAAAAATATGACGTCAAGGTCCAGATGACACGATCCGGATCCGGCTCGACCTACGCCAAAATCCTGGCCGAGAAGGACAACCCCAAGGGGGACGTGTGGTATGCCGGAACGCTGGACCCCCATTCCCAGGCCGGAGTCAACGGCCTGCTGGAGCCTTACGCATCGCCCATGTTGAAGGAGATCGGCGAGGAATTCAAGAACCCGGCCACCAGCAAACAGCATCATAGCGCCGGGGTATACGCCGGTGTCCTGGGCTACTCGGTGAACACCGATGTTCTCAAGGAAAAAAATCTGCCCATGCCGCGATCCTGGGAGGATCTGACCAAACCCGAATACAAAGGGATGATCCAGGTGGCCAGCCCACAGAGTTCAGGTACGGCCTATACGGTTCTGGCCACCATGGTGCAGCTCAAAGGTGAAGAGGAGGCGTTCAAATATTTGGCCAAGCTGCATCAGAACGTCAACCAGTACACCAAATCGGGATCCGCCCCGGGTAAGGCCGCCGCCCGCGGAGAAACCATGATCGGGATCGGCTTTCTGCATGACCATGCCCTTCAGAAAGCCAACGGCTTTCCGCTGGAACTGGTGGTTCCCGCCGAGGGTACCGGTTACGAGATCGGTGGTTTGAGCATCATCAAAGGCGCCCGCAACATGGAAAACGCCAAGTTGTTCGTGGACTTCATGCTCAGTGCCGAAGGTCAGGAAGTCCCCCAGCGCGTCAAGATGTTCCAGGTGCCCACCAACATGAATGCCAATGTTCCCAAGGAAGCCATCCGGCTGGATCAGGTCAAGCTCATCGACTATGATTTCGTCAAGTTCGGCTCCGAGGAAATGCGCTCGCACCTGATCGACCGCTGGGCCAAGGAGATCAAACCCGTTGCGCGGTAACGCTCAACGTCGGGGGCGATGTTTAGTTTTGACCCTGATCCAACACCTGTAGCAGAGGATCCGGAGAGGTCCTACCGATCCGGGTTGCTCTATTTGTTGTTACTTTTCTTATACGCATAAGAAAAGTAACCAAAAGAAGGCGCCCGTGTCCCGCTTTATCTTGTGCGTCGGCGACATGCTCGGCGCGTGTCGGAACTCGCTTCGCTCAAACAAGCCGACACGCTTAATCCGATCCTGCCACCGATGCTCGGCGCGGGACAAAGGGGATCGAAGACAAATTCTGAACAGCGTTGCCTGGCCCCTTTGGGCGGGCGACCTGATGTCTCCCCCTCTGCGGGCGGAAACGCATTATGAAGATCCAAACCCAACGCCAGCCGGGAGAGACCAGCCCCTGGGCCGTTCTCTCCTGGCTGCTGATCGCCATCACGGCCTATTGGCTTCTCCCGTGGACGGCCCTTGAATACGGCCTCGGTGATTTTACGGCTGAGGAGTGGGTCGATGCGCTGGGATGGAAGCAGGTTCGTTCGACCCTGGTCCTGCCCATCCTGCTGACCCTCATGATCCCTTTGGCTTGGCTCCGCATCTCGGCGAAGATTTCCGGGGGGCTCTGGGCGGTCGTTCCCGGCCTGGCCCTGGGCGCCCTGCTCATCGGCTTCACTGCCACGGAGACCTCCATGGGGCTCGGGGCGACGGTCATCGCCATATGCCTGGCGGCGCTCTTCGCCGTCGGTATGGCCGAACTTGGTTTTCAGCGGGGTGACACCTTCATTGCCGGCGCGGTGATCTTTGTGATTTTCATGGTCAGCGTCTTCATCTTCTTCCCGGTCGGAGAAATCTTCAACAATGTGCTTTTTGACAAGGCCGGGATATTTTCACCTTTTCAGTTTTTTCGGATCATTACTTCCTTCGGTGTGGGCCGGGTCATCGGCAACACCCTGGTTCTGGCATTTTCAGTGGGTCTGGCCACGACCCTCTTCGGCCTCGCCTTTGCGCTGTACGCCGTCCGGGCGACCACACGGATCCGCTACCTGATCAAGGTTTTTTACATCCTGCCGATCATCACCCCGCCTTTCGTGGTGGGGATGTCCCTGATTCTCATCTTCGGGCGGGCCGGCATGATCAACGACGGGCTCATGTATCTTCTGGGCCCGGCCGGGCTGCTGATACCCGAGGGCAGCCCCGGTCTGTTTGAGCGCTCCGGCTATATCTATGGCTTCCTGGGGATATTTCTGGCCCAGACGCTCTCCCTCACCCCCATCAGCTATATGGTCATCAGCGGGATGCTGGCCTCGGTCAATCCGGCCATGGAAGAGGCCTCCCTGACCATGCGCGCCAGTCGCTGGGCCACGATGTGGCACGTTACGCTGCCCCTGATAAGGCCGGGAATCGCCAATGCCTTCCTCCTGGGAATGATCTCCTCGGCAGCCGATTTCGGTAATCCGCTTGTACTCGGCGGCGAATACGACGTGCTGTCCACCGAGATCTACTTCTCGATCGCCGGCGCCCAGCTCGACTTTGCGCGAGCCGCGGCATTGGGGATCATCCTCCTGGTTCTTTCCCTGTCGATCTTCTATATTCAGAACAAATGGATTGGCAAGAAGTCATATGTCACCGTCACCGGGGTGGAGACCGCGGGCAATGTCACCCCGCTGCCACGAGGGTTGCAGCGCGGCTTGACCCTGTTTGTCGTCATCTGGTTTTTTCTTGTTGGTCTGCTGTATTTCAGCATTTTTTTGGGCGGCTTCGTAAAACAATGGGGGGCGGACTACACCCTGACCCTGTCCCATCACCTGGAACTCTGGTCCAAAGGCCTGGAATCGGGTGCGTGGCCATCCTTCTTGAATTCGATGTCCTACGCCTTGTTGGCTGCACCGCTGACGACCCTCGTGGGTGTCCTCATCGCCTATATTCTGACCCGTAAAACTTTTTATGGCCGCGGTATCATCGATTTCGGCACCGTGCTGATCTTTGCCATTCCCGGCACCGTCATTGGGGTGGCCTATATCCTGGCCTTCAACACGGCGCCCATCGAATTGACCGGGACGGCCGCAATCCTGATCATCACGATGGCCATCCGGGCCATGCCGGTGGGCATCCGGGGTGGCATGTCCGCCCTGAGCCAGATTTCAACAAGCCTGGAAGAGGCGTCGCTGCTGCAGCGCGCGGGAAGCTTGCGGACCATACGTTCCGTTCTTCTGCCGCTATTGAAGTCCACCATCGTATCGTCCATGGCCTATAGTTTTATCCGTTCGATGACGACGGTTTCGGCGGTCATATTTCTGGCCACCGCCGGTACGGATGTGGCCACCACCTATATTCTCTCACGCGTCGAAAGCGGCGATACGGGGGTGGCCGTGGCCTACGGCTCCGTGCTGATTTTTACGATGCTGGTGTTTACGCTGCTGGTCCAATTCACAATGGGACGTGCACGGACCGATAAACAGGTGAAAACCATATGAGGCTTCCATGAGTGATGCATCGATCAAAATCGTGTTGAACAATGTATCCAAACACTTTGGCAAGGTGCGGGCGCTTGACGCTGTCGACATCGCCTTCGCCCCTGGTACGTTAACCACACTGTTGGGGCCTTCGGGGTGTGGAAAGACGACCCTTCTTCGCCTTGTTTCCGGTCTTGAGCCGGTTTCCTCCGGCGAAATCTGGTTCGGTGATGAAAATGTCACCAATCTGTCGGCCACGCGTCGTGATGTTGGCATGGTATTTCAATCCTACGCGCTTTTCCCGCACATGACCGTTGAGCAGAACGTCGGTTATGGGCTGCGCATCCTTCGAACGAAACCGGATGACATCAGCAAACGGGTGCAGGAGGTACTTGAAATGGTGGCCATGGACGGATTCCAGCGCCGCTACCCCGATGAGCTTTCCGGCGGTCAGCAGCAGCGTGTGGCCGTCGCCCGTGCCATGGTTCTCCGGCCCAAGGTCTTGTTGTTTGACGAACCGCTGAGCAACATCGACAGCAAGCTACGCCGCAGTATGCGTGATGACATTCGGCGCCTCCAGCAGGCTTCCGGCATTACATCCATCTACGTTACGCACGATCAGGCCGAAGCTTTGGCGGTTTCAGACGAAATCATCATCATGCGCAATGGATCCATCGAGCAGCAGGGTCCACCGCAGGCCCTCTACCATCGCCCCCGGACCACCTTTGTCGCCAATTTCATCGGTGAGTCCAATGTCGTCGATGCTGAATTGACAGGCGAAGGCACGCACCGGCAGATTGTATTTGGCGATGCGAGGGTCGACGTGACGGCGGGCATGCCGATCGCCGATCGCAAAGGGCCGATAAAGCTTTCGCTCCGACCCGAGGTGCTGGAAATCAGGCCGTTCGAAAATACCTCCTCGTCCCCCATGCTTCACGGCGTTATCGTCCAACGCGCCTATATGGGGCCGGTCATCGAATATACGATTAAAACCAGGATTGGCGCGCTATTCACAAGAGGTCCGGCCTCTGCATCTCAATTCAAAGAATCAGATGAGATATCCATACACATCCAGCCGGAGAACATCATAATTATCCCTGAAAATAGTAAAGCGTAGTCATTGACGCGATCAATAATATCTTCCTGTCAGCCCCAAGGCGACTGTATGAGACGAAAACGACCAAATATGCCGAAAAATAAAGCCTGTAGCATCATACGGAAACCCTCGCTTGCCAATGAGATCGAGCGCCTCTCAAAAAACTTAAGCAAAGTCGCAACCAAACAATGATCAACCTTATCGAGATTGGATTGGATTGCGCGGACAAGTTAACTGCAAATGGTTTGGAGGTTTTTGTTACCGTCGGGAGGGGTGAAACGTCCGCCATTCGGTGGGCCTATTTAAGGGGAGCGTTGGATTTAGACTTCATCATCAATAAGCGCAAAAAGGACAGTAAATCCAAAGCGTAAAGTTGGTATAACATCCTTCATTCCGCCTATGACCAATTTTCAGCTGGAAAAGGTAAAATCTTCCCGTACAATTTGAGGTGAGCGCATCTTCAACTTAACTCCAACCCAAAAGCGATAGCATTGAC
Source organism: Desulfobacterales bacterium (assembly GCA_030065275.1). Taxonomy (GTDB): domain Bacteria; phylum Desulfobacterota; class Desulfobacteria; order Desulfobacterales; family UBA5852; genus JABZFP01. The sequence goes on along the minus strand of JASJCV010000149.1, from coordinate 2,540 downwards.
GGACGACGAACATCCTCTTCTTGTGCCGGCGATGTGCAGGAACACCAAACCGAAAAGGAGGATGATCGGTCGTTGCAAGCCCAAGTATCACAAAGATTCCAACTAGATCGGGTTGCCTTGTCGGCTCAATTTCTATTCGCTTTCAGGTCGGACGGGATTGGTCGCTTCGACCAGACGATTAGGCCGGGCTGATCCACGGCCGGTCACTGCTTCAGAACGCCGGGCCAGTTGGCGTTGGCCTTTTTGATGTGCCCCGGGATATCTTCTTCCCATCTCTGTTTGATTTCGGCATTGTAGTTGAGATAGAGCCTGCCATCGACAACACTCCAGGCGTTTTTCGGATCGACGCCGGCCGTGTAGCCTTCAGAGACGGCCCAGGCGCAATACCCGCCATAGCGGGGCGCATATTTGTCGGGGTCGGCTTCGAAAAGATCTCGGTTCTCCGCGCTGGCAAATCGCCATCTGGCATCCTTCCATTTGATTTCAAAATCACCCGACCCCTTGACGGGTTTGCCCTCCCTGTGAAAGGCCACCGGATCAAAACCCTTGATGGCGATGCCCCTCCAATTTTTGTAGATCTCGCTTTGGGCCACAGCGAGCGTTGGCAACGCCAGGCTGAAAAAAACAGCCGCGGCGACAATAGAAGAAACGGTTCGTGGCTTGAATTTCATTGTTGTTACTCCTTATTTCATGACGGCAGTATAACCCACGCAACCATCAAGCTATGCGTGGTCCGTCGTTAACGATTTCATATTCGACATGCGCCAAATAAGTGATAGGGCCTGATTCCCATCGGGGACAGGAGTACGCCTTCAGCGCCAGCCGATGGATCCCACTCGACGGCTTCAGCGTCTGAAGGCCATGAGACGATTGAATATCGTCTTCACCGTTGGGGTCAGGCGTGACCGGTTGTAGGCGTCGCCGCACTGGCGGATGGCCTCGGCCGCCGTCGGGTAGGGGTGGATGACGCTGGCCAGCTTGCCAAGACCCATACCGGCCTGCATGGCCACGGTGATCTCGCTGATCATGTCGCCCGCATGGCTGCCCACGATGGTGGCCCCGAGAATCTGATCGCTGCCTTTCTTGACGTGAATCTTGACGAAACCTGCGGTCTCGCCGTCGACGATGGCGCGGTCCACATCGTCAAAGTGACGACTGATGGTGGTAAATTCAATTCCGCGCTCTTCCAGATCCTTTTCATATAGGCCGACGTGGGCGACTTCGGGCTCCGTATAGGTGGCCCAGGGTATGAGAAGATCGGAGAATTTGTCTCGACCGAAAAACAGGGCGTTGCGGATCACCAGGCGCGCCCCGAAGTCCGACATGTGCGTAAACTGGTATTTGCTGGCCACATCGCCCACGGCGTAGACATTCGGGTTGGTCGTCTGCATCCGGTCTGTGACCTTAACACCCGTGCGCGCATCAAACTCGATGCCGGCCTCCTCCAGCCCGAGACCGGTTACGTTCGGCTTGCGTCCGGTGGCGACCAGCAGCGCGTCGAATTCCAGCGTGCGCTCGCCATCGGGGTCTTCGACCGTAACGCTAATCGGCGGCTTTCCGCCCCGGCTTTCCACCCCTTTGTATTTCACGTTGTAGGCGAAGGTCACCCCGTCGTGACGCATCGATTCTTCCACAATCTTGGCCGCGTCCGGATCCTCCTTGGGCAGAATCTTCGCGTCGCGGGAGAAAACCGTCACCTGGGATCCGAGGCGCTGAAAGGCCTGGGCCAGTTCCATCCCGATGGGCCCCGCGCCGATGACGCCCATCCGGGCCGGCAGTTCGGTCAGATTGAAGATGTTGGCATTGGTCAGGTAGGGCGCCTGACTCAGGCCCGGAATCGGGGGAACTGAGGCCGTGCCGCCGGTCGCCACGACCGCCTTGGCGAAATTGAGCGTCTTGCCGTTGACTTCGATCGTGTTCTTGCCGGTAAATTTGCCTTTACCTATAAAGATATCCACACCGAGCTTTTCGGAGTAGCGCTGGGCCGAGTCCACCGGTGCGATGCCTGCCCGCAGCCGGCGCAAGCGCTCCATGACAAAATCAAAGTCGACCGAGACCTCGCCGCTGACATTGACGCCAAATTCAGACGCGTTACGCACGGCCGCCGCCGCTTTGGCGCACCGCAGCAGGAGTTTGGAAGGCACGCAGCCCACCGTCAGGCAGTCGCCGCCCAGCAGGTGGGACTCGATCAGGGCCACGCGGGCGCCGACACCGGCCGCACCGGCTGCTGAAATCAGACCGCCGGCGCCGCCGCCAATCACCACCAGGTTGAACATGTCCTTGGGTTCAGGGTCGATCCATTCCTTGGGGTGCAGAAGATCCAGCATGCGCGTGTTGTGCTCATCCAGAGGCGATACGCCGTGTGCTTCGAGGTCGACCTGCTCAAACGAGGCCAGATCCGGGTCGCGTTCGGGAATTTCCGGCTGAAGATTTAAATCCTGGGCATCCGGACGTGTCAGCGGGGCGATAAAATCAGCCCAGCTGACCGCACTGCCGTCGGGTTTGCGCGCCACGCTGCCGTGGTCTTCATCCGAAATGAA
>JASJCV010000148.1 GCA_030065275.1 Desulfobacterales bacterium | reverse complement strand
ATTGTTCATTTTCTTGCACGCGCAAGAAAACGAACCAAAAGAAGGCGCCCGCGCTCAGCTTGATCCTGCGCGTCGTAGATAAGGTCGGAGCGTGTCGGAACTCGCTCCGCTCAAACAGGCCGACACGCTTTTTCCGCCCTTATCTCCGATGCTCGGCGCGGAGCAAAGGGATCTAAAGGCAAAACCTGCAAAACGACCAGGCCATATATTTGCGAACAATTAATCGCCATCCTGATTCAGTCTTCACCTGACAAACCGTTAGAAAAAACAAGTCGCATGGCGCCAGGCAAGGACCAGCTTCAAGCGAGTCGCGCAGCAATCGTCGGATTGTGAGCACCCTAGCGAACGTTACAACGCCACCTGGCGGCATGAGGCGCCGTTTCATCATTCAATCAAACCGCGTGATGAAGCAAGCATCATGCTGTCAGGCAAGGCACAACTTAAAGTGAGTCGCGCAGCAATCGTCGGATTGTGAGCACCCGAGCGAATTTTACAACGCCGCCTGGCGGCATGAGGCGCCGTTTCATCACGTGGTTTTGATGATGCTGGGGGAGTAGTCCCCCGGCGGTTCAAAGCCCAGCAAGGTCAGGCAGGTGGCCGCAAGGCTGCTGATCCCCAAATCATCCCGTGAAACAAGCTTCAACTTCAATTGCCCGTTCGGGTCATAGACATGGACCGGTACGGGATTGAGCGAATGCGATGTCTTGGTTTTGATCGCGCCGCTGTCGGGGTCGACAATCACCTCGCCGGTCTTCTTGTTGCGTTCGTACATGTCGTCCGAGTTGCCGTGGTCGGCGCTGGCCACCAGAACGCCCCCGGCCTCCCTTACGGCTTTCACGATCCGCGCCATGCATAGATCGACCGTCTCCACGGCGATGCGCACGGCCGGAAGGATGCCGGTATGTCCCACCATGTCGCCGTTGGCATAATTGAGGCGGATAAAGCGGTGGTCGCCCTTGCGAATGGCTGCCACCACCGCATCGGTGATTTCGGCGGCCTTCATCCAGGGGCGTTCCTCGAAGGGCACCCGGTCGGAAGGAATCTCGATATACGCTTCCAGGGCGTCGTCAAACCGGCCGGTGCGGTTACCGTTAAAGAAATAGGTGACGTGGCCGAACTTCTGGGTTTCGCTGATGGCCATCTGCCTGACGCCGGAATGGACCAGGTATTCGCCCATGGTCCGATCGATACCCGGCGGTTCGACCAGAAAACGATTGGGGATCAGAGCGTCGCCGTCGTACTGCATCATCCCGGCGTACCGGACGTTCGGCCGTGGGTCCCGGTCGAAGTATTTGAAATCATCCGCTTCGAAGGCCTTGCTGATCTCGATGGCGCGGTCGCCGCGGAAATTGAAGAAAATCACGCTGTCGTGGTCCTGAATGACCCCCAGGGGGGTGCCCCCGCGAACGATTTTAAACGGCGGCAGGTCCTGATCGAGGACCCCCGGATTTTCGTCCCGATAAGTCTCGATGGCTTCGCGGCAGGAGGAAAAGCCGCGGCCCTCGCCCCGGGTGTAAATGCGCCACCCCCGGGCCACCATCTCCCAATCGGCTTCGTAGCGGTCCATGGTGATCTGCATGCGCCCCCCGCCGTCGGCAATGGCGTAGTCCACGCCCTTGGCGGTGTTCAGATCCCCGAGAAAGTCTTCCAGGCGATCCACGTATTCCAGCGCCGAGGTGGAGGGCACATCCCGCCCATCCAGCAGCACATGCACCCGGGCCTTGTTGACGCCGCTTCGGGCGGCCTCCGTAAGCAGGGCTTCCAGGTGGTCGATATGGCTGTGCACGTTGCCGTCGGACAAAAGCCCGATGAAATGCAGGGCGGAATCGTTCCGGACCACATTGGCGATCAGTTCCTTCCAGACCGGCCCGGCAAACAGGGTGCCTTCGGCAATGGCCTTGTTCACCAAGGCGGCGCCCTGGTCGAAGACCCGGCCGCAGCCGATGGCGTTGTGGCCCACCTCACTGTTGCCCATGTCCTTGTCCGAGGGCATGCCCACGGCAGTACCATGGGCTTTTAGCCGGGTGGTCAGGCTGTTCTGTGCGAGCCAGTCCAGGGTGGGGGTGGCGGCCAGGCGTACCATGTCGCCGTCTTCATGACGGCCGATGCCGATGCCGTCCATGATAGCGAGGATGACCGGGCCGCGGGGGGGGCTGTAGCCTGACAATGGTTTTAATCGGTTCATCGATTATTTCTCCATAAGTAGTATTGCCGGCCGAATGACTGCTTGGTAGCATGGCGATATTGGATTTGATCTAAATCCTCCATCTCTGGTGGAAGCCTTGTAAAAGATCGGTCAATATTCGAGTTAAAATGATTCACTCAGACCACTTTAGAACGCATCGCCTTGAAGGCGTTGATCAGGCCGTTGGTCGAACTGTCGTGGCTGGAGACGGCCGTGCCGCCATCGAGCTCGGACAGGATCCGGCTGGCAAGCTGCTTGCCGAGTTCGACGCCCCATTGGTCGAAACTGAAGATATTCCAGATGTATCCCTGAACGAAAATTTTGTGTTCGTACATGGCGATCAGGCTGCCCAGAGTTCGAGGGGTCAGCTTGCGGAAAAGAATTGAGTTGGTCGGGCGGTTGCCCTCGAAAACCTTGTGGGTCATGAGGGCGGCGATGTCGCCGTCGCTTTTGCCGGCCTGTCGCAGATCGGCCTGAACCTCGTCAGGTGTCCGGCCATTCATCAACGCTTCAGTCTGGGCGAAGAAATTGGAAAGCAGGATGTCGTGGTGGCGGCCGACAGGGTTGTGGCTTACGGCCGGGGCCAGGAAATCAGCCGGAATCAGTCGGGTGCCCTGGTGGATGAGCTGGTAGAAGGCATGCTGGCCGTTGGTGCCGGGCTCGCCCCAGATGATCGGACCGGTCCGGTAATCGGCCAAGGCGCCGTCGCGACTGGCGGTCTTCCCGTTGCTCTCCATGTTGCCCTGCTGAAAATAAGCCGGGAAGCGGTGCATATACTGATCGTAGGGCAGGATGGCTTCGGTTTCAGCACCGAAGAAGTTATTATACCAGATGCCGATCAGGGCCAGGATGACGGGTATGTTTCTATCCAGCGGTGTCTCCCGGAAGTGGCGGTCCATGGCGTGGGCCCCGTCCAAAAGCGCCGCAAAGTGTTCAAAGCCGATCAGGGCCGCGATGGAAAGCCCGATGGCCGACCAGAGGGAGTAGCGTCCCCCGACCCAGTCCCAGAAACCGAACATGTTCCGGGGGTCGATGCCGAAATCCTTGACTGCCGCCGCATTGGTGGAGATCGCCACGAAATGCCTAGCGATGTGCGCTTCGGATCCGCCCTGGTCCAGAAACCACTGGCGGGCCGTCTGGGCGTTGGTCATGGTTTCCTGGGTGGTGAAGGTTTTGGAGGCAATGATGAACAGCGTGGTTTCCGGGTCGATCCGGCCCAGGCATTCGGAGATGTGGGTGCCGTCGATGTTGGAGACGAAATGCGCCCGCAGTCCCTTCCGGACGTAGGGCCGCAGCGATTCGGTGACCATCACCGGCCCCAGGTCGGAGCCGCCGATGCCGATGTTGACAATGTCGGTGATGGCCCTTCCGGTGTAGCCGGCCCAATCGCCGGCATGCAGCCGCCGGACGAAGGTCTCCATCTGGCCGAGCACGGCGTTGATGTCCGGCATGACGTCCCGGCCGTCCACCAGGACGGGCGTGTCGCCGCGGTTGCGCAGGGCCGTGTGGAGCACGGCCCGGTTCTCGGTGGCGTTGATTTTGGTGCCAGCGAACATCTTGGCGATCCCGTCCGCGAGATCGACTTCACGGGCCAACTCCAGGAGCAGGCGCATGGTTTCGGCGTCGATGCGGTTTTTGCTGTAGTCCACGAGGATGTCTTCGAACGGCAGGGAGAAGTTGTCAAAGCGCTTCGGGTCGGCGGCGAAGAGATCGCGCATATGGACCGTTTGCATGGTTTGGAAGTGGTCCTGGAGGGCCCGCCAGCTTTGGGTTTGGGTGGGGTTGATGCTTTTTAGTGTTTCCATGTTTAAGTCTTTTCTTTCAAAGTGAAAAATCGTTAAATCACTTCTCATCGTCAAAGCAATCGTTTCAATACCAACTTCCAGCTAAATGTTCATTTTCTTGCACGCGCAAGAAAACGAACCAAAAGAAGGCGCCCGTGCCCCACTATTCCCTGCGCGTCGGGAATACGGCCGGAGCGCATCGGAACTCGCTGCGCTCAGACAGCCGATGCGCTTTTTCCGTCCGTATTCCCGATGCTCGGCGCGGGGCAATGGGATGAGACGCACGTCGTAATAGAAGTTTAGGTGCTCATCCACTCGACCCCTCGAATCCTTGGCCCCTCGAACCCTACGGCATTGCTTGCGACCACCGATGACTTCCTGAGGGATCCGACGAGCCTGACGTAAGCTCAGCTATCCAAGGCCAAATATCCCATTACGCCCTGTCCGTAACGGGCTTCGAAGGCCGGATCGATTTTCTGGACGGGGTTGGCGCCCAGGAAGGCGAGCAGGTCGTCCAGGGCCTTGCGGCGTTCGGCCGGCGCGCCCACGGTTTTGAGGGCGGCGATCGCTTCTTCGATCTCGAAATACTTTAACTTGGTGTCCAGGGGCAGCTGCCAGAAAAGCAGGAAGCCGCGTTCCGGGAAATCCACCCCCAGGATGCCGTAGCAGTACTGCATGAGCTGCCTTTCCAGCCGCTGGCACAGTGCCACGATGCGCCCCCTGGATTCCTCCAGTTGTGCGGGGTCGCAGGGCCGGCCCAGGATTTCGAAATACATCTTGACCTTGGGCTCGGTTCCCGAAGGCCGCACCGTGATGCGCATGCTCGCGATGTCCGCGGGGCTCTCGAGGTGGAACACGAGCACGTTGCGCGAGGCGGTGTCGGTGCGCGAAAGGTGCGGCTGGGGCGGGCCCTGCCAGCGGTCGATCCGGCGGGATACGCTGAAATCGCCGATGGCGGAGATCGTCTCTTCGCGCAGGTGATCCATGATTTTGCGGATCTGCTCCATCCCTTTGGCGCCGAGCAGCCGAATTTCGGTCAGATGGTTGTGGCCGTAGCCGTAGGTTGCGTATATCCGGTTGAGCTGGTCCAATAGGGAGCGGCCCTCCTGCTTGAGTTCGGCGGCGTGCTCGGCGATCCAGACGGCGGCGCCGGCGGCATCCTTGTCCCGGGCGTAGTTGCCCATCAGGAAACCGTGGCTCTCTTCGGTGCCCAGCACGAATTCCGCCATTCGGCCGGCCGTGTCCAGCTTGTTCATTTCTTCACCGATATATTTGAACCCCACCAGCAGCTCGCCGATGCATTCCATGCCCAGCGCTTCGGCGATGGCGGCGATGAGCGATGTGGTCACATCCGTCTTGATCACCACACCGCCCCTGTCGATGAGACCGGCGGCCTTCATTTTGGTAATCCCGTAGTGGGTGAGCAGGATGCCGATCTCATTACCGTTCAGGAATTCCCAGCGGCCGCGGTGGTTGAGCATCACGCCCACACGGTCGGCGTCCGGGTCGGTGCTGATGATGAGGTCGGCGGCGGTTTCCCGGGCGTAGGGCAGCGCAGCGTCGAAAGACTGCTGCACTTCGGGATTGGGGATGTTGAACGTCACGCTTTCAAAGGCGCCGCTCAGGTCGGCGCTGCGAGGGTCCAGACGGATGTCGAAGCCCAGGCTCTGCAGGATGGGATAAACCGAGGTCAGGCCGGTGCCGTGCAGTGGGGCGTAGACAATTCTGAGATCACGGGCTTCGCTCAGGGAAAGCGCGACCACCTTGTCCCGATAGACCCGGTCGATGTCTTCGCCGATCACCTCCACCAGTCCCTGGGCGCGCGCTTCGTCAAACGGCATGCTCCGGATGCAGTCGACCGCCTGGGTGACTTCGTCCACGAGAATCTGATCGTGGGGCGGGATGAGCTGTCCGCCGAACTGGTCGTAGACTTTTTTACCGTTATCCGTGGGCAGGTTGTGGCTGGCGCTGAACATGTCACCGGAGATGGCTTTCAGGTGCCGGATGGTGAACGAGAGCTGCGGGGTGCTGCGCACCGCATCGTACATGTAGACCTTGATGCCGTTGGCCGCATAGACCACGGCGGCCGCCTCGGCCAGCTGGCGCCCGTCCAGATTCATGATCGGGTTGGGGAGATCAGGGTTGTAGGGGGGCTGCTGGGTAAAAACCCGCACGTCCCAGGTCAAAACGACGCCCCGCCGCCGGGCCTCCTCGCCGTAGGTCTTGATCAGGTACTGGGCATGCCCCTGGGCGGAGGACTGAATCGTCCAGGGGTTGATGCGATTGGGGCCGATGCCCACCAGGCCACGCCGCCCGCCGGTCCCGAAGGGTATAACCTGGTAGAAGGCGTCCAGCAGAAAGTCCCAGGCCCGGATATCGATCAGATGCTCGAGCTGCGGGCGGTAGGCTTCAAAGTCGTCATCGGCAAGCCAGTTTTCGAGGGCCTCCAGGGCGGCCGCGGCAATGGGCGCCGGTATATCCAACTGGTCAAATCCGCTCTGGGCCTTTGCTATGCGTTCTTGGACCGTGGCCATACTTCTCCTCGTATCTTCATGGTTGTTGGCAGGCGGCGTCGGCCAGGAGGGGCCTTGGCCGCGGAGTCGATTAGCTGAGCCACATGAACTGGTAGGGCGCCAGTTCAAAAGAGGTCGGGTCGACGGCGGTGCCCGATATCAGATCTCTCTTTTGTCCGGAAGCACCACTGGACGATAGGTCTATCCCCGCGGTCTGCGGCGTGATGTTGGTGACGGCCCAGAGGGTCTGGGCGTCAGTGGAGCGTTTGATGCCGAAAACCTGGGGGCCGAGATCCAGGATGTCGAAATCCGCGTTGGGATGGAAGGCCGGCTGGCGGGTGCGCGTGCGGATCATCCGGGTGTAGGGGATAAACACGCGGGAGCGAAAGCTCTCGGGGTTCCTGAGCTCTTCCGCCAAAACATCGGCATCCAGTTTTTCGCGGTTGATGGTGCGGGCCCGACCGGTCTCTTCCAGCCCGGCGGTCCAGTTGCGGGAGCCCAGCAGGCTGTGCACGTAGGTGGCCGGTACGCCCGGCAGGGCGTACTGGATGGACTGGGAGGCCAGAAAGCGTGCCGGGTGCCGTGGGTCGTCTTTGCGGCCCGTGACCCGCATGGCGTCCACATAGGTGATGTTGAGCTCATACGGGCTTTGGCTGCCGTCCGGGTTGTTCTTGTAGGAGATCTGCCCGCCGTTGGCCTTGACGGCATCGGCCAGGGTCTTGTCGACCGCCTCGGGCGGCAGGACGCCTTCCAGCGGCCGCACGCCGATGCCGTCGTGGGAGGCGGTGAAGTTGAAAAAGGTGGTGTCCGGGGATGCCAGCGTGAGGCCCCGGGCCCAGCGCGAAAGTTCGCTGCTGTCGCCCGTGACGAAAGCGTGGAAGAGCATGGGCGGTAGGGTGAAGTTATAGACCATCTGGGCCTCGTCGCGGCCGTTTCCGAAATAGCTGATGTTTTCGGCGTGGGGCACGTTGGTCTCGGTGATGATGATGGCGTCCGGCGCGACCACATCGAAGACGGCCCGGAAAAGCTTGACCATGGCGTGGGTCTGGGGGAGGTGGATGCATGTGGTGCCGATTTCCTTCCACAGGTAGGCGATGGCGTCCATGCGTACGATACGCGCGCCCTTGGCGACATAGAGAATCAGGGCTTCAAGCATCAAGGCCAGGACGTCCAGGCTGCGATAGTTGAGGTCGATCTGGTCGTCGCTGAAGGTGGTCCATACATGGACGTTCTTGCCGGCGTCCTTTTTGAACTCCGTCAGCAGGGGCAGGGCCCGGGGGCGGGTGACCATGGAGAGATCGAGCCCGGGGTCCATCTCGATGGCCAGATCGGCGAAACCCGGCTTTTCCGCGAGGTAGTTGCGGAACCACTGACTCCGGGCCGAGACGTGATTGACCACATAGTCGAACATCAGGTCGAAATCGCGGCCGAACCGCGCCACGTCCTCCCAGTCGCCCAATTGCGGGTCGATGGCCATGAAGTCCTTGACCGAAAAGCCGTCGTCCGAGGACCACGGGAAAAACGGCAGAAAGTGCACGGCCGATATCACGCCCTGCAGGTATTCGCGGGCAAAGGCGTTCAGGGTCTTAAGCGGGGTCTCGCCCTCCCGCCGGATCGAATCGCCGTAGGTGATGAGGACCACGTCTTTTTCCGAAAAGAAACCCTCGCCGCGGCTTGGCTGTCGCGGGGCGTTCTCGATCAGCGGGGCGATTCGGCTCCAGGCTTTCGGGCCAAGATCCGGGCCGTAGATTTCAATCAGCCGATCGATGATATGTTGCATCGCATCCATGGGTTTTCTCTTCGTTGCTCCAGGCGGACCGGCTGCCGGGCAGGCTCGCCTTGCGAGGGTTCGAGTTGATGCGCGTCAGGCACGGCGATGATCTTCCTCCCACAAAGTGGCATGTTTGATCCGGCGCTTCAAGGGGGCGCAGGAAAAACATTGCCGCCCGAGCGGGTCGAATTGTTCGCTCATTTCCCGGCGCCGCTCGGGATTGGACAGCTCGTTGCGGGCCTCCGCGACGGCGGCCGGGATGACGTCGCCGTTCAGTGCGGCCACGTCGAATCCCCTGGGTTTGATGTCCTTGAGAAAGATCGCGCAAACGATTACCACGATCGGGCGCTTGCAGTAGGTGGCCTTCAGCCGGTCCAACTCGCCGGCGAATAAAAACAGGTAAAGCCCCGTTCACATAGGATGTCGGCCCAGTATTCGGCTTCCAGGGATAAGCCGTCGGTCCCTGCAAGACGAGTGGAGACGAT
>JASJCV010000004.1 GCA_030065275.1 Desulfobacterales bacterium | reverse complement strand
TTTCGTCAATCTCAAACCGGCAGATTTCAGTTTGTCGGCGGCCGTCGGCAGGAAAGCCAAGGTGACCGGCACCGTCATAAAGACCGAGGACGGTTATCAGGTCGTCGCCCAGGGGGTGCAGATACTCTGATGGATTTCATAAAACTCGCCGTAAACAATCTGCTGCGCCACAAGATCCGGAGCATGCTCACCCTGATCGGCATCGCCGCCTCGGTGGCCGTATTGTTCTCCATTGTTTCCTTCAACCGGGGCTTTGAACAAGGGCTCGACAATGAATTGCGCAAGACGGGCATTCATTTCATGATCGTGCCCGCGGGCTGCCCCCATGAGGTGGCCTCGCTGGTCCTGCATGGTGCGGTGACACCCAAATTCATCGATATCGAGACCCTCGATGCGGCCCGGAAAATCAGCGGCGTCGAACTGGCCTCCCCCATGCTCGTCACCCAACTGGCAAACCGGGAAATGGACCGGCTCGACCTGGTGCACGGGATGGATATGGCGCACGTCTCCGCACTCAAGCCGGGTTGGCAGCTTAAAGGGGCTGTGCCGGAGGATGATGATGGTCTGATCATCGGTGCCGAAATCGCCGGGCATGACAACATTCAAATCGGCGACACGATCCGCTACGGGTCTCGCAGCTTCCGGGTGGCGGCCATCATCGCCAATACAGGCAGCCAGGAGGACGCCTTTGTCTATATGCCCATCAGGGCGTTGCAGGAGATCGTTGAGAAGCGAGACGGGCTCACGGCCATCGGCGTCAAGGTCGCGGCCCCGGATCGCCTGGATCAGGTTACCGAGGCGCTTGCCATGCAGGTGCCGGGCATCCAGATTGTCACCATGAACGAGGTGATGCGCAGTCTCGGCACGCTCGCCAACTCCGCCAAGGTTTTGGGCATGTCGATCGCCGTTATCGCCATGCTGATCAGCGCGGTCGGTGTCATGAATTCGATTCTGATGGCGGTGTTCGAGCGCACCCCGGAGATCGGCATGATGCGGGCCATAGGAGCCTCCAAGCTTGATATCTTCCGGATCATCATGAAAGAGACCCTCCTGCTGACGACTTGCGCCGGTGTTGCCGGGATCTTTGTTTCCAGCGTTGCCGCAGGGATCATCGAGGGGTTTGTCCGCAATTTTATGCCCTATGTGCCGTCCGGCAAGATGATCCACTTTGAGCCGCTGCTGGCCTTGGCCTGCATCGCTTTTTCGTTGACGGTCGGTTTGCTGGCCGGCGGATATCCCGCCTGGAAGGCATCCAAGATCAATCCCATCGAGGCCATTAAAGGATGATAGAACTTCACGGTATACAAAAAAATTATGTCCGCGGTGCCGAAGCGGTGCACGCCCTTCGAGGGGTTGACCTGGAAATCGGCAAAGGAGAATTTGTTTCCGTTGTGGGCCCGTCCGGTTCGGGAAAAACAACCATGCTGCACATCATGGGATGTCTCGACCAGCCGTCCATGGGGGTCATGAAAATCGACGGGGCGGCCGTGGACCAACTCCCGGAAAAAGAGCTGGTCCGGATACGCCGGGAAAAAATCGGATTTGTCTTTCAGCAGTTTCATCTCATTCCCGGTCTTTCGGTTTATGAAAATGTCACCTTGCCCCTGCTTTTCGCACGGCGGGAAGCCGACGAAGAAAAAATCCGGCGGCTCCTTAGTCTTATCGGCCTTGATTCCCGGCGCCGCCATCATCCCAACCAGCTCAGCGGCGGAGAGATGCAGCGGGTGGCGGTAGCCAGGGCCATGGTCAACGATCCCGAGGTGCTTTTTGCCGACGAACCCACCGGCAACCTCGACACGGAGAACAGTGACAGGATATTTGATCTTCTCTCCGCGCTCCATGACCGCGGGTTGACCATTGTCATGGTGACGCACAACAATGAACTGGCCATGCGATCGCAACGGATCATCAGGCTGCAGGATGGTCAGGTTCAGAATTGACGCCCGGGGGATGGGCCGCCCATTCCAGGAGGGGGCTTCCGGATCGAGGCACGTCACGGAGCCCATTTCGCGTAATGTGACCGGAATAAAGCGGCTGGCAGCCGATCTCGCGCGGAGTCGCAAAGGCGCTCCAGGGATTTACAACAGCGAAGCAGGCAACGGTGTTACCTCGCGCCATGACGCTATGGCGCCAAGAACCGCCAAAAGCAGTCTCAATTGCCGATTTTTCTAAAAAACCAGAAATTGAAACGACTTGCCTCGGCCTGCGGCCGAGGGCCCGTATTCGCGTGCCAAGGCGACAGGACGCGAGGAACGGATATCATTGGCCGCAGATTACAATAATGGGCACCGATCGGTTTTTTCGGGGCGAAATTATTTTGGTTTCATTTCTTAATCCATTCGATTGCCGCAAGGAAGGATTCTGAAAGCGTCCTTTGATTAGAACGCATCTTAAAAATAATCTAAGCGCCCCTGGCGGTGTTATGAGCCCGCTCAAAATACTCACATACTGATTGTATGCTCCGCTTTTACCCAGCCTCATGCCTTGCCAGGAACACCAATCTTAATTTTGAGATACGTTCTAAAATCAAAATAATTCGATTGCGATTCCGATAGCGATTCCAATGCGGATGAAAGGCCGGCTCCTCGCCCGCGCCGGCCAAGGGTTGTGCTTGCTGCCTGGTTGCGATAGAACCTCGCCCCAACACGGCCCATCGGCGGGTTGTGCGGATCACGATCTAATTACATGCCAAGGAGCGGCATTTGTCGGGTCTTCAGGAAATTCTGGTTCTGGTCCTCATCGTGATCGTGCTCTTCTTCCTGCCCCGCATGGTATCCCGCCCGGCACAGACCCCCAGACCGCCGGTCCAGATCAGGCAGATCCCCTGGAAGTGGCGCCTGGCGCTGTTTGTATCGGTGATCTGGCTGGTCATCGCGGCGCTGTGGCTCCAACCCTGGGCAGGGGACCTGGTCACGTTCGCCAGCGTGGGCGTTCTGCCGGTGGCTGCTTTCTGGGGAGCCGTATGGGTGCTCACCGGCTTTAAACGCCGGGATGGCTAAGCAAAAAGCCCGATAGCGGCGTTATGCTTCGCCCGTCGTCACTGCGGCGTAACGATGTACGCCTCACTCCTCCGGACTCGCAAGCCTTGCTCTCGGACTTTTTGCTTTGCCCTCCGCTCCGTTCAATAATTCGGACGGAGCCGCGTGCCCACGGAAGGCCCGGCGCCGATGGGCCAGGCCCGCGTGTTTGCAAACGACCAGGGTGGCCGGATGGCCACCCTTTTTTCAGGGAAGTTCAGCCAAATCGGAAACTGCGATTCAGGCCAGGGCGGCCTGGAGGCTGCCTCGCCGGGCTTTGCGCGGCCGGGAAGACGATCTCCGCCGCCCGCTGCCGGCACCCGGCTTTGTGCCCCTGCCTATCCAGGCGGGGCGGCGGTTTCGGGAGGCCGTTCGCGGCGGACGGCTGAATTCACCGTTCCGCCGAGGGGCGGCGCGCTGGTAGTCGAAATCTTCAAGATGCCGGCGCTCCAGCGGGGCACCCAGGACACGCTCGATGCTGCGCACCATGCTGTTGTCCTCGGGGGTGGCCAGGGTGAAGGCATCACCGCTGCGGGCCGCGCGTCCGGTGCGGCCGATGCGGTGGATGTAGGCCTCGGGCGTATCGGGGATATCGTAGTTGATGACATGCGAAACCTGGCTCACATCGATGCCGCGGGCGGCGATGTCGGTGGCCACCAACATTTGAAACCTACCGTCCCGGAAGCCGTCCAGCGCGGCCTTGCGGCGGTTCTGGGAAAGGTTCCCCTGAAGCGAGGCCGCACGGTAGCCGGCGTTTTCGAGCTTGCGGCCCAGCGTGCGGGCGCGGTGCTTGGTGCGGGTGAAAACGAGCACCGACCCGGTGTCGGTGTGCCGCAGCAGTTCCAGCAGGACCGCCGTTTTGAGGTGCGGGGCCACCGGATAAAGAGCATGGCTGACCGTGGCGGCCGGGGCCACGCGATCCACCTGGACGGTGACCGGCCGGCGCAGGACCTCCCGGGTGAGCTTCTTGATTTCCTCCGGCATGGTGGCCGAAAACAAGAGGGTCTGCCGTTCGTTGGGCAGGCGGGCCACGATGCGCCGGATATCCGGGAAAAATCCCATGTCGAACATCTGGTCGGCTTCGTCCAGCACCAGCACCTCGAGGCGGGACAGGTCGACGGTGCGGCGCTCGATGTGGTCCAGCAGGCGTCCCGGGCAGGCCACCAGGATATCGACGCCGCGACGCAGACGGTCGATCTGGGGGTTGATGCCGACCCCGCCGTAGACGGCGCTGCTGCGCAGACCGCTCCTGCGGCCCAGGGTGCGGAAAGATTCGTGAATCTGTTCGGCCAACTCGCGGGTGGGCGCCACCACCAGGGCGCGCAGCGTCCCGCGGCGGCCCTTGATCAGGCGGTTTATAATCGGCAGCGCGAACGCGGCCGTCTTGCCGGTGCCGGTCTGGGCCAGGCCCATGACATCGCGGCCCTGCAGCACTTCAGGGATGGCCCGAACCTGAATGGGGGTCGGCGTGGTGTAGCCGGCCGCGGCAATTCCGGCGGCCACCTTGGGGTGAAAATCAAACGTGTTAAAATCCATTTATTACAAAATTCCTTCGGGTTGTGCTCTTCAAAAAGAAAAGCCCCGGAACATTCCGGGGCTCACAATGCAATCAGTTTTCTCCTGGAACAGCGGTAACGTTGTGGGGCACACTACGTGCGAATTGGCGGATTGTCAAGCAATTAGAGCATTTATGATTTTATTTCTTTTTAAGATGGGCCTTCAGGGCCTTGGCCGTGTGGGATTTTCGGGTCTGGCGCATGATTTCCGCCGGGGGCCCGGCGGCCACGATCGTCCCGCCCTGGTCGCCGCCCTCGGGACCGAGGTCGATGATATAGTCCGAGGCCGCGATAAAGTCGAGGTTGTGCTCGATCACGGCCACGGTGTTGCCCCGGTCCACTAAATCCTGGAGGACGTCCACCAGCCGGGTGACATCGGCCAGGTGCAGTCCGGTGGTGGGTTCGTCCAGGATGAAAAGGGTGTGGCCGCGGGCGGGTTTGACCAGCTGGCGGGCCAGCTTGATGCGCTGGGCCTCGCCGCCCGAAAGGGTCGGACTGGGCTGGCCCAGGCGCAGGTAGCCCAGGCCGATGTCGCAGACAAACTGAACGGCTTTGCGGATGTTGGGGATGGCGTGGAAGAACTGCAGGGCCTCGGCAAACGTCATGCCCAGCACCTCGGCCATCGTCTTGCCCCGGAAGGTGATGGCCAGGGTTTCGGTGTTGAAGCGCGCGCCCCGGCAGATCTCGCAGGGCACGTAGACATCGGGCAGGAAACTCATGGCCACCTTGGGGTGGCCCTGGCCCTGGCAGGCTTCGCAGCGCCCACCCGCAAGGTTGAAGGAAAAGCGACCGGGCTGGTAGCCCCGGGCGCGGGCCTCCGGAGTAAGCGCGAAGAGTTTGCGGATGTCGGCCAGAAACCCCACGTAGGAAGCCGGCACCGAACGCGGGGTCCGGCCGATGGGGCTGTGGTCCACCTCCAACACGCGATCCAGGGCCTGCCACCCGGTGACCCGCCGGCAGGCACCGGCCGGATCGTGGCGCCGGCCCAGAAGGTTGGCCAGGTTCCTGTAGACGACCTCCTTAAGCAGCGACGACTTGCCCGACCCGCTTACCCCGGTGACGCTCACCAGGCAGCCCAGCGGCAGCTCGGCCTTGATGCGCCGAAGATTGTTGGCGGCCGCCCCGTGGATTTTGAGGCGGGGTGTCTTGGGCCGCAGGCGCAGGCGCGAGCCATTGCCGCTGTGACCGGCGCCGAGAAAGGCGCCCGTAATCGATTCCTGGGCTTTACGAAGATCTTCGATACGCCCCCGGGCCACGATCCGCCCCCCCAGTTCCCCGGCGCCGGGGCCGAGGTCGATGATGGTGTCGGCGGCCCGGATGGTCTCCTCGTCGTGCTCTACCACCACGATGGTGTTGCCGCGGTCGCGCAGCTCCTTGAGGGCGTCCACCAGGATGCCATTGTCCCGCGGGTGCAGTCCGATGGTGGGCTCGTCCAGAACATAAGTCACACCGGTGAGGTTGGAGCCCAGCTGGGCCGCCAGCCGCACCCGCTGGGCTTCGCCCCCCGATAGCGTGTCGCCGCTGCGTCCCAGAGAGAGGTAGCCCAGGCCCAGTCGGTTCAGCAGCGACAGCCGGGAGAGGGTTTCGGCCATGACCGGCGCCGCCACGGCCTGCTGGTGGCGGGGAAAACGCCAACGGCCGAGCTCGGCCGCCAGCGCCCGCGCCGGCTGTCGGACCAGGTCCCAGATCGAGCGACCCCGCACCGTTACGGCCAGGGCCTCGGGGCGCAGGCGGCTGCCTTTGCAGGCCGGGCAGGTCTCGCGCGGCCCCTCGTCGTCCTCGCCTCCGATTTGCCCCAGGCCGTTGCATTGGGGACAGGCCCCCTGGCGGCTGTTGAAGGAGAACAGGCGGGGATCGAGTTTTTCGAGCCCGATACCGCAGTCCGGGCAGACGCCGTGGCGGCTGAAAATTTCTTCCCTCTTTCCCCGCAGCACGATCAGGCTGCCGTCGCCCGCCTCAAGGGCTTGGGCCACGATGCCGGCCCGGTCCTTGGCGGCCAGGCTGCCCACCACCAGTTCGATGGTGTGCTCGTGGTAGCGGCTCAGCGCCATGCCCGCCTCGATGGCCGTGAGCACCCCGTCCACCCGGGCGCGCTTGATCCCCTTCTTGAGCGCCTGGCTGAAGACCTCTTTGTGGAAGCCCTTGCGCCCGGCAATCTTGGGGGCCAGGATCCATCCCGGTCCCTTGGAGAAACGGGTGTTGATCTGCGCCAGGATCTCCTCGGGCGACTGGGCCGTAAGGGCCCGCCCGCATCCGGTGCAGTGCTGGCTGCCCAGTTTGCTGTAAAGCAGGCGCAGGAAATGGTAGATTTCGGTCAGGGTGGCCACGGTGGAGCGGCGGCTGGCGTGGCTGATGCGCTGTTCGATGGCCACGGTGGGCGCCAGTCCGGTGACGAGATCCACCTCGGGACGCTCCAGGATTTTCATATACTGGCGCACGTAGGGGGCCAGGCTTTCCAGATAGCGACGCTGGCCCTCGGCGAACAGAATATCGAAGGCCAGGGTGGATTTGCCCGACCCCGAAACGCCGGTGAGCACCACCAACTCCCGGTGGGGGATGGCGACATCCAGGTTCCGCAGGTTGTGCTCCCGGGCGCCCCGGATGTGGATCGTTTCGGACGCCGGGGCGGGCGTGAAGGCGGCGGCCGCCTCGGCCACCGCATCCGCCGCTGTCCGGGTGACGCTGTCCCTTCCTTCGGCCGCCAGCGCCGCCTCCAGAAATCGACCGGTGTGGGAATCGCGGACCCGAGCTAGGGCTTCGGGGGGGCCCTGGGCCACCACCCGGCCGCCGGCGTCCCCGCCGCCCGGCCCCAGGTCGATGATCCAGTCCGCCGCCTTGATCACGTCCAGGTTGTGCTCGATCACGAGCACGCTGTGGCCGCGGTCCACCAGCGTCTGCATGGCCTTGAGCAGGATGCGGATGTCTTCGAAGTGCAGCCCGGTGGTGGGTTCGTCGAATATAAGCAGCGGAGCGCCGCCGGCTTTGGTTGTGCGGCGGGGCGCCAGGAAACGCGAGAGTTTGAGGCGCTGGGCCTCGCCACCGGAAAGCGTGTTGAGCGGCTGCCCCAGGCGTAGATACCCCAGCCCCACGTCCGCCAGCGGGCGCAGCGCGCCTGTGATCTGCCGGCGGTCGGTGAAAAAAACCAGGGCCTGGTCCACCGTCAGGTTGAGAATTTCGTCCACGTTGCGGCCGTTGTAGGTCACAGACAGAATTTCAGGTTTAAAGCGCTTCCCGTTGCACCCGGGGCAGGCCACGTAGACGTCCGAGAGAAACTGCATTTCGATTTTCTCGAACCCGTCGCCCTTGCAGGTCTCGCAACGCCCGCCGTCCACGTTGAAGGAGAAATGCCCCGGCCCGAAGCCCTGGGAGCGGGCATCGTCGGTGGCGGCCAGCAGGCGGCGGATGGGGTCCATGGCCTTGGTGTAGGTCAGGGCGTTGGCCCGGGGGGTGCGTCCGATGGGGCGCTGGTCCACCAGGGCCACGTCGCCCACCAGGTCCGCGCCCTCGAGCGCCCGGTGGCGGCCGGGGCGGCCCTGGGAATCGCCCAGGTGCTTCTTGAGCGCCCGGTAGACGATCTCCTCCGCCAGGGTGGACTTGCCCGAGCCGGACACCCCGGTGAGCACCACGAAGAGCCCCAGCGGAATGGACACGTCGATGGCCTGCAGGTTGTGCTGGGCGGCGGCCCGGATCGTAAGCCGCCGCTCATCCGGCAAACGGCGCCTGTCCGGGACGGCAATGGTCTTCGCCCCCCGGAGATAGTCCCCGGTCAGCGAACCGTTGATGCCGGTGGTGGGCCCGAAATACTGGATTTCACCGCCTTGTTCCCCGGCCCGCGGACCCATGTCCAGGATGTAGTCGCTGGCGCGGATGATGTCCGGGTCGTGCTCCACCACCACCACGGTGTTGCCCAGTTTGCGCAGTCCTTTGAGGATCCCGATCAGGCGGTGGTTGTCGCGGGGATGCAGGCCGATGCTGGGCTCGTCCAGCACGTAGAGGGTGTTGGTCAGCGAGGAGCCCAGTGCCGAAGCCAGAGAAACGCGCTGGACCTCCCCGCCGGAAAGAGTGCGCGACTGGCGGTCCAGGGTGAGGTAGCCCAGGCCCACGTCCTGGAGGTAGCGCAGGCGGCCGCGAACCTCGTCCAGCACCAGGCGGTCGGCCTCGTTGCGGGCAATGTCGCCCAGCCCGTCGAAAAAGGTCGTGGCCGCGTCGATGTTCAGGGCGTAGATGGCGCCAATGTTTTCCCCGGCCAGCCGGTAGAGAAGGGTTTCGGGCTTGAAGCGTGTGCCGCCGCAGTCCGGACAGGCATTGTAGCTGCGGTAGCGCGAAAGAAACACGCGCACGTGCATTTTATAGGTTTTGGTCTCGAGCCATTGGAAAAAACCGCGGATCCCGTAGTAGTCGTCCGTGCCGTCGACGATCGCCCGCTGCTGGCTTTTCTTCAGCCGCCCGAAGGGCATGTCCGTGGGAATCCGGGCCCGGCGGCAGAAAGCCATGAGGTCGTCGAACTCCACCCGCGGGTTGTCGGCATCGCGACGGCCCCAGGGTTTGACTGCTCCTTCGGCCAGGGAAAGGCCGCGGTCGGGAATGATCAGGTCCAGGTCGATATCGATCACGCGGCCGAAGCCCCGGCATGTTTCGCAGGCGCCGATGGGGCTGTTGAACGAAAACAGGTTGGGCAGCGGCGGACTGAAGTCCAGGCCGCATCGGGCGCACGACAGGCGGCTGCTGAAATCCAGGCGCCGGCCCGTAGAGGGCCAGACCGTCAGCTGGCCGCCGCCAAACCGCAGGGCCATCTCGAGCGAGTCGATGGTCCGTTCGCGCCGGTCGCGACGCAGGACGACCCGGTCGACCACCACGTCCGGGGGCGGATCTGCGGGCGCAAAGGCCCAGTCGTCGATGTCCACCACCGAACCATCGTGAAAAAGGCGATCGAATCCCAGGCGCCGCAGGCTGCGGCGGATGGCCGCCGGACTGCCATCGTCGTCGAGCTGCCCGGCAGCCAGCGGGAAGGTGATCACCAGGCGCTCGCCCTCCGGCAGCGACCGGAGCCGCTGCCAGATGGCCTGGGGGGTTTCGGGCACGACCGGTCGGCCGCAAGAGGCACAGTGCAGCACGGCCAGGCGGGCGAAAAGGATTTTGACATAGTCGGTGATCTCGGTCATGGTGCCCACGCTGGAGCGGGAGGTGCGCACGGGATCCTTGCGGTCGATGGCGATGGCCGGGGGAATGCCGGTGATCTTGTCCACCCGCGGCCGGTCCATGCGGTCCATGAACTGGCGGGCGTAGGGCGAAAAGGTTTCCACGTAGCGGCGCTGGCCCTCAGCATAGAGCGTGTCGAGGGCCAGGGACGACTTGCCCGATCCACTGACCCCGGTGACCACGGTAAAGCGCTGCAGGGGGATCTCCAGGTCGAGGTTTTTGAGGTTGTGCTGGCGAGCGCCTTTGATCTTGATAACGGGTTCGTTCATCTCTACCTTTATGACGCTTCCGTAATACGCCCGATAGCGGCGTTATGCTTCGGCCCTCGTCACTGCGGCGTACTGAAGTACGCCTCATTCCTCGGTCCTTGCAAGCCTTGCTCTCGGACTTATTACGGAACCGTCTTGAAATTTTGCATACGTACGTCAGTTATTATCTGGGGCCAATGATGACTGGAGAGAATAGTAAACATTGGTGGGTGAAATGAAACCTTTACCGTCCTCAAATTCGGTAGGCGGCGGAGAGCCCGATGGCACCGGCGCGTAATGCCAGGGCGATCGCGCGCGCCAACGGCAACGCCTGCCTGTCCTGCGGGACCCGAGAGGGCATGCACCGGCGACGGCGGTATTGTTCGGTGGCCTGCCGGCAGCGCCTGCGCTACAAGCTCCATGTGCGCACCGGCCTCCTCAGGGCTCTCAACACCCGCTACGCCACCTTTCACTTTGACGAGCGCATCATTGTGCTCGACATCCTGCCCTACGGGGTGCGGGAGATTTACAGCTACCTCTATGCCCGCCGCCCTGGCGACACCCCCGCCGACGCCTTCAGCCGCATGGCCAACGTGCTCGGCAACGCCTGGTGGGACGAGCGCCGCCGCACCAACAAAAAATATCTGGCCTCACGCTTTCTGCTGAATCAGGCGCGCCAGGGGGCGACCCCGGTCCGCAACGTCATGCCCGAAGAGCGCTGCCGGCCTTCCGTCAAAGCCAAGAGCCTGGCCCGCCTCAAAATTGCGCCCGAGAGCCTGAATTCCAATCACCTGAGCCGGGTCGTCAAAAAAGCCTACCGGGAGCAAGCCAAGCACCACCACCCCGACCTGGGCGGCAGTGCCCAGGCCTTCCGCCGCATCCACGACGCCTACGAGTCCCTTATGGCCTGGACCGAAAACCCGTCATATTATCGCCGCCGGGGATTTCCGGACAAGTGGTTCTATGATGGGATGACCAATCGTTGGGTCCAACCGATTCCGGCGCCCAGTGGCCGGGATTGAACCCCATGCGGCGTTCTCGCCCACGGGGGCGTCCTCGGCGTAGATGCACTACGCCTGCGGTGCCACGATGGGCTGCGGCCTGGCCTGGGAATCAATCCGACCGCTTCTGATCAGCGATCGATACTTTATGCTTTTCTTGTCGACCGAAAGATCGCGCTAAGAAACGGTTCGTGTGATAAGATGCTGACATGGAAAGCGTGACGGGCGACAATTCGGGATACGGTTTCATGATCGATCCCGTCTTTTCCCGGAAAGAAACGATCGGCGGCGAGATCCCCTGGGCCTCAGCGGCGGCCTGGCGGGAGGGCCAGCTGAGCCTGACACGGACCATCGCCGCCTCGCGTGCCGAGCTAAACGCCGCCGCAGCGCTGGCGGGGCGCATCATCCATCGCTATGACCTGGCCGGCGACCTGTTCGATGAACTGGCCGACGTCACCTGCGAAACCTGCCGGCGGCCCTGCTGCCTGGACGCCAAGGTCTGGCTGGATTTCAAGGACCTGCTGCTTATCCACCTGAGCGGCCGGGAGCCGCCGCCGGCCCAGCTGCGGGGAGACTGGTGGGGCCGCTGCCGCTATCTGACCTCCAATGGCTGCGCCCTCCCGAGAACTTCACGCCCCTGGGTCTGCACCTGGTACATCTGCCCGGACCAGAGGCGGTCGATCGCCCGCCGCCTGCCGGGAGCACCTGCAAGGCTGGCCCGGTGGTGGTCGGAGATCGCCTCCTGGCGCGAGCAGATGGAAAACGCCTTCATCCTTGCCGTCCATCGGCCGACCGGCCGCTTCGCAGCGCCGCGATTCGATCCGAAGGGGCTCCAATCGTAGTTTCAAATGTGACCCCAGCGGGCGCGATTCAGCCCACTGCGAGGGTTGATTCAGACAAAACGGTAAATGCCGGAAGAAGGCCCCGTTTCTTCGGTGAGGGTCGCAGACAAGTTCGGACGCGGCCCCAGCGGCCGTTTCAGAACCAACCCATGGCTGCCGGGCCCGTTTGGCGCAGAGCAAAGCGCCTGTCGCTTCGTTAAATTAAATCGAGATGGAGCCTTTGCGGAAATCCGTCTTGCCGATGATCACGTTGATCAGCACCGGTCGGCCGGCGGCGGCGGTTTCGCGGGCGGCGGCAAGGACATCGAGGATGTTCTCCGGACGGTCGAGTTTGAAGCCCCGGGCCCCAAAGCCCTCCGCCACCTTGTGGTAGTCGGTGGGGGCCAGCACCGTGGCCACGTCGTCCTCGAAGTAGACCACCTGGTCGCGGGCGATCTGGTTCCAGCCGGCATCGTTGCCCACCACGGCGATCACCGGCAGCCCATGGCGCACGAAACTGTCGAACTCCACCAGGCTGTAGCCGGCCGATCCATCTCCGTAAAGCAGCCACACCTCGCCGTCCGGTCGGCACAGTTTGGCCCCGGCGGCAAAGCCGGCCCCCACGCCCAGGGTGCCGAATACGCCCGGGTCCAGCCAGCTCAGGGGCGTCCGCGGCCGCAGGGTGTAAGCGGCCGTGGCCACGAAATCCCCACCGTCAGCCACCAGGATGGCCCGCTCGTCTAAAAACCGATCCAGCGTTCGCAGAAAATGCAGCGGATTGATACCGTCGGTGCTTTCCCCGGACTGGGTCCTGATTTCCGCCTCGCGCGCATCTTCACGGGCCCGCAGGGTGTCGATCCAGGCTTGGCGCTCCGGCATCGGTTTGGCAACCTGCGCGGCCAGCTCGATCGTAAACCGGCCCGGGTCGGCGCGGACCGCAATCTGCGGAACCCGGTTGAGTTTGAGGTCCCGGCGACTGCGGTTGACGCCGATCAGGGTCGCCTGTTTGGGAATGGCGTGACCGTAGTCCAGGCGGAAATCGCAGGGCATGCCGGCCAGGAGCACGGTATCTGCCGCGCGCAGGGCCTTTTTGCGGTAATGGCGCATTTGCAGGGGATGATCGATGCCCATCAAGCCCCGGGCCATGCCGGTCAGGTAAACGGGTGCACCGATCCGCTCGAGGCTGGCCGCGAGTTCCGGCAGACTGGTGGGGTCAAGCACGGCCTGGCTGCCCAGGATCAGCACCGGGCGCTGGCTTGTATTCAATTGCTCGGCGGCCAACCGGACCTTTTCTTCTTCGACCCGGGCGTTCTCCGGCGCCCAGGGGTGCACGGGCATTTCATCGAAGCTGCAGGCGAACATGCGGTCCACGTGCCGACTGAGGTAGAACTGCAGCATGCGCTGGCGGAAACCGCCGGTTTCGGCCTGGCCGGAGCGGCTCCCGTACCACTCCCGCACCAGTGATTCCGGATAGAGCAGATCAAGGGGGCACTCCACGAATACCGGTCCGGGCACGCCGGTGGCGGCGGCCCCGAAGGCTTCGGCCAGGACATCGGGGATGTCGCAGTTGCGTTTGATGGTAAAGGCCTGCTTGACCACCGAGCCCAGCAGCCCGAGCTGTTCGATATCCTGCAGCGAACCGCGGCCCTTGAGAACGGTGGCGGAGGCTCCGCCGAAAACCACCACGGGCGTCTGGGCCATGGCCGCGTTCTTAAGGGCAGTGACCGTGTTTGTGACGCCCGGACCGGCCGTAACGGCGGCCACGCCGGGCATACCGGTCAGCCGGGCTGAGGCATCGGCGGCGAAGACGGCATTGGCCTCGTGGCGCATGTCGACCACCCGCAGGCCGCGTATGCGGGCGGCCGTCAAGATGGGCGAAATGTGGCCGCCGCAGAGGGTGAACACAAAAGGAATCCGGCGTTCTTCCAGAAAACGGGCGATGACATCGCCGCCGTGGGGATCCATCGGATGCGCCTCCATGAGTTCAGATTCGTGTGGAAAAACAAATGTTGCATTGGCTTCCGCCCGCAACCGGTGGTGCGTTCAGCCTTCGACGCGGACGACTTCCGAGGCCGACACCAGGGTCACCCGCTTCCTGAGCGCCGGCAGGACTTCCTGGAAAACATCGACCGTCACGGGATAGGGATGCCCGATGGCCACGGCCTGCCCGTGTTTGTCCGCCTCGCGCATGAGGGCCTTGAACTGCTTGCGGACAAAGCCGGCTTCCTGGAAATGGTCGAGGAAGATGTCGCGCTCGGCAAACGGCACCTGGAACATGCGGGCCGACGGCCGGCACACGGTGGCTACCGTGGAACGGCTGTCGACGAAGAAAAGGCGGCGTTCCTTCAACACCGAGAAAACCTGGTACATGCGCGTTGATTCGGCCGTCAGCCGTGAGCCCATGTGGTTGTTGACGCCCTTGACGCCGGGCAGGGCGTCCAGGTTGCGGTTGAGTTGAGCGATCAGATCATCCGGCGACATGGTTGCCAGCAGTGCTCCGGGCCCCGGGTCCACCTGGGGATACTCTTCCGGCTCCATGGGCTGGTGCAGCATGATTTCGCGGCCCCGGGCACGGATGGCTTTGACGGAACTTTTAAAAAACGGGCTCTGGGGCAGCACCGCAAACGTCAGGGGGATATCGAGTGCCAGCAACTGCTTCAACAACTGGCGGTCGTAGCCGATGTCGTCGATGATGATGGCCACTTGCGGCCGGCCGCCTCGGGGTACCGGTACGGGCGCCGCTTTGGGGGCCCGGCGGGCGATCTCTTTCTTGGGGAATACTTCATAGACCGGTTTGGCGGGCTTGGCCGGGGACACCTTGGGTGCGGTGCGCACCACTCGGGGCGCCTTGGGTTTGGCCGCCGGTGCCTTCGGCCTGGCCGCCTGCTCCGGAAGGGCCGCCGGAGGCGGTGCATAGTGCCACAGCAATGCTCCGGCGCCGCAGACAATACCCACCAGAAGCGCAAACCCGATCCCGATCTTAGCCAGGATCTGTCGCGGGGCCGGTTTCTTTTTCGCGCTTTTCCGCCGCCGCTTGGCCGGCGCCGGTTTCTTTTTGCGTCGCGTGCTCATGGAGCCAACCACGGGTGCCGCGGCCGGCGGCGGACGGCCGCGGCACCGGGGCGGGAGTTGTCGGCGCGGGCGGTGCCGCTAATGATCGAGCCCGCTGAACAGGTTGTAGGAGACTAAAATATCCAGGGCGCGCATGATCTGGTTGTCGCGCCTGAGATTTTCCATTTCAAGCGGATTGACGCGGAATTCGACGTCCCCGATGCCAGATTGCTCATTCGCCTTGTCCTCGTCCTGGGTCTTTTTCTTCTCGGAGGTGTCGCCCGAATCCAGATGATTCTGCAGGTCCCTCTCCTTGAGAAAGCCGTCGTCGCCATTTTCGTCATCCGGCTCTTCCAGCGGCTTGTAGGGTACGATGATATCCGGTTCGATGCCCTTGGCCTGGATCGAGCGGCCGTTGGGGGTATAGTAGCGTGCGATGGTCAGTTTCAGACCGTAGCCGTCC
This sequence comes from Desulfobacterales bacterium, assembly GCA_030065275.1. Classification (GTDB taxonomy): domain Bacteria; phylum Desulfobacterota; class Desulfobacteria; order Desulfobacterales; family UBA5852; genus JABZFP01. The sequence continues at coordinate 21,808 of JASJCV010000004.1, read as the reverse complement.
CGCAGGGATTCGACCGTCTGGACCGACCCCTTGCCGAAAGACGTCGTTCCCAGAATCAGGGCCCGTTTGTGGTCCTGGAGCGCCCCGGCCACGATCTCGGAGGCGCTGGCGCTGCCACCGTTGATCAGGACCACGATGGGGTAGTCGCGCTCGACCTCGTTGGGCGAAGCGTTGAACACCCGGGTATTGGCCGGATTGCGCCCTTTGATCGAGAGGATGGCGCCCTCGTCGATAAAAATGTCCGAGACTTCCAGAGATTCCTCCAGAAGGCCGCCGCCATTGTTGCGCAGATCCAAAACCAGGCCCTTCAAAGGGCCGCTGTCGGACTCGATTTTTTCGAGCGCTTCCAGAAAATCCTCGGTGGTGTTGCCGGTGAAATTGGTGATCCAAACATAGCCGAACCCAGGTCTGAGCACGTGGGCCTTGATGCTCTTGACCGGTATGACGTCACGAACCAGTTCGAACTCGAGGGGTTCTTGCTCTCCCTGCCGAATGACCGTGACCTTGACCGGGGTGCCCTTGGGGCCGCGCATCAGCTGGACCGCCTGGCGAAGGTCGTTGACCCGCTTGTCGTCCACCATCACGATGCGGTCCTGGGCCCGGATGCCGGCCTTGGAGGCCGGCGTACCCTCGATCGGCGAGATGACCGTCACGAAGCCGTTGCGCAGGGTGATGTGGATGCCGATGCCCGTGAAATTGCCCTTGGTGTCGATCCGCAAGTCCTCGTAGGCTTCCGGCGCCAGCAGGGAGGAGTGCGGGTCCAGGCTGTGGACCATGCCTTGAATGGCTTTCTGTATAATTTCGCCGGTATCGACCTCATCCACATATTTCTGGGTGACGATTTCGAGCACATCGGTGAACAGTTTGAGGCCCTTGTAGGTTTCATCATTTCCGGCGGCGCCGAGCACCGCGCTGCCGGCCGTCCAGACGACGGCCGCCAGGGCCAGGATGACCCAGATTTTGGTCCCGCCCTTTGTTTTGATTATCATCCGTTTCTCCTTTTGATCCAGCCTTTTGATCCTGATGGTTTCGTAAAACCTTCGATGGCGTCGCCCCTCGCTTTTCGCCGCTTGCCGGGCGGCCCAAGGCGTCTATCGACCATTTTGCGAAACCATATGAACCTCTATGATGCGGTGGGCCGTCATTCCTCGATCATCCACATCTGGGGGTCTTCGGGTTTGCCGCGATGCCGGACTTCGAAATAGAGGCCCGGACCGGAGAGCGCCCCGGACTCGCCCACCGTCGCGATGACCTCGCCGCTTTTGACCGCCTCGCCCTTCTGTTTGAACATCTCTTCCAGATGGGCGTACAGCGTGCAATAGCTGTGACCATGATCGACGATCATCATGTTGCCATAGCCTTTGAACCAGTCCGCATAAATGATGCGCCCCCCCGAGACGGAGTGAATGGGCTCGCCCCGGTCGGACCGGATATCGACTCCGCTACGGTAGTTGGTGATATTGTAGCGGGTGTTTTTAAAGGGCCCAAAAAAATTAATAATTTTACCTTGAACCGGCGGCTTTAGCAACCCCTTGAGCCGGCCGAACGAACCCGGCTGCGCCTCGGCCCGGGCCGCGTCCACGATACTGCTGCGGCTCAAGCTGTCGATGGTGCGATCGAGATCGCGGGCGGAGGCCTGCAGCGACGCCAGGGCGGCCTCTTTCAGGGCCTGCATGTTCCGGGTGTCCTGCAGCAAAAGCGCCCGCTGCACCTTTTCATGATGCAGGCGGTCGAGGTTTTGGCGACGCGTCTGCTCGAGCCGGCGCTGTTCGTCGCGATGGGTCTCCAAATCACGGCGCAGGTCGTTCCAGCGGTCGAGGTCCGCGGCCAACTGCCGGCGCTGGCGGTCGTCGGCGTCCAGAATGAACTCCAGCGCATTGCGGCGCTGCACCATGTCGTTGACCGTGCCGGACGAGGCCATCAGATTGGCCGCGCCCAACCAGTTGAGCTTGTAGAGGGCCACGAGGCGGCGGGAAACATCCGCACTGTTGCGGTCGATGCGATCCTCGAGCGTGCGGCTCTCTTCGAGGACCCGGGCGATTCGGCGATCCAAAGCCGCCAGCGCCTTTTTGAGGGAGGCCGCCTGGCGGCGGTTGCGGTCGATGGCCCGGGCCAGGTCCTCAAGGCGCGCCATCAACTTTTTTTCCTGGCCGGCCATTTCAGCCAGGCGCCGACGGTGTTCCTTGAGCGCTTGATTGACGGCCTGCTTATCGGACCTGGTCCGGTCCAGGGCCAGGGTCGTGTCGATATAGCGGGGGTGATTGCGAACATAGCCGACGATATCGTCAAAATCGGCCTTGAGCCATTTATCCGAGGATTCCAGCACGATCAGGCGATCGCCTTTCTGAAGGATGTGGAGCGGTTCGCCCTCCAACGAGGGCTGCGGGCGCAGATTGAGCTGCTCGACTCGCACCACGGCTTCGCGCTCGGCGGCGCCGGCCGCCGGGAGGATTCCCGTCAGAACGATGACGCCGAGCAGTGCCGCCGTCAGACTTTTAGATACTGTTTGAGCGAAAGGTGACATCCCAACCATCCGACAAGGGTACTGGCAACGACGATGGCAGTGAGCAGACCGGGCGACAGAAATCTCAGATTCACGAGCCCGGTGACACTAACCGCCTGTATTTTGGACTGAATCAACATAAACATGATCAGGAGGGCCACAAGACCGCTAATTCCCCCCAGCGCCCCCTGAATCATGCTCTGAAGATAGAAAGGCGCCAGAATGAAGCGTTCGGTGGCGCCCACCAGGCGCATGATCTCAACCTCCTCCCGGCGGGAGTAGAGGATGAGCCGCACCGTGTTGCCCACGATAAAGACCGAGGCGATGAAAAAGAGCCCCCCCATGGCGTAGCTCGTCATCCGGAAAAGACTGAAGAGCGTGACGAACCGCTCCACCCAGCGCTGTCCATATTCCACGTCGGCCACCCCGGCGAGCGCCTCCAGTTTCGCGGCCACGTCCTCGGCTTTTTCCCAGTTGCGTGCGGTGGGGATCATCTGGACTTCGAAGGCATCCGGGAGCGGGTTGCGTTCCAGCCCGTCCAGAATGGAGGACTGCCGCCGCATCTGGGCGCGGAGCCGCTCGAGAGCGGTCTCCTTGGAAATGAACTCGGCCGTCTGCACGCCGTAGACCTTGCCGATACGGGCTTCGATAGCGTGGCGCTGGGCCTTGTCCAGATCGTTTTCGAGGTAGACCATAATACGGATGCCGCGGCGCCATGACTCCAGCATATCGGTCGTGTTGATGAAGAAGAGCACGGCCGCACTGACGATCAGGATCGAAAGCGCAATCGTACTGATGGTTACGGCGTTGAGCAGGCGATTCTGACGAATGTCCTGCAGAGCGCGTTTGAGGTGCAGCGATCGCATCGTCGTTCCTCTGGTTGCCGAAGCGCTAAATCGTGGGCGCGGCCGTCAGTTGGCCCTCGTTTAAATAGATGACGCGGGCCGGTATGCTGCGGATCAGGGCCCGGTCGTGGGTGGCCACGACGACAGTGGCGCCCCGGGTGTGAAACGCTTTGAGCAGCCCCATGATCAGGCTGGCGGATTTGGCGTCCAGGCTGCCCGTGGGCTCGTCCGCCAGAATGATGGTGGGGTCGCCCACGACGGCCCGCGCCACGGCCACCCGCTGCTGTTCACCGCCGGATAGCGCCGGGGGGTAGGCGTTCTGGCGGTTTTCCATCGCCACGGTGCGCAATACACTGGCCGTCTTCTTGCGGACGTAGCGGGCATTGCGGCCGGCCGCCTCCAGAACGAGCGCGATGTTTTCGTGAACCGTGCGGGTCGGGATCAATTTGTAGTCCTGGAAAATGATGCCGAACTTGCGGCGCAGGAGATGAATCCGGTTGCGGGCCAGCCGGGAAATGTTGATGCCATCCACCAGCACCTGCCCCTCGGAGGCCTTTTCACCGCGGTAGAGCAATTTCAATAGGGTTGTTTTGCCGGCCCCGCTGGGGCCGGTGACGAACAGAAATTCGTTGCGGTAGATATCCAGGGTGAGATCGGTGAGGGCATTTTTCGCGTGGTACTGCCGGTAGACGTGGAACAGACGGATAATCGCCGCCTTGGCGCTGGTTTCGCTCATGCCGGCGTTCTTACCCTCTGGTGGTTGGCGGCGCGGTGCGCTGCATTCGCATGATCCGTGTCAGCCCTTGCGCCGCGCGCGTTTGGCGGCTTTAGCGATTGACCCGTCAGGGATTTACTGTTAAAACGCAACCGAGTTCAGGGAGTGCCGTCCCCGGTTTTCCTTGCTCAAGCCTCCACTGAAACCCATGAACTAGGCTTCTTCCAATTTGGTGGAGGCTTTTTTTATATCGAATTTATATCGAAATCGATGGCCTAAATCAACTCGTCCGGCCGACACCCCCGAGGGGCGGTCCGGAAATCACCACGCCCTTGCAAGGAAAAAGACTCATGACCGCGATGACGCCCAAGACCGAACTGATCGATCTTCTGTGCCGTAAATCCTTCCAGTACAGCCCGGAGCCGGTGTTCAAACTGGTTTCCGGCCAGATGAGTTCGTTTTACGTCAACTGCAAGCCCACCAGCCTGAGCCCGCGGGGCATGTTTCTCATCGGGCATCTGGTACTCGAGGCCTTGACGGCCGAGGATCTGAAGGGCGTCGGTGGCCTGACCTTCGGGGCGGACCCGATCGCGGTGGCCACGGCGTTTGCCTCCGAGCTTGAAAAGCGACCCCTGCAGGCCTTTTCGATTCGCAAGGCGCAAAAGGACCACGGCATCGTCAAGTGGATCGAAGGCGATATCAGCCCGGGCGACCGGGTGGCCATCATCGACGATGTGGCCACCACGGGCGGCTCCACCATCAAAGCCATCGAACGGGCCCGCAGCGAAGGGGTGGCAGTGGCCCAGGCCGTGATCCTGGTGGATCGCCAGGAAGGGGGGCTGGACAACATCCGTCAGCATGTGCCGGACGTCACCGCCATTGTCACGCGTGATGAGCTCGTGGCGCGCTGGAAAGCCCTGAATCCGACCGCCTGAGCGTCAGCCCCGCCATTTCAGGTCGTCAGCCCTGCGCATCGGCGATGGCCACCTCCTCGAACGTCTTGATGTCCGCCAGCACGCGGGTGGCCGCATCGATCAGTTCCATGGCCACGGCCGCGCCGGTGCCCTCCCCCAGCCTGAAGCGCAGATCCAGCAGGGGCTCCAGCCCGAGGTGGTCGAGCATGTAGCGGTGGCCCACCTCCACTGAACGATGGCTGGCGAACAGGTATTCGCGCGCGCCGGGCGCCAGCTCGCAGGCGATCAGGGCCCCGGCCGTGGCGATCAGGCCGTCGCAGACCACCGGGATACCCCGGGCGGCGGCGCCGATGACGATACCGGCGATGCCGCCGATCTCGAAACCGCCCACCTTGGCCAGCACATCCAAGGCGTCGGCAGGATCGGGCTGGTTGATCTGCAGCCCCTTGTGGATGGCCGCCTGCTTGCGCAACAGCCCCTCGTCATCGATCCCCGTACCGCGCCCGGTCAGGGCCTCGAGGCGCATGCCGGAATAGGCCGCGATGATGGCCGTGGAGGGCGTGGTATTGCCGATCCCCATATCCCCGGTGCCGAAAAGCTGGACCGGGCCTTCAGCCAGAATGGTTTCCACGATATCGATACCGGCCTCCAGGCTGGCCACCGCCTGAGTGCGCGTCATGGCCGGACCCGCGGAGAAATTACGCGTGCCTCTGGCAATTTTCTTGTGGAAGATCGGCAGGTCCGGCGCGAAATCCTCAGCGACCCCCAGATCGGCCACCCGGACCTCGGCCCCGGCATGTCTGGCCAGCACGTTGATCGAGGCCCCGCCGCGGACGAAATTATGGACCATCTGGGGGGTGACCTCCTGAGGGAACAGACTTACCCCCTCCTCGCAGATGCCGTGGTCGCCGGCACAGGTGACGATCACCTTGCGCTCCAGACGCACGTCCAGGGTTTGAAAAATGCCGGCCAGCCTTGCACCGATGTCCTCGAGCATGCCGAGGCTTCCGGCCGGGCGGGCCTGCTGCCGCAGCCGCTCCAGCGCCTTCTCGCGCCACCTGCGGCCGGGCGGGGTGATCGCCTTGATGCATGCTTGCAGCCGTTCCATGATGACTCCTATCGATGAAAAATTATAATTTTTCTTTTATTCAGCGTGGGGAAACCAACGCTCTTTAGTTATTGGTTACTTTTCTCAAGCGGTAAGAAAAGTAACACCTTAAAATAAGATCAGATCAATCTTGCCACCCGGAGGCCGCAAGATATGACCGACCACGAATCATGGCGAAGGCTACTCTCTCGCCGGAGCCGTTTTGGCCGCGCTGATATCGGGCTGAAACAGCACCATACCCTTTTCCATGGCGCAGAAATCTCCGCACATCGTGCAGGTCTGGCGGTTTTCCGGGACCCGGCTGGCGCGGACTGTTTGGGCTTGGTCCGGAAACAACAGATGCTGGAAATGGTCCGCCCAGCGCGTGTCTCGCCGCGCCATGGCCACGGCTTTTTCGCGCTCGCGCCGCTCCGGGTATTTGGCGATGTCGCCGATGTGGGCCGCCAGCCGCGTGGCCCGCACCCCTTCGCGAACGTCCTCCACGTTGGGCAGGGCCAGATGCTCGGCCGGTGTGATGTAGCAGATCAAATCCGCGCCGTGACGGGCGGCATTCGCCGCCCCGATGGCAGCGGTGATATGATCGTAGCCGGCCCCGCTGTCGGCCGGCAGCGGACCGAGCACATAGTAGGGGGCGTTGCCGCTCATTCGCTTTTCAAGCATGATATTGCCCGCGATCTCGTCCAGGGGGACGTGTCCCGGCCCCTCCACCATGGTCTGGCAGCCCATTTCGCGGCCCAGTTCGGCCAGTTCGCAATTGATCACCATTTCCGCCATCTGGGCCCGGTCGTGGCTGTCGTGGATGGCGCCGGCGCGGATCCCGTTGCCCAGTGAAAGCACGGCATCGTATTTTTTCATGAGGGCGCAAACCCGGTCGAAATGCTCATAGAGCGGATTCTCCCGCCGGTTGGTTTCCATCCAGGACACCATGAATGTGCCCCCCTTGGAGACCAGGCCGCCGTAGCGATAGCCCTGTTGGCGCAGCCGGTCGATGGTGTAGCGGTTGATCCCGCAGTGAATGGCCATGAAGGCGATGCCGTCCGCCAGCTGTTTTTCGATCAGTTCGAACAGGAATTCCGTGTCCAGCCGGTTGGGATTGCTGTATTTACGCGCCGCCTCGCAAAAGGCCTGGTAGAGGGGGACGTTGCCCACCGGCAGGCAGCAGTGGGACAGCACCTCGCGGCGCACCCGGTCCAGATCGCCACCCGTGGAGAGCTCCATCAGGGTGTCGGCCCCTTCCTTTTCCGCCACCTGGGCCTTGCGCACCTCGAGGTCGATATCGACGATATCGGACGATGTGCCGATCGAGGCGTTGACCTTGGTGCGCAACCCCCGACCGATGCCCACCGTTTTCTGGTGGGGACGCGCCGGATTGCCCGGGATGACGATTTCACCGCACGCCACCCGGCGCCGGACCGTCTCGGCGGCCAGGCCTTCCTGCTCCGCCACGGCGCGCATGGCCGCCGAAGTCTCCCCGGTGCGGGCCAATTCCAGTTGTGTCTGCATGCTTTACCTCCCATCCGTTGTTGACCAGTCATCGAAGCATTTGGTGCGCCGGCGGGCGGAGGCGATCGGGCATAAAAAAACCGCATCCCGCGCCGGGGCGCGACACACGGAATTCAGCGGACAACATCCTTCCTCGACGGGCTGCCGGGCAGGTCTTCTGGCTTGCAGATCATCCCTGACGCCGCGCCTTCCCGCCCTTTTGATACGGGCAGTGGCCATGCCCCCGACCCTTTCCGGCGGGGCGCTCATGCGGCGTCGGTCCTTGCTCACAGCGCCGGTCCAACGCTACGGAATTTCACCGTATTCCCTTTTCAGCCCGCCACCGGCCCATCTCGACCAGCGGCGAGCAACCACGGCAACTGTCGCCTCTTTTATTACAGTCCCTGTGAAAAGACAACGTGCAATCCCCACCCGCCGCCGAACACGCGGACACCGGCCCCGTGGCTGGTTAAGCGCAAGATCGTGCTTATTTTATTATGTAATTATTGGATTAAGTGGTCATTTGCGTTGGTCTTTGCTTGCGACTTCAGACGCCGGACGGAAAAAGCGGCGGTCTGGAAAAATCGGATATAATCGTCGTTTTCCTTTAAAATGCCATTGTTTATGGCTTTACAAGCCGAATCGGTTGTGTTATTCGCTTTTTTTTCCTAAAATGGGGCTTAAATATAGGAATCAAAAGGCACGCTAATGAAAAAGAAAGACATCGAGTATTTTCGAAATCGACTGAGTGATCGCCTGGAGGAACTCCTGAGCTCGGCGGATAGCACGGTCTCCGGCATGACAGCGCAAAAAGAGAATTTCCCCGACCCTACGGATCGGGCCTCTCTCGAAGCCGAGCGCAACTTCATGCTGCGCATCCGCGACCGCGAGCACAAGTTGATCAAGAAAATCAAAAAGGCGCTGGACCGCATCGACAACGGCACATTCGGCATCTGCGAAGCCTGTGGTGAAGACATCTCGATTGCACGCTTGAAGGCCCGTCCCGTCACGACCCAATGCATCGAATGCAAAACCATGGAAGAGGCCCAGGAAAAAGCGCTTGGGTTGTAGTTCCAATGTGAATATCGATCTTCACATTCATTCCACGGCTTCCGACGGCTCGCTGACCCCGACCGCGATTATCGCCCGCGCACGCCAGTGCGGGCTCGCGGCCATTGCCATCACGGATCATGATACCCTGGCCGGTGTCCAAACAGTTGTGACCAACGGCCTCCCCCCCGACCTTCACTTTCTCAGCGGCGTCGAGATCAGTACGGCATCTCCGGATGGATTCCCCTGCGGGGGCAGCCTGCACCTTTTGGGTTACGGCGTCGATCCCGACAACACGGATCTACAGAACGCCCTGGCACGGCTTCAGAACGCCCGCCAGGACCGCAATCCCCGCATCATCGCCAAACTCAACCGTCTCGGCATCGACATTTCGATGGCCGACCTGGAAGCACAATCGACGGATAGCCAGGTCGGCCGGCCGCACATTGCCGCTTGGCTGCTCCGCAACGGGATGGTCGCCACCATCGACGAGGCCTTCGAGCGTTATCTGGGCAGCGGCCGACCCGCCTATGTCGATAAATATCGCATCGGCTGCGAAACGGCGATCCAATTGATTCGCGGTGCCGGGGGCGCGCCGGTCCTGGCCCACCCCGCACTGGTCGCCCCCGAGGGCGAATGGCGTCTGGAAGACCTGGTCCGACACCTGCAATCCTGCGGATTGATGGGCATTGAAGCCTATTATCCGGAACACAGCCCAAGACAAACCCGAACCTATCTGGCCTGGGCCGCGCATTTGGATCTGGTGGCCACCGGTGGGACGGATTTCCACGGCGCCATCACGCCCGATATCGAATTGGGGATCGGCGACGGGAGCTTCAGCGTGCCCTATGATTGTTTCACCGACCTGACGTCACGCCTGGACCGGACGACCCGTCCAACAGGCGAACCCAATACCAGCCGGTTGCGCACCTGACAGCGCGACATCCCCATCTGAGGCCTGCGTATGCCCCGCGAGCTTGATACCCTTCAGAAAGCCCTCGGTTACCGCTTCAAGGACCTGCACTTCCTGCGGGAGGCCCTCCAGCACCGCTCTTTCGTGAACGAAAGCCCGCAGAGCGATCTGCGCGACAACGAAACCCTGGAGTTTTTAGGCGATGCCGTGCTGAACCTGGTGGTGGGGCATGTACTGATGCAACAGCACCCCCGGATGAACGAGGGTGACCTTTCACGCACCCGCGCGCAACTGGTCAGCGAGGTCAGCCTGGCGGAAGTGGCGCGCACGATCGAACTGGGGCGTTTCGTGAGGCTGGGCCGGGGTGAGACCCAGACCGGCGGCCGCGAAAAGCCTTCCATACTTGCGGACACCCTCGAAGCCGTCCTGGCGTCGGTTTATCTCGATGGCGGCTACCAGGCCGCCTTTGAGGTCATCGCCTCGCAGCTGTCGTTCCATTTCGAGGACGCCGGGACCGCGGTGGCGGACGCGGATTATAAAAGCCGCCTGCAGGAGCACGCCCAAAATCACCTGCAGACCATGCCCGTCTATCGCGTCGTGGAAGCCCTGGGGCCCGACCATGACAAGGTATTTAAGGTCGAGCTCGCCCTTCAGGAACTGCGCGTGCACGGCATCGGGCGCAGCAAGAAAGCGGCCGAGCAGGACGCGGCCCGGCAGGCCCTCCAGGCCCTGGCCGGCACGACCTGAGCGGCCTTGATCGACCTCCTGCACATCCGCATTCGGCCGCGGGGCGCACGGGTCAGCTACGCCGACCCCGCCGGGCCGCCGCCACGCGCCAAACGTCCCTTCGTCATACCGCTCTTTATTCCGCAGGCCGGCTGCCCGCATCAGTGCGCTTTTTGCAACCAGCCCGTCCTTGCGGACCGCCCGGCCGGCCAGGCCGCCACGGCCGTTTTGGAGGCGGCCGCCCAAAAGTTTCTGACCTACCGGCGCCAGGGTCGCGGGCCCACCCAGCTGGCCTTCTACGGCGGCAATTTTCTGGGCCTGTCCCCGGAGCGACTCCGCAGCCATCTCGACTGGGCCAGCACCTATGTCCGGCGAGGCGTCGTCGACAGCCTGCGGTTTTCGACCCGGCCGGACACGATATCCGCCACCCGGCTGGCATTCCTCCGGGACGATCCCGTCCGCACCGTCGAACTCGGCGTCCAGTCCATGGACGACCGCGTGCTGGCCCGGTCGCGGCGGGGCCATCGGGCCGCCGACACGGCCACGGCGGTTGCCCGGCTTAGGCAGGCCGGTTACGAAATCGGCCTGCAAATCATGACGGGCCTCCCAGGGGACACCCGCGAGCGGGCCATCGCCACGACCAAGGCCGTTATCGCCCTGGAACCGGCCTTCGTGCGCATCTACCCCACGCTGGTGCTGGCGGGCAGCCCGCTGGCCGCCGACTTCAAGGCCGGACGCTACCAACCGCCCACACTCGTAGCCAGCGTCGATCTGGTGGCCCGCATGTGGCTGATGCTGACGGCGGCCGGAATCCGCGTCGTCCGTATGGGGCTTCAGGACGGCCCCGGTCTGTCCGACGGCACCAAGGTTCTGGCCGGGCCACACCATCCGGCCTTCGGGGAGCGGGTCTTGGGGCATGTTTTCCACACCATGGCCGCCGCTGCGCTGGATGGGGCCGCGCCCTCCCCAGGCGCCTGCGTCGCGCTCCGGGTCAACCCGCGTCGGCTTTCGGTGATGACAGGCCCGCAGCGGCGACATCGGCTAAATCTCGAGGAGACGTACCACCTGGCCCGTCTGCGGATCAGCGGTGACGAGGCCCTGCTCCTCAACCAATTGGAAGTTGACATCGGCTAGCGCCTTATTGCATCTAACCGTAAGCGGACAAGGTCCCGAGGGCCCTCGGCCCGCGCGGCCGTAAACACGCGTCAGGCATGCCCTGTCATCGGCGGCAACCGCCGGTCCTCACCCACCGGCCGCCGTCCGGAGAATCGGAATGCGACTACGCCTTATCCTGATGGTCTTATCGCTGCTGACCTTTCTATCGACCTCGATCGGCGGCTATCTCTACTACCACAACCTCAAGGAGTCGGCCCTGTTGGAGGCCGAACAGCAGGCCGAGGTCCGGGTGGAGATGCTGCGCATCAATCTCAGCGCCAAGATCTCGGAAAATACTCGACCGGCACGGGTTTTGGCCGGCATTCCGGAAATTGTGCGCGCCCTGGAAAACCCCAGACCGGCACCGCTTGGCCATGCCAACCAGGTTCTGGACCATTTCAATCAGAATCTGGAAGCCGATGTCTGCTACCTCATGGACCACAGCGGCCTGACGGTCGCCTCGAGCAATCGCGACGACCGGGACAGCTTCGTCGGTCACAATTTCGACTTCCGTCCCTATTTCACCAGGGCCATGCAGCATGCCCCCGCAACATACCTGGCCTTGGGGACCACTTCCGGGATTCGCGGCGTTTACAGCAGCTGCCCGGTGTACGGGACCAACCGAACCATTCCGCTGGGCGTCGTCGTGGTCAAGGCCCCCATCGAACGGATCGAGGAAGAGCTCGGTCTGGGCCCCGAAGACATCATTCTGGTCACCAACCCCCTGGGGGTCATCTTCATCTCCAACCGGTCGGAATGGCGCTATCAGCTGCTCTGGGATCTATCCCGGGAGGAAATCGCAGGCATTGCCCGCTCGCGGCAGTTCGGCGAAGGCCCCTGGCGCTGGACCGGGCTGAAACTGCGTGACGACCGCTACGTCCTGGATCACAAGGGCCGGCGTTATCTCATGAACCGCACCCGGATCGATAACTACCCCGGATGGGACATTATCCATCTGCGCAGTCTGGATGCCATTGCCAAGGTGGTGTCCGAACCGCTGATCCGCATTACCGGTCCGGTGGTCTTCACGGCCAGCATCCTGATCGGGTTTTCCGTTTTTTTCCTTTACCAGAAGGCCAGCCAGGAAATCGTCAAACGCAAGGAGGTCCAAAAAGCGCTGGGCGACAGCGAGCGGCGCTACCGCTCCCTCTACAATCACACCCCGGCCATGCTGCATTCCATCGACAGCAGCGGTCATCTGGTCAGCGTCAGCGACTTCTGGCTCGAGGCGCTGGGGTATCGCCGCAACGAAGTGATCGGCCGCCAGCTGACCGATTTTCTGACCGAAAGCTCCCGCCTTTACGCCGAGCAATCGGTGATCCCGGATTTTTTCCGCACCGGCATCTGCCAGGACATTCCCTACCAGTTTCGCAGGGCCAACGGGGAAGTCATCGACGTCCTGCTCTCGGCGGTGGCCGAACGTGACGAGACCGGCAAGCCGGTGCGCTCGCTGGCCGTCTCGATCGACGTCACCGCGCGCAACCGGGCGGAGCGCGCGCTGCAGCTGGCCCAGGAGGAGCTGGGCCGCTACACCCGGGGGCTCGAGAAGCAGGTCCAGGAGCGCACGCGCGAAATCACGGGCATTCTGCGCTACACCCCCGACGTCGTTTCGATCAAGGATCGCGACGGCCGCTACACCCTGATCAACACCCGCTTCGAGGCCATCCTGGGCCGATCGAATGACGAAGTCCGCGGGCTGACCGACACCGATCTTTTTCCGCCGGCGGTGGCTCGCCAGTTCCGGGAAAACGATCTCAAGGTGGTACGCGAAAGACGCTCGTTCCAGTTCGAAGAGCCGATGCCCCATCCCGATGGCACCATTCACGATTACCTCTCGGTCAAGTTCCCCTTTTACGGCGAGGACGGCGAGGCCAGCGGGGTATGTGAAATATCCACCGACATCACCGAGGTCAAAAAGGCCCAGAACCAGCTGCGGCGGCTGTCGGCCAGCATCATGGCCGGTCAGGAAAAGGAGCGGGCGGCCATTGCCCGCGAGCTGCACGACGAGTTGGGTCAGGTGCTGACGGCCCTGCGCATGGATTCGGTCTGGATGGCCAAGCGGCTCGAAGATCGAGATCCTGCCGCTGCCCGTCGCGCCCACGACATGTGTCGCCTGATCGACAAAAATATCGAGGACGTCCGGGGGATGGCCATCCGTCTGCGTCCCGGCGTTCTAGACGATCTGGGCCTGGTGGCGGCCCTGGAATGGTACACCACAGATATCGAGCGCCGATCGGAAATTGTTTGCGCTTTCGAACACGCTGCCATGCCCGTCATTAACGAGGCGGTGGCCACGGCGGCGTACCGCATTGCCCAGGAGGCCCTGACCAACACGGTACGCCATGCCCGGGCGAGTAAGGCCTCGGTGGGGCTGCATGCCGAGAGAGAGCACCTCATCCTAAGGGTCAGGGATAATGGGCGAGGCTTCGACCCCCATGGTGCGTCCGCGTCCGAGGGGATCGGGTTGGCCGGAATGAAAGAGCGCGCCAACCTTGTGGGAGGTCGCTTACGGGTCTGGTCGGCTCATGGACAGGGCACTGATATTCGATTGGAGGTCCCTCTGATGGATACAGGAAGGAACCCGACATGATCAAAGTTCTGCTGGCGGATGATCACAGTATCGTCCGGGAGGGATTGCGCCGTATCGTCGAGGAGAGCGCTGACATGGAAGTCGTTGCCGAGGCCGCCGACGGACGAGACGCCATCCGGCAGGTCGAAACCGCTGCGCCCGACGTGGCCGTAGTGGACATATCCATGCCCGGTTTCGATGGCCTGGAGGTGATCACACGCCTCAAAGGGTCCCACCCAGAGCTGCCCGTGCTCATCCTGACCATGCACGAGGAAGCCCAGTACATCGTGCGCGCCATCGAAGCCGGCGCCATGGGCTATCTGACCAAGCAGTCCGCACCGGAACAGCTGGTCGAGGCCATCCGTAAAGTCTTGAAGGGCCATCGCTTTATCACCGACGAAGCCGCCGAGCTGCTGGCGCTGCGCATTGCCCGCGGCACCCACAAGCAAACGCCCCTGGACAGCCTTTCGATGCGCGAGCTGCAGGTCCTGCGACGTCTGGCCATGGGTTATACCAACCGGGAAATTGCATCCGCCTACGGCATTAGCATCAAAACCGTCGACACCTACCGCTTCCGTTTGCTTAAAAAACTTAATCTTCGCAACAATGCCCAATTATCGCGGTTTGCCATCCAGAATCAATTGATCCAAACTTAAATTCATATTCCCACTCCCCCTTTGTAAGAAAATTTCTGACATCAAAATCAGAAATAGTCCCATTGACAATTTCCTTCAGCTCTATAATCTGGGACGCGCGCAATGAGGCTTCAATTTGGCCGCATCATTGCTGGCAGGAAAGGGGGTGGTTTACGGCGGTGTAATAATAATGAACATCGAAACCTGATTTAAAGAACGTGAACCTACGATCTGTTAATCAACTTTTGCCGAGGAGGAGCTTCATGAAATCAAGAAATGTTACGCTGATAGCTGTAATGGTCGCGTTTTTCGCCATAGCGTTTTGTTTTTCGACCAGTGCTTCCGCCAAACTGTACGTTTTCGGCGGCGGACCGGCCGGGGGGACCTTTCAGGTCGTGGCCAATGGAATCCAAGTCTATAGTCCCGTCAAAGCTCTGGCTGGGGAGGGTGTAACCGTCAAGGCCCAAACATCGGCCGGTTCTGTGGAAAACCTGCGCAAAACCGATGCGGGTCGGCAGCAGTTCAGCACCGTTTATTCGGGCCACGTCTGGCTCGGCCGCAACGGAAAAATGAAAAACGATACCAAAAAATATGAAAACGTCATGGCGGTGGCCTGGCTGTACGGTGCGCCGGCCCAACTGGTGGTTCGCGCGGACAGTGGCATCAAAAGCGTCAAGGACCTGGCCGGCAAAAAGGTGGGGGTCGGCAACGCCGGTTCCGGCGCCTTTGCCAACTGCGAGCTCTTTTTCACGCACATGGGGGTCTGGGACAAGATCGAACGCAACGCCATGGGCTACAATGACGCCGCGGCAGCATTCGGCAACCGCCAGCTTGACGCCTTCTGGCTGTTTACCGCCTTTCCCAGCGGTGCGGTCATCATGGCGGCCCAGACCAACGACATCGCCTTGCTGCCCTTGGCAGAAGATGCCGAAAATTCCGGATTTTTCAAAAAATACCCCTATTTCGGCAAACTGGCCGTTCCGGCCGGCACCTACCGGGGTGTCGACTATGATTCACCTTCCTTCCAGGACAGTGCCCTGTGGGTGGCCAACGCCGATGTGCCGGCGGACGTGGTCTACAAGCTGCTGAGCGCGATCTACACGGACGAGGGGCTGAAACACATGGTCGGCCAGAAAAAGACGTTTAAAAACATGAGCCTTGAAACCGGCGCCACCAACATTGTCACGCCCTTCCATCCCGGCGCCGAAAAATTCTGGAAAGAAAAGGGCATGCTGAAATAAACGCCTTACCCACCCCGGTTTCATCACCTGCGGTGATTAAACCTTGAATAACTGCGTGGGATATGGGCAATCAACCCATGTCCCACGCCCATCTGTTCCAGATCATTTAGGTTTTTCTAAGGTGTGCTATGGTGGGTATCGCACCGGATTTCGTGCGTCGATTCGGCTGGCCGTGACCGTCAGCGGTATTTGTTTCAGGCGCCGGCTCTTGACAATCACCTTCACGCTATCGGACACAGGACCAAGAGGCCTTCAAAAGGTCGAACCGGCCAAGGCGTCGTAATGCCTGAATCGTCAACGGAAGCGCAGGGGGAGTAAAAAAGTGTACGCGAAACTCAATAACGTAGAAAAAATCGTATTCGACATCCTTGCCGTATTCCTGGTCCTTTTTTACTCCTATTCGGCCGTTTTGCAACCGGCCTCGACCCAGTTCCACCGGGGCATTTATGTGATCATCACCTACGTGTTGATCTTTTTGACCTATAAATCCAACAAGACTTTTTTCAGGGTCATTGACTACATTCTGATCATGTTGTCGGTTTTTTCCATTGGCTACTGGATTCTTAATTTCGAAGCCATCAACTACCGAACCGGCGCCGAAACCCCCTTTGACAAGGCCGTAGCGGTCATTGGTGTGCTCATCGGTATCGAATTGGCCCGTCGGGTGGTCGGAACGGTGTTCGTCATCATGGGGACGGTGCTGCTGCTTTACGGGGTCTACGGCGCTTACATGCCCGATCTGGTCGCCCATGCCGGTGACAGCTTTCCGGGCTTGTGCACCAGCATTTTTTACAAAAGCGACGGTGTCTTCGGTATCATGGCCAACGTCCTGGCCACATACGTGATCTTATTTGTGCTCTTTGGCGCATTTCTGGAAAGCAGCGGCGCACAGCGATTTTTTATTGATTTTCCCTTGGCGGCCGTCGGTCACAGGGTCGGCGGGCCGGCCAAGGTCTCGGTCATCGCCAGCGGCCTGTTCGGCTCCATTTCGGGCAGCGCCATCGCCAACACCGTGTCCACCGGTGCATTTACCATACCGATGATGAAAAAAGCCGGTTTCAGGCCCCATATCGCCGGGGGTATCGAGCCGGCGGCCTCGATCTCGGGGATGTTCATGCCGCCGATCATGGGTGCTGGCGGCTTTATCATGGCGGAATTAACCGGGGAGCCCTATTCCCGAATCATGCTGGTGGCGATTTTTCCGGCCCTGATGTACGTGTTCAGCGTGTTCGTCATGGTGCATTATGAAGCCAAAATGCACAATATCGTCGGCGAAAGAAGCGAACACAGCGCCATGGTGATTCTCAAGGAGCAATGGCTGTACATCGCGCCGCTGGTGGTGATTACCATTTTAATGCTGTACGGGTTTTCTCCCGGCTATTCGGCGATTATCGGCCTGGCCACCTGCGTTGCGGTCAGCCACAAGTCAATGGACACCAAAATCGATCTTGCCATGGTCTGGATCATGGCCTTGATTCTGATCGGCAGTTGGCTGGCACCGCTCATCCCGGACACCATGAGCCCGGCCACCGCGCAGAAATTGAGATCGTTTCTGACGGGCAACGGCATCCTGGTGCTGGGTATCATTGTATCGGTGGCGATCGCTTTTTTTCGCCATCGGCGAGGCGTTCAGGTCAAATCCGAGTTGATCCGATTCGTCGAGGCCTCGCGCAAAGGCGCTGAAAGCAGTTTGAAAATCGGCGCCACCGTCGGCGTTATCGGCATCATTATCGGCGTATTGACCTACTCCGGGCTCATGCTCACGTTCGCCGACATCATCATTCAAATGGCGGCCGGTCGGCTGTGGTTGACCATTTTGCTGATCGCTCTGGCCTCGCTGATTCTGGGGATGGGGGTTCCGGTGACGGCCGCCTATCTGATTACGGCCGTGGTGGCGGTGCCGGCTCTGATTCATTTGGGGGTCAACGAAATCGCCGCCCACATGATCGTCTACTGGCTCTCCCAGGACTCCAACATCACCCCGCCGGTGTGCATTGCGGCCTTTGCCGGGGCCACCATCGCCAAAGCCAACATGTGGCGCACGGCCTTCGCCTCTTTCAAATTTGCCAAATTCCTGTATCTGGGGCCGTTTCTGTTCGGCTACGTGCCGGGCTTCTCCCTGAACGGCAGCGGCCGGGACATTGCGATTACCTTCGTGCTGATTGCTTTTGGCACCTATATTTACGCCTACCTGCTGAGCGGTATCTGGGTGAAGCAGATCCGCAACCTGTTCGGCAAAAAGACGGCCGCCACGGCCGAATAACCTCAACGCGGAGCTGATACGACATCATGAACACGACCATCCCCACGGTGGAAATCAAACGCATTCTCTACGCCACCGATCTGTCCGAAAATGCCCGCTACGCAATGGCCTACGCCGTCAGCCTGGCCAACACCTACTGCGCCCAGATCGTCATCCTGCATGTGATCGACGAGACCCCCGACTATGTCGACGCCGGCGTCGAGGGTTATATCGGTGCGGACGAGTGGGAGGCCATCAAGAAGCGCAACCTGGATGAAACCCGGAAGACCCTGACCGGTAAGAAACGCGGCAACCGCATGGTGCGCGAGGTGCTGGAACGTTTCTGCCAGAACCTGCGCCCGGGTACCAACGACCACGAGGTCGCCATGGACGAAACCGTCATCAAGATGGGCAACCCGGTGGCCCAGATTTTGGAAACGGCCGAGGAGAAAAACTGCGACCTGATCGTCATGGGCACCCACGGCCGCGGCGCCCTTGTGGACACCATGATGGGCAGCACCACCAACCGGGTCAGCCGAAGATCCCGCATACCCGTGCTTTCGGTCAGGCTTCCGGACAAGAAATAAGATCGTTTACCGGTCACCACCCCGCCCGGTAGCGTTAACCCACGGGACCGGGCACCTCCATCGCCATGCGTCACAAAGCCATCGGCCGCCATCCTCACTGGATGTGCGGCCGATGGCGTTTGTTTAGAACGGCCTGCGCGTGCGCGCTTCGACCGCCCGCCGCCCGTTCAACTGTCAATGGTAAACTTTGCCCCTCCAGAAGGGGTAGATTTTGGTTCAGGCCAAGGCCGCAGTGCTTTTGAAACCGCAGGCGTAGCTCAGGCTACGTCGAGGATTTCGAAAGCGCGAGAACGCCGGCCTGGGCCAAAAGATGCCCTTTCTGGTTGGGCACTCACATGCCGGCCTTGAAGAAGTCCTCCGGATCGGCGATCGTATCCGGTGGTTTGGTGTATTCGGTGGGCTCGGTGCCTTCCTTGAAACATTCGAAAATGGTATCGGTGGATTCCGGGATGGGGAGCAGACCCGTTTCCGCGTCGATGCGGGAGAAGACGATGCCGTCGGGGACCTCGAACGCCTTGACCGGCTTGGCGGCGATCGCTTTCTGCATGAAGGCCAGCCAGATCGGGCTTGCGGCCCGCGATCCGGTTTCTCCGCGACCCATCGAAGCCTCTTCGTCCATGCCAACCCAGACCCCGGTAATATAGTCCGGCGTGTACCCCACGAACCAGGCATCATAAAGGTTGTTGGTGGTGCCTGTCTTGCCGGCCACGGGGCGGTTCAGGGCCTTGACCCGCTGGCCGGTACCCTCTTTGACCACGCTCTCCAGCATGCTGTTCATGATGAACGCGGTGGTGTTTTCGATGACCTTCTCCTTTTCCGAACGGGCCTCTTCCAGGACATTGCCGTCGCGGTCCTCGATACGGGTGACAAAAATCGGCTTGACCCGGTAGCCATTATTGACGAACACCGAGTAGGCGTTGACGATCTCCAGAAGCGAGACGCCGGAAGAGCCTAAAGCGATGGATAGATCCCGGTTGAGGTGGGAATGGATCCCCAGTTTGCGGCTGTAGTCGATGGCGTAATCGATGCCGATGTCCTTGAGCAGTTTGACCGTGACCACGTTGCGGGATTTGGCCAGTGCTTCGCGCAACCGGGTGGGACCGTAAAATTTCTCCTTGTAATTCCTCGGCTTCCAGGTGAAGTCCCGCTCGGTGTCCTCGAACACGATGGGTGAGTCGAGAATGATCGAGGCCGGCGTATACCCCTTGTCGATGGCCGCGGCGTAGATGAGCGGCTTGAAGGCCGAGCCTGGCTGACGCCGCGACTGAAAGGCACGGTTGAACTGGCTTTCCTCGAAGCTGCGCCCGCCGATCATGGCTTTCACGAACCCGGTTTCGGCCTCGAAGCACAATAGAGCAGACTGGGCCACCGGTGTCTGCTCGAGGGATAGCGGCCAGGGCTCTCCCGGTTGCTCCGGCGCGGCCTTGAGACGCACCTGGATCACGTCCCCGACCCGCAGGACATTGCCCGGCCGCTTCACCTTGGCGGCCCAGTAGACCACGTCCGGATCGGGCTTGCGGGCCCAGTCCATATCTTCCAGGGCCAGCAGGCCTTCAGCCGCGCCCAGGTCGGCCTTGACCACCAGGGCCCGGTTGTCCACGGCGGTGACCAACCCTTTGAGCTCCACACCGGTTTCCAGCCTGTCCGCCTGGTCCACGGTCAGCGTTTTCAGATAGTCCTCGCGGTCCACCTCCGGAATGTTCGTCAGCGGCCCCCGGTATCCCTGGCGCTTGTCGAGCTCATGCAGCCCCTTGACGATCTCCTCGCGGGCGGCGTGCTGCATGGCGAGATTGACGGCCGTAAAAATCTTGAGGCCTTCACGGTTGATGGCGTCGGCGCCGTATTTCTGTTCGATGTAGCGGCGGACATGCTCGGTGTAGAAAGGGGCCTTTTCGGCAAACCAGTTGCGGCGCGGTTTGATGTCCCAGGGCGCACTGCGCGCTTCCTCGGCCTGCTCCGCCGTGATGAATCCCTCCTCCTGCATGCGGTTCAGCACGTAGTGCTGGCGCTTGCGGGCGCGTTCCGGATGGCGGTAGGGCGAGTAGCGGCTGGGCGCCTGGGGCAGACCGGCCAGAATGGCGCATTCGGCCAGATTCAAATCTTCAACCGATTTATCGAAGTAGTTCTCGGCCGCCGCCTCGACCCCGTAGGCCCCGTGCCCCAGGTAGATCTGGTTCAAATAAAGATAGAGTACATCCTGCTTGCTGAAGGTCTTGGTGATCCGATAGGCCAGGATGGCCTCCTTGAGTTTGCGCTTGTAGCTGCGCTCCGGGGTCAGGAAAAAGGATTTGGTGACCTGCTGGGTGATGGTGCTGCCGCCCTGGACGATCTCGCCGGCTTCGATATTTTTGAAAAATGCCCTCACAATACTGACAAAATCGATGCCCCGGTGTTCGTAGAAACGCGAATCTTCCGCCGCCAGGAAGGCTTCCACGAGCATGTCGGGCATGGCTTCCAAGGGCAGGACGATGCGGCGCTCTTCGTAGAACTCGGCGATTTTCTCTCCGTCATCGGCATAGACCACCGAAACGGTAGACGGCCGGTAGTCCGCCAGGCTCGTAATCTTGGGAAGCTGCCGGGAAATGTGCAGAAAGAACCCTGCAGCGGTCAGACCGCCGGCCACCAGCACTAGGAGAGTGATGCCCGCAAACCAGCGCACCAGGCGCCGTCGCCATGATCCCGGTGATTTGCGGGCCCGCTTTTTGACAATCTTCTTGTTTTGGTTTGATTCCGCCATCGATTCGTTCTTCGTACGCTTTAAGGCGCCCGGTGCCTGGGCCGGCCTTAACTTAGCGTGTTGTCCGTCGCCCTCGTGGAAGGCACAAACGCGTGTCCAACCGGAGACGGTCGGTTGTGGTTGAGGCCAAGGCCGCGGCACAATTGACAATGTCGGACGCCGTCGTGCTGCACGGTGAATGATCAAAGCGCGCGAACGCCGGCCGCAGCCGTCGATACCGTCATGAATGGGCTTAAACTATCAGATGCCTTTCCAATTGGCAAGAAAGGCCACCATAAATCGTTTGACAATATATAATGATGCCGATAACGTAACAAATTTTATGTCGTCGCTGTCTCCTGGACCGGAGAGCCTTGATTTGGTCTGGGATTCATCGCCTCGATTCA
>JASJCV010000147.1 GCA_030065275.1 Desulfobacterales bacterium | reverse complement strand
TTGTAGCCGATCGTGCGGTCTATATCGCCTTTAGGGGGATGAACAAAGCAGTAGGAACGCGGTTTTTTTTCACCGGGATTGAGAAAATCGATCGAATCAAATTCCGTAGGCTCACCTTTGGCAAACTTGGGAGGGAATAGATTGGTATGCATTTGACGGCCTTCATCCCAGTGTTCCAAACCTGGGTTTTCTATCGCCCTGCGGTTGACATTTGCGCAGTTGGCCAGGCTGCACAACAGAACAATACAAAAACAGATATGGCCGCATTTCAAGGTGCTAGGCTAAATGTTTCCTATGTGCATGACTGAATTAGAACCCATCTCTTAATAATTCTAGGTGCCCCTGGCGATGTTACCCGCGTTGCGGGATTCAGCATCGTTACTTTATCAGTCGGTGCATCGTGAACCGACTCTTGGCAGAATCGCAGGGTCCCTGCCCTGCGAACCTGCATACATACGACATGTATGCTCCGCTTTCTCGCCGATTCACGCCGTCCAGGAACCCTAATCTTTATTTTGCGATAGGTTTTAGCAACTGTTCTTATTGGCGAGGGTGACATGCAAGATAACCAACTGTCTTTATCAGCATCATCCCGGGCACAAGACGCAATTTGTCTGCTTGCTGTTTCGGCACCGCAAAGGAACGGCCCCATCAGGCCACCACTATCCTCTGTAAAATGCGAAAATCGTTACTGGACCACCGGCATGGTCGCGAGATCAAAGAGATCGCCGCAACGCAGTCTAAAACCGGGGCGAGTATTTGGGTGTGTAACCAGTTCCACGCCGCCGTATCGGGGATTGAACACCCTGGCCCTCAAACCCATCCGTGCATTCTCCTTTTCCGCGTCCTGGATGCGCATTCCCGTGACCTTGGGCATGATACACCCCTGAATCAGCTTCTTGGCGACAACGATGTCGACGCGCGCACCCTTCCGCACCAGCATTCCTGGAGTGGGTCGTTGTTCGATAATGCCCCCCGGGGCGGCCTGGTCTGTCTCCCGCGCGGAGACATGCCCGATCACTATTCGGCATTGGCCAAGAACAGACATAGCGCTTTTTGGCGACATCCCGGGCAGATGGGGTGTACGGCACCCGCGGATGGCGATTGGCCAGTCGCTCCAGCGCTTTCCGGATTTCACGGTCGCCGGGATCCAACTCCAGAATGCCATCCGCCTCCCCCGTGCTGGACTGCTCGCCTATCAAGCGATGAGGGGGACCGGCCGTCATTCGAAGATCATCGTTGAGATACGCCATGGTGATCAGGCACCCATTTACTGCTCGAAAAACCTCTGCACATTTATCATCAAGGCCTCGACAGGGATGGCATTGGCCGCGCTTCGACTGACAATGCCCCCTCCGTGCATACTGAACATATTGACGTTTCGCCCACCAATCCGACTAGAATAGGATCCGACCGATTCGACTCCATCCGGCCATTTTTCGGCTCCGATCAATTTTCGCCTGAACAGCGGTTTGAAAAAAACGACGACAAGGACATACCCATCGCGGTGGCGGAGCGGCCGATGGTTGCACGCTATCTGCCCGGGCGGTTTCAGGTCATTGCCATCGCCCGCAGGCGACATGGCCCGGTTGCCATTCGCGGTTGGTTTGAACTGTTATCTGTTTCATCCCGACCAAAATGCGCGAGATGGTTCATGGCTTCAATGGGCAACAAACAGGGGTGAAACGGAGACCGAGTAAGAGGGGTCCCCCGGATGGAAATGAAACTCAGCGCGACAATGTACAGCCGAGATTCAGGGCATGCGGGCGGATCGGGAACAGATGCCGAAGTCGTTGAGTTTGTTTTTGATAGATCGAATTCGCGATCATTGTCAAATCAATGGCGGGCGCTTCGGCGCCCAATCTCACGGCGTCGGGCCCTGTCAATTTTAACGATCTCACTTTCGGCCAATGGCCCGCGTTGGCCTTTGCCAATGTCATCGGAGAACGATCGATTGGGGACCAATGACTATTCACATCCACGCTAATCGACTTTCAAACCGTCATGATTCGATTTTTCAGGATCGGATGCCTGGTGCCTGAAAACGAAAAAGGCAGCATGTCCGTCATTATTCTCAAAACCCGGGCGCGCCAATCGTTGTTCCCCCCGGGTCGGCCTGTAAGGGTATGGTTTTTTTCCTTTGCCAGGCGATCCAACGGCCTTACCCTTTAACTGTAAATACTGCCGCTTTGAAGGATCGTGGGGACGAAGCATGCATATCCGACCGGTCAAGTCGACTGACATTCCCGCCATGGCCGAGACTTATGTGGAAACCTGGCGTGACGCCTATCGGGGCATTCTCCCGGAGGCCTATCTGGAATCGATGACCGTCGCCGAAACGGCAAAAGACCTCGCACGCGAAATGAGTGCTGCCGGAGTCGTAAGCCTGGTGGCCGAAGCCGATGAAGGCGGGGCCGCGGGGCTGATCACCGGAGGGATCGATCGCCGGCGCGACCGCGTCTATGGCGGTGAGATATTCAGTCTTTATGTCCGGCCGGCGTATCAGCGCGGCGGCATCGGACACCAACTGGTCACGCAACTGGTGGCGCATATCAACAGGCTGGATATATTCACCCTGAAAGTTCAGGTGCTCGAAGACAACCCCTGCCGCCGTTTTTACGAAAAACTCAACGGCGTTCGATTGGCCTGCGGCCGGATTCGTTTCGCGGACACCGACCTTGCGGCCTGTACCTACGGATGGCTGGACACCGATCTGATCGGGACGACGTTCTGAACGGCAGGCATTTGTCACCGGCCCGGTCGGCCGGCTGGACGGCCTGCCGCCGGCCGGAAAGATCGGAGGAAGGCATGCTTCGATTCACGTTCACATTTTTTCTGGGTTTGAGTCTTTTGGCCGCGACACCGCTGCGGGCGCAAACCAGCGTGGTCGAGGTGACGTTGAAGCAGTTGAACCCGACCAAAGGCGGCAAGGTCAAGATCGCGCTATTCGACCCGGAGGGTTTTCCCTCGGTGGGAAAGGGCCTCCGGGAGCGCGACCTGCCTGTGGAGGCCGAGACGGCGCGGATCCGGTTCATGGATATCCCTCCCGGCCGCTATGCGGTCGCCGTGTTCCAGGATACCAACAGCGACGATCGACTGAACAAAAATCTACTGGGCATCCCCAGGGAACCCTATGGCTTTTCAAAGAACATCTTCGGCCGCTTTGGGCCGCCGGATTTTGAGGACGTCGCGTTCGAGGTGACGTCCGGCCAGCAGATCGCTTTGACGATTCATTTGAAATAGGTCTTTCGGCCAAAACCAAGTGGGGCGCATCCCCCATAGCGGGGGGTCTCGGGTCGCCCCTTCACGGGGTCTTGAACAGGGCTTCGCGTATTGGTATCCCCATCGTCCCACGCCGAGCATCGGCGGGGCGGACTGTTTGAGCCCGTCGCGGCGTCGACGCGCAGACTCAGGCGGGACACTGCCGGTTGCTTATGATTCCTTTTCGTTCCCGCGAAAGATAAGGAAACACCATGTCAATCCCACCGGATCGGTAGAATCCACAAGATCGATAGCGCTCAAATTTAGAGAAACCAGGCCCGAACCAGGCTGATGGTTGAGCTTGTTCCAATTTCGGATTAAGACAACCATGAAGCCCATGGTCACCCAATAGCGAACGCTGCCGAACACGAGAGCGACGATATGACCAAACGCAGATTCTACAGATGGATCATGCTCATCATCGGCGTCGTGGCGCTCATTACGGCCGTCCAGATCGCCCGTCCGCTTTTTATCGAGGAAGAACGTGCGGCCCGCATACGGCTGCGCGAAGCACTTCTGGATGAATACCCGGAAAGGACCAACGCGCTGAAGGCCCAATACGGGCTCAAAGCTTTCACCTCTGCCGGGGTGCAGGCGGCCAGGCCCGCCTTGAACGAAATGGTGGTGCTGGTGCACGGTATCGATGAACCCGGCAAGGTCTGGATGAACCTGGCCCCCGATCTCGTCGCGGCGGGTCATGGCGTCTGGCTCCTGACCTACCCCAACGACCAACCCATCGCCGAGTCCGCCCGGTTGTTTCGGGACCAACTCGCGGCCAGCCCTCTGGCGGCGACCCCGCGCATCGCCATCGTGACCCACAGCATGGGCGGGCTGGTCACACGGGAGATGTTGACCGACCCGGCGCTGGCCTACAGGGAAAAGGTCCAAAAAGGCCTGCTGCCCCGCGTTGACCAGTTCGTCATGGTGGGCACGCCCAACCAGGGGGCCGAACTGGCGCGGTTCCGGGGGCTTCTTGAAATTCGCGATCAGGTGAACAGCCTCTTTAGGGGAGATTACCACTGGTTGAAAGGGATCGTCGACGGCGCCGGCGAGGCGGGGATCGATCTGATACCGGGCAGTGCGTTTCTGCAGCGGCTGAACAGCCGCCCCCACCCGGCCGGTGTGCGGATGCTGGTCATCGCCGGGGTGATGAGCCCGAAGCAGAAACAAGAGATCGAGGCGCTGGCCCGGCGGATGGACACCCAACTACCGGAGGCCACCCGGGACCTCACGCGCAAGCTGAAGGAGGGTCTGATCGCAATGGCCGAACAGGTCGGCGACGGGGCGGTTTCGGTGGAATCGGCACGTCTGCCCGGCATACCCCTGGTCACCGTACCCGGCACCCACCTCTCGATCATCCGCAACCTGACTGCGAGAAGCCAACGGACGCCTCCGGCGATTCCGGTGATTATGCAAATGCTCGCGGAACCCGCACCGGCCGGATAAGCGGGGGTGGGTCAAGGGTTTTTTCGCCCCACTGCTTCATCGGTCCATCAGGCTTTCAATCGCCTGGGTCATCGCAGGATCTTCGATTCAGGGTGTTGCGCTTTCCATTGTTCCCAACGGGTGTCGACCGATTCGATGACCGGCAACCAGCGCTTGAAGTAATGCCCCTGAATGCCCATCAGTCCCTTCGCGTAGGGGTACCAGAGTGTTTCCGTCTCCTTGTCATACAGCACGAACGTACTTTTGTAGGTCCAGCCCGAGGGCGCCAGGGTGAGCGTGCGCTCGTCGATTCGCCTGCTGTACACAGCGGCCAGGTCCACCAGCGGTCAGTAGGCCGCGGCAATCGGCGTATCGTTGAGTTCGGTGTTGGCGATTTCGTGGCGCGTGAGACGGCGGACGACATAGGCGTGGGCGTCGGGCCCGTTTTCAACCCCGATCACGCGGGCGCCAGCGTCGAGCTCCGGGGCCGTGTCGGCCAGGCTCGATTCGTCCAGGGGCCGAATCGCGTCGCGGCCGATGCCGAACTGGAAGCCATGAGGGTTGAAACCGAGCGAAGCCGCCTGGGTAACGTCCCAGCGCTCCCCGGTGCGATCCACGATGTAGACACGTTCGCCTTCGCGCGCGACACCGTCCCATCCCACCCACAGGCTCCCGAGGCCGACAAGAGCCAGGGTTGCCAGGGCGGCAAGGAGGCTATTTTTTGGTTTCATGATCGATTCCTTTGGGTTTTAGACCGCATCATAGACAAACAATCTGTGATTTGGTCGCCGGCCGCGGGCAAACCTTGCAGGGCGGGCCCGGACGAGCCCATACTCTAAACGGCGTGTTCTAAAAAGTGGCCTTGCCTGACCGCCAGATCTGACGAATTGGCGCGAAGGCCAATTGTGTTGGGCATTGTGATTGCGGTCAGGCGTTGGACTAGAATTTCATGAAAAACCCATTCGATTGCCGCACCCGCTTGACCCCATGCCTTTCATGTCCAATGGTAACGGCTTCAACCCAATATGTGTCTTTATTTTGATTTGCGCATTCGGTTCCAAGCATCGCCCGCCATGTGGCCAGTGGGATTCGCGCATGGGTTGACTTGGCTCGCTAATGGGGTAATACCATTTTCAAGGCCAATTCTTCTGAAGCTTGCCAGGCAGCCGCGATTGCGGCACCGACACCGAAAAGACGCTCATGGCATTGACCACGGAGAACGACGTCGACCACTTTAAAACGCCCGCCCCGGTATGGATTTACCCGATTGGACGACATGGTCATACTCACGGGCATACCTTGCGAGCTGCCATTCTGAAGCCGATTTGCTCCGGCAGCAATTCGCCCGTCGCTCCCACTGTCCCTTTCAACGGTACGGCCCACGTGCTTTGTCGTAAACGCGCCGCACGGCCGGGGCAATCGATCCAGCGTCGACCGGCCGCAAACCCTTTGGGGCGATGTTCACACCCGATCTGAAAAAGACACCTCAACAACCTAGGACAGCGAGGCCAACCGCATGATAGCCAACAAAACCTTCGATGAGATCAAGATCGGCGACGCCGCCAGCCTGGAGCGCACCCTGACCAAGCGTGACGTCGATATGTTTGCGGTGATCAGCGGGGACATGAATCCCACCCATCTCAGTGACGAATATGCGCAGATGCTGCTCGAGCGCCAGAAGGTCAGCGGCCACAGCATGTGGGGCGGCGCACTGATATCCAGCCTTCTGGGCAATGACCTGCCGGGCCCGGGCACGGTTTACCGATCACAGCATTTGGAATTCCACGGGGTGCTCGAACTGGATGACACCGTGACGGTCAGCATCGTGGTCAAAGAGAAACTGGCGGAGGGTCAGATCGTGGTGTTCGCGTGCCGGGCCGTCAACCAGCGCAACGAGGAAATCATCACGGGAACCGCCGAAGTGCGCGCCCCCAGAAGGAAAGCCACCGGCCAGGGTGTGGCCGCACATGACCTGACCTATCACGCCCGTCACGCCTTTCGCGACCTGATCGCCAAAGTTCAGGCTGCGGATCCGATTTCAGTGGCCGTGGCACACCCGTGCAGCCGAAACGCGCTTGAAGGGGCCATCGATGCGGCCCAGGCCGACATCATCGAACCGGTGCTTATCGGACCCCAGGATCGCATCCAGCGCCTGGCCGACGAACTTGAAATCGATATCGCCCCCTATGAACTGGTGAACACCCGGCACAGTCATAACTCGGCCGCGGAGGCCGTGGCCTTGTGCCGCGGCGGGCGCAGCGAAGCGCTGATGAAAGGCAGCCTGCACACCGACGAGTTCATGTCCGCGGTTGTCAAGAAGGAAACCGGACTGCGCACGGCGGCCCGCATCAGCCACGTCTTCATCCTGGACATACCGACCTATCCGCGTCCCCTGTTCCTGAGCGACGCGGCCATCAACATCTACCCCGACCTGGAAGACAAGATCCATATCGTGAACAATGCCGTGGGGCTGGCCCACGACCTGGGCATCACCACCCCCAAGGTGGCCATTCTGTCGGCCGTGGAAACCATCAATCCCAAGATCCCGTCCACGCTGGAGGCGGCCTCGCTCTGCAAGATGGCCGATCGCGGGCAGATCAAGGGGGCGATTCTGGACGGCCCCCTGGCTTTCGACAACGCCATCAGCAAGGAAGCCGCCACGATCAAGGGAATTCAATCCGAGGTCGCCGGCCAGGCGGATATCTTTATCGTACCCGATCTGGAGGCCGGCAACATGCTGGCCAAACAACTGACCTACCTGATCGATGCGGATGCGGCCGGCATCGTGGCCGGGGCGCGCGTGCCGATCATTCTGACCAGCCGGGCCGACTCGCCCCGGGGGCGATTGACCTCGTGCGCCGTGGCCGCCGCCGTGGTCCATGCCCGGCGGGCGCATCCGGGCGGCATCCAGGATAAGGTGTAACGCGGGATGAATGCCATGCCGACCTGCATCTCCGTCGTCAACAGCGGTTCTTCCAGCATCAAGTTCTCCGTTTTCGACAACGTGGAAGCTGAGACGCCCCGGCTGGTTTTCGGCGGCCAGGTGGAGGGCATCGGCGTGGCGCCGCGCTTCAGAGCCAAAAACGGGCAGGGGGAAACGATCGAGGCACAGGAATGGGAAAATACGCCCGACGTCGACCACGAAAGCCTGATGGGCTTTATCACCGGATGGATCAGAGAAAACCGGCAGCGTCTCGGGCTGTCTTTGATGGGGGTCGGCCATCGGGTGGTTCACGGCGGCGAGGTCTACACAAGTCCGGTCCGAGTGGATGAGGGTGTTCTGGCCGCCCTGGAAAAATTCATTCCGCTGGCCCCCTTGCACCAGCCGCACAACTTGCGCCCCATCCGGGCGATAGCGAAACTGGACCCGAACATCCCCCAGGTTGCCTGTTTCGACACAGCGTTTCACCGCACCAATCCGCCCGTGGCGCAACTGTTCGCCCTGCCGCGCCACATGACGGCGGAAGGGATTCGACGCTATGGATTCCATGGGCTGTCCTACGAGTACATCGCACGGCGGCTGCGGGTCCTGAGCCCCGAGGCGGCCAAGGGGCGCGTGGTGGTGGCCCATCTGGGCAGCGGTGCCAGCATGTGCGCCTTGCGCGACGGTCAAAGCATCGCCAGCACGATGGGGTTCTCCGCCATGGACGGCCTTCCCATGGGAACCCGCCCCGGCAACCTGGACCCGGGCGTCGTGCTCTACCTGATGGAGCAAAAGGGTCTGGCGCCCGATGAGGTCGCGGATATGTTCTACAAGCGCTCCGGCCTGCTGGGTGTCTCCGGGATCAGCAATGACATGCGCGTGCTTCTGGAAAGCGATGATCCGCATGCTAAAGAGGCCATCGACCTTTTTGTCTACCGGATCCGGCGTGAGCTTGGCTCGCTGACCGCCGCCCTGGGGGGCTTGGATGCGCTGGTGTTCACGGCCGGGGTCGGGGAAAACGCCCCGGCCATCCGTGCGCGTGTTGGCGAGGCGGCCTGCTGGCTCGGTCTGCAACTGGACCCGGCGGCCAATCGGGAAGGCCGCGCGAAGATCAGCCGCGCCGACAGCCCGGTCGAGGCCTGGGTCGTCCCGACCAACGAGGAGTTGATGATCGCCACCCATACACGGAATATCCTGCTTTGATCGCGGTGTCGGTGGGGGTCATATCGTGCAGCGTTGGAATCGCGCCGCCCCGCTAACCTGGCAACCGAGAAAGGACGTAAGAGATGCGCCGAAAGAACGCACTGGTGGTGGGAATTGCCAACCAGGAGAGTATCAGCGCCAGCATCGCCATGGAACTGCATGCCAACGGCTACAATATCATTCCCACCTACCTGAATGACAAAGCCCTGCCCTTCGTCAAGGAGGTCACCGATCCGATGGGGGTGAGCGATCTTCTTCCCTTCAAGGTCGGCAACGACGATCAGTTGGAGGCCATTGTCGCCTATCTTCAAGCCGAAGGGCTCAGGCTGGATGCTTTCGTCCATGGGATCGCCTTTGCCTCCGAGATCAAAAAGGACCTGCACGCGGTTTCCTGGCAAAGCTTCAAGGACTCCACGCGGGTCTCGGCCTTTTCCATGGTTGAAATCACCAACAAACTCATCGCGGCCGATGTCTTCAATCCGAGCGGCTCCATTTTAACCCTGTCCTATATCGGTTCGCATATGGCCGTCGAGGGCTACAACATGATGGGGCCCGTGAAGAGCATACTGGAAGCCCTGGTCAGGGGACTTGCCAGCGAACTCGGTGCCAAAGGCATCCGCGTCAACGCCATATCGCCCGGGCCGGTCATGACGCGTGCGGCCAGCGGCATCAAGGGATTTTCCAACCTGCTCGACGTGGCGCGCCGGGCCAGCCCCCTGGATCGAACGGCCCGCCTGGAGGACATCGGCAAGCTGGCCTTCGAGGTGATCACCAACCCGGCGATCACCGGGGCGGTTTATCTGGTGGACTGCGGCTCCAGCGCCATGATCCGGGTGGAGAGCTAACCCGTGCCGCCCGGAAACGGTCGCTTGCGGTTGGGCCACGGCCTCAGCGCGGTTGACACCGCAGGTGCAGAGAGGCGGCGCCGAAAGATTTAACGCGTAACAACCCCGTCCCGGACCGCAGTATGCCGTTTGCGGACGGGCACCCATCAGCGGGAGTAGGAAAATGAGAGAAAAAAACGCTCTGATTGTGGGCATTCGCGACGAAGAGAGCATTTGCCATGCGATTGCCGGCGAGATCAAGCGCGCCGGCTACAACATCTATGCGACCTATCAGGACGAGACCACCTACCCCGGCGTCCGCCGCGTGGCTGAATCCATGGGCATTCGCGAGCTTTTCCCCTACGACGCCCGACGGGACAGTGATCTGGAGGCGTTTACCGCGGCGGTCAAACAAGAGGGAATCCGCCTGGACCTGCTTGTGCATGGTATTTCCTATTCCACGGCCGAGGGCGCCAAACTGGATCTACCGCTGACGGAGGTGACCTGGGAGGAATTCACGGATGCAATTCGCGTGGGCGCTTTTTCACTTGTTGAAATCTCGGGTCGCCTGCTGGATGCGTTCAATGATGACGCCTCCATTCTGGCGGTAAGCTTGCGCTGGAGCAAGGTTGCGGTACCGCGTTTCAATGTGGTCGGCGCCACCAAAGCGGCGCTGGAATCCATTATAAGAGGGTTGGCGCAGTCATTGGGCCGGGCCAAAAAAATCCGGGTCAACGGCATCTCACCGGGGTTCGTCAGCACCCATTCCCTCTCCAAGATCGGCAACCGCCTTGACATCCTGGCCCAGGCCAAGGCAAAATCGCCCCTCAAGACCAATGTGACCAAGGAAGCCATCGCCAGCCTCGCCGTGAGCATTCTGGAAAACCCCTCCCTCACCGGATTGATCTACCCCATCGACGCCGGTGTCGACATTATGGCGGACTGAACCGGAATACCAGCAAATCCTAACCTCAATCTAACGGCCATGCGGGAGGGTGAACGGGTCACCGTCGCCCGCGCAGGTATGGCCATCCGGATTGAGGGTTCGATCGACAAGAAGAGAGGAAAAGCCCCATGGAAACCATCGCCAACGAAAATAGAACCTTCGGCCTCGATCAGTTGACCGGGTACCTTGTGGACGCCGGGCAGCGATCCATTCTGTTTTGGGACACCCTCCGCCAGCGCGGCAACCAGTACCTGGCGCACATGTCCAGTGAGGTCCCCCATGTGCTGCAATACGATTTCGATCTGATCGTCGACGGCCGCACACTCGATGAACCGGTAAATTACGCGCTTGTGAAGATTAAACCCCCGAAAGGGGTCACCATCGACGATCGCAAGCGTCCCTTTGTGGTGGTCGATCCCCGCGCCGGGCACGGGCCCGGCATCGGCGGCTTCAAGGCCGACAGCGAGATCGGCGTGGTCATGGCGGAGGGGCATCCCTGCTATTTTATCGGCTTTACGCCGGAACCCGAGTCCGGACAGACCCTCGAGACGATCATGCGTGCGGAAGGCCGATTTTTGGAGCGCGTGATCGAATTGCATCCCGAAGCTGACGGCAAGCCGGTCGTGATCGGCAATTGCCAGGCCGGCTGGGCCGTGATGATGCTGGCGGCGACATTTCCGGATCTATGCGGCCCGGTCATCGCCGCCGGAGCGCCCCTGTCCTACTGGGCCGGCGTGCGCGGGGAGAATCCCATGCGCTATAGCGGGGGGTTGTTGGGGGGCAGTTGGCTGACCGCCCTGACCAGCGATCTGGGCAACGGGAAATTCGACGGCGCCTGGCTGGTCCAAAATTTCGAGGGGCTCAACCCGGCCAACACGCTGTGGTCCAAACAGTACAACCTCTATGCCCGGATCGACACGGAGGCGCCGCGCTACCTGGGCTTCGAGCGCTGGTGGGGCGGGCACGTCATCTTGAACGGTGAAGAAATTCAGGCCATTGTCGACCAACTCTTCGTGGGCAACAAGTTAAGCAGCGCCAATATCCAAACCTCGGACGGCATGCGTGTGGATCTTAGGAATATCCGCGCGCCCATTGTCTGCTTCTGTTCCAAAGGCGACAACATCACACCACCGCAGCAGGCGCTCGGCTGGATTCTCGATCTCTACAGCAGTGTCGACGACATTCGCGCTTCCGGTCAGACGATTATCTATGCCGTGCATGAAAGCGTCGGCCACCTGGGAATCTTCGTATCCGGCAGTGTCGCCCAAAAGGAGCATCGCGAGTTTACGAGCAACATCGACTTTATCGATTGTCTGCCCCCGGGCCTGTATGAGGCCGTCATGGAAGAGACATCGGAGGACACCGCCAATATCGATCTGGTGGATGGAGCGTACATTTCCCGGTTCGAGCGGCGCACCCTGGACGACATTCGCGCCCTGGGCGGCAACGACCTCGAGGACGAGCGCTGCTTCGCGGCGGTGGCCCGTCTGTCGGAAATGACGCACGGCATCTACCGCACCGCGGCCCAGCCGATCGTGCGCGCCCTGTCCAACGATCAGACGGCCGAGTGGCTGCGCCGCAGCCATCCTCTGCGGTTGGGGTATGAGCTCATCTCTGATCAGAACCCCATGATGGAACCCTTGTCGGCAGCCGCCGAGTGGGTGAAGGCAAACCGCACCCCGGTAGAGGGTGACAATCTCTTCCTGCAGTGGCAGAACCTCTATTCCGACCTGATGACCCAGGGCCTGAACGCCTTCCGCGACTGGCGGGACATGATGATCGAGCAGACCTTCTTCGGCATTTACGGCAACCCCTGGCTGCAGGCCATGTTGGGTTTGAAGGCCTCCGACGATCCGCCCCGCAGGAGTCCGGGCCTGGAGCCGGATCACCTGGAACTTATCGAGCGCCGCAAAGTTGAACTGCTGGGCGCCATGGACCAGGGGGGGACACGCGAAGCCGTCATCCGGGGACTGATTTACGTCCGCATGCCGGATGGGGCCGCCGATGAGCGGGGGTTTGAAATGATTCGCCGCATCCGCGATGAGCATGATCCCGATCTTACGCTGTCCGAATTCAAGGCGATCCTGCGCGAGCAGTTCTTTATGGTTCTCCTGGATGAGCGGCGGGCACGGGAGGCGATCCCCACCCTGCTTAGAAATCATCAGGACGAAGGCCCCGCGCTGTTTGCGATGATTGAGAAAATCGCCACGGCGCCGGGTCCGCTGAGCCGGGAAGCGCAGCAGCGTCTGACGGAAATCAAGCCGCTGTTCGCCCCGCCCCCGTCCGCCAAGCCCAAGAAACCGAAAACCAAACCAAAAGCCACATCGAAAGCCAGGCCCAAAACC
>JASJCV010000146.1 GCA_030065275.1 Desulfobacterales bacterium | reverse complement strand
GACGGGCCAGTTCGGTCAGTTCATTGACTTGGTTTTCACTGGACCATTCCAGTTGCTGCGGCGAGGATGCCTCGCCCCCGGGCAGCAATGGTTGACGATCGCCTGAATGACCGACCCGAAAAGACGCCATCCCACCCAGCAAACTGACCTCGACGCTGCGGTTGCGGAATGCCGGCGAGTTAAGCGTATCGCGCAGGGACTGACCTTCAGCTTTCATTTTACGGAAAAACCAGATCGCGGAGACCAGGATAATCACGGCGCCGAACAGGAAAATCCACAGCATGTACTCGACGATGCCGCGGAAAAAGAAAACCAGAAACCCCAGCACCACCAGCAGCAGAACGTGCAGAACCAGGATGAGGTAGGCCACCATGACGCTTTTAATCAGGCTGTCGCCTTCTTTTCGATCTTGATTCGACACGATGGTCTCGTTGATCGCTACAGGGTTGCGCCCGCAGGTCAGCGGGTTTTTTTGTCCATTCGCTTCACCAGGCGTTCGGTATAGTGCTGCGGTACCTCCAGCTCCACCCGCCCCTTGCGCATGGTGTTCAGCTTGATGACCAGATAATTGATCTTTTTCAAAATGCCGTATTTGTCCCGGGTTTCCGACATCCCGGCCAGAAGATCTTCCGTGCGGCGGATCTCCTGCTGCAGTTCGACTTCCGGGGGCACGCAGTCTGCATTCTTGAGGATGCGGTAGGACAGGCGCAGATCCTCGGGCACGGTATCGCCAATAACGTCCCGGGGCAGTGGTTTGCCCCTGCCGCTGAGGTCGTCGAAGTGCCCTTTCTGCTGGGCCGCGCGAATGCGCTCCTCGACAATTTTTTGGAAGCCCTTAAACATGGTCGCCCGTCACTTCAGCCAGTTTAATATCATAATTTTGCCGAGAAATCCTGAATCTGAAAAGCGTCCGCCCCCGTCAGTTCACCGCATACCCCCACTGACGGAAATAGGAACTATATATATGCGTCGATGGCTTTTCAAGCGCCAATCGATCCGGCGAGCTAGCGATGCGTTCATTCGGGTCTTAAACAAAGCTAAAACAACATGCTCGGGGTTCGCCTGGTGTCGAACCCTGGAGACGATTTCACCACCCGCGACGCGGCCGGGTCGCCCACAACCCGGTCTGCGTAATCTATCCCGCAGGCCACGCCATTGGACCCGGTTCATGCATGCCAGCAATACGGCGGTTGCGACGCAGGTTCAACGCGCTGGGGCCATGGGCCAAATCCACCAGGAGCGGGGCATTTCCCACGGCCTGCCAAAGTCCCGGCAATAGCAATCTTTATGGTAAAACCTTTATATTTTGGCATCTTACACCACAGAGCCCCCTACTGGCACAATCCTTGTAGTCGCTGGCGTCGTCCAACGGTCAACGCGCCAGAAAAGCAGGTTACGCGTTTGGCTGCTCGCGCCCGGCGCGCATTCGACCAGTCCATGACGGCGTTTACCGCACTTGAGAATTCCAAATCGAGGGAGCTACCATGTCGATCACCACCACCATCGACCATGCACACGGGATGATAATCGCCACCTCGGGGCCGATGGTCACCGACCACGACTGGTTGTGGCTACAGGCCGCCCTGAGAAGCCTCGTTGATTCGGGTTTGGCATTTGATCAGCTTGTGGACCTGCGGCCGGTGAAAGATTGCCGCTTGTCTCCGAACGTCATACACCTGTCGTCCAAACGGCCGGCCTTGGCGCCCGGATCGCGCCAGGCTCTCGTGGCCGGCGACAACTTAGCCTACGGTATGTGCCGGATGTATGAAATCCTCTCGGCCAGCCGGTCTCTGAAGATCGAGGTCTTTCGGGGCATCGGTGCGGCGCGGGCATGGCTGGGTCTCGCAAGCGGCCCCCAGCCAGAGGTCGCCCCAAACAAGGTGGCGGCGCATACGGGCGTCGTGACCATCCGGTCCTAATCCCGCCAGATTTGAACTCCGACCCGCGTGGTGTGTGCTAGCGCGTTTTCGCGGCGCGAGGCCGTATTGACTTAACGCCGTCGCTGTGCCAGTCTCTAGAATCTTACCGTCTCCAAGCGTGAATCACCGGGTGGCCCGTCCGGGCTTGAAATGTTGAAAAGCGTCGACGTCCGACACTGGGGCGGCACCCGTCTACGTGGCGACATGCACGGCCGATGCCATCAGCATTCAACAAATATGCAGATATCAAAGGGCTGGCGCTGTTTGTGTTCGATGCTGAACTGGTCGTGTGCGAACGCAATGAGCCTGCCACCGCCCTGACGGATCAGCTTGCGTTCCCCGCGATCGAAAACCGGCTGATGGAACTGTTTCCGGAACTGGTCGGCAGCGAAGATTCGTTGCGCGCCATTCTCGCCGGGGACGGCGAGGGTTTGCATCTGGCCTATATGAGCCGCCGCGACCGCCGCGGTGAGCTGTTCTACTACGATCTAACCGCCTTGAACTCAGGCCGCAACCACGGCGTCCTGATGGTCGAGGATATCGGTGACAAGGCCCGCATGCTCCAGGAGGTGAACCAGCAGAAATACGAACTTCTTCTGTTGAAGCACAGCCAGCTGTTTCGCAGCCGCTACGTGCATGAAAGCCTGTTGGGCGATTCTCCGGCGATCGACCGGGTACGCCGCGCCATCACCAAGATCAGCCAGGCGCCCCAGACCACCGTGCTGCTCACGGGCGAAAGCGGCGTGGGGAAAAGCCTGGCCGCGCGCATCATTCACTACAGCACGTTTTCAGCGGATGCCCCCTTCGTCGACATCAACTGCTCGGCCCTGCCCGAAAACCTGATCGAGGCCGAGCTTTTCGGTTACGCCAAAGGCGCATTCACCCACGCCACCACCACCCGGGCCGGCCTGATCGAGGAGGCCCGGGGCGGCACCCTGTTCCTCGATGAAATCGGCGAACTGCCGCTCAGCCTCCAGGCCAAGCTCCTGAAGGTGATCGAATCCAAAACCTTCCGCCGCCTGGGCAGCAACACGAACATATCGGTCCGGACACGCATCATATCGGCCTCCAACCGCGACCTGGCCCAGGAGGCCGCTGACGGGCGTTTCCGGATGGACCTTTACTACCGGCTGAACGTGGCCGCACTCCGCCTGCCGCCCCTCAGGGAAACGGGGACGGACATCCTCCTGATTGCCGATCACCTTCTGAAACTTTTCAGCATCGAGTTCAAACGGCGGGTCGAAGGTTTCACACCCGCAGCCTGCACTAAATTGCAACGGTACCACTGGCCCGGCAATGTCCGGGAGTTGAGCAACTGTATCGAGCGCGCCATGATCTTCCTCGATCACCCCCGGGTGGATGCCGACGATTTGATCCTGCAGGACCATGCGGCCGCATCTTCTGAGGGGACCTGGAAAGTGCCCCCGACCGGCATCAATTTGCCGGAGGTCGAACGCCGGCTGATCCTGTCGGCCCTCGAGACCGCCGACCACAATAAGACCCGGGCCGCCCGCCTCCTGGGCATTTCCCGCGACACCCTGCGCTACCGGCTGGACAAAATGGCCGCCACCTCCGAAGAATAGGGGCTGATAACCACACCCGGGATCGACACCACCGGACGCTTCAAAACTGAACGCCCCCCACTCTTCCGACCGACGCGCCTGACACAGGCCCGATGCGCCCGGTGATATCCCCCGTGATCGGGGCATAACACCCATTCAGCGCCGCCCTCCGGCTTTTCCCCCGCAGTTAAGATACAAATTTCACGTGTAATTTCATGCCACTATGGGTTTCCCCCTTTGGCTGGCAACATGGCACGGTATTTGATCTTCTGTCAGTGCATCGACATCGAAACGATCGTCTGCGAGGAGCGAACCGATGCACATCAAATGCCCGCACTGCCAATGCCTTGGCACAGTAACACCGGATAACCTGCTGGGGCGTATCTACGTATGCACCCATTGCCACCGGATGCTGCATCTCGCGCCCGATGCCCCGGAAGACCAACGTTGGCAGCCGCTGGCGACCGCGGCAACGGAGGATGGTCAGGTGATGCCCCTAAGGAGAATAAAAAATGCTTAAACGCAACCGCATAAATCACATCGGTCTTGGCATGGCCGCCATGATCTGGTCGGTGACCGGCACCGCCCTGGCCGACGGTGCAAGGTCAGCGTCATTCCCCAAGACCCGCCAGGTGCTCGGCGAACTCCTGGTCTCCGGCCAGACGGCGCTGGTCCAATATCGCCTGGCCGAACGTCAGGCACGGATTGAAGATCGGCCCTATCTCGCCGATCTCTTCGGGGCGGTCGCCGCTTCCCAGGCGGTCATGAATCGCAATTTTCGGGAACTTCTGGCAAGACTTGGCAGTACCGCCACCGTCTGCAGCCCGTCACGGTCAAAGCCGTCGACCACCCGCCAGAATCTCATTGTCACCATGCAGCATGAAATCCGTGAAACCGACAAACTCTTCCCCCAGGCGCTGGCGCATATTCGCAGCGAAGGTCACCGGGTGGCCATCAATCTGATGGCAGAGGCGTTGCGCGCGCAGAAGCTTCGTCGAAGCGACATGCGTCAAATCATCATGGGGGCCCGCTACTTCTATTCACGCTTGCAAAAGGAATTCAGGCACCGTGCCACGGTCTATTACGTCTGCCAGCGGTCCGGCGCTCTCCTGATCGGCGATTTGCCTGCCGTTTGTCCGGTGCGCGGAACCGCCACGACCCACTACCGGCCACTGCAACGGATACCCGTGGAGACCGGACTGCACGCCTGTCGATCGGAAACGATCGCCAATCGACTGTGAACGATCGTACGGAACAAACACCGTCCAGCGTATCGTAAAACCTGAATAACAAGCGCACCGACGCAACCCGGGAACAGACATGCATATGCACACTGATAAAAACAAGAGAAATCCGTGGCGGTGGCGAGGCCCTGAAAATCGGCGTTACACCCGCTGGTATTGCAGCGAATCCACCTGTTTTTCAGCCGACCGGCAATTGTACGAAGGCACTTTCCGAGACATGAGCACCGGAGGGACATTCATCGAGGCGCGCGGGCGTTTCAAGGTCGGCCAGCCGGTGATCGTGGCCGGCATTCTGGCGCGGGACGGCTCGGAGGAAAAACGCCGCGGGAAAATCGTCCGGATCGAAACCGCCGGGATCGCCGTGGCGTTTACCGACCGGCCCGTCCGCGGCGCGGTTTGAGCAAAAGGCACTGGCGGCAGGGTTTCGTTGTGGAAAGAAAGTGCGAGGCGAATTTTATGGCCGCAAAATTCGAAAGGGAAAAACCCGCAGCGGGCAATAGGAGTTCGTTCTGAAGACAGTCGCGTACCAAATTCTACTGACCAGCTAGCCCTATCGGCAGCGCTCCGAGGCGCTCGGCTGGATTCCGAACAAATGCGGCCACTGCAGCTTTACGATCGGCACAAGGTGTGTGCCGGTGGCGACGCCGGAAATGCGAGCGGCGCCGCGCTCGCCGCTCGCTTGATTTGCCTTTAAACCGCGTCAGGTCGGGAGACGTCCGCGAGCGCAGGCGGCAAGGCCGATGAAGCTAATACCGATCAGCAAGATCGTTGATGGCTCGGGTACGGACTGCCCTCGATAGGCATAAATTTCAGTGCCAATCCAGTCACCCTCGAAATAGGCGCCCAGTTCGTCAAAATGACCAGAAAACTGACTGAGAATCGCCATCTGCTCTTCGGTTAAATCAACGTCGCCCATGAGGGCTTTGAGGTGTTCAATAAGTTCGAAGGGATTCGCTA
Source organism: Desulfobacterales bacterium (assembly GCA_030065275.1). Lineage (GTDB taxonomy): Bacteria > Desulfobacterota > Desulfobacteria > Desulfobacterales > UBA5852 > JABZFP01. The sequence goes on along the minus strand of JASJCV010000146.1, from coordinate 7,171 downwards.
AAAAGAAATTGGAAGCCGTCCCCATATAGAGGGTATCTTCCGTCGCCACCATGCTGCGGATGCCATAGGTATACTTGGACCCGAACCCGTCGTCCATCAGCAGGTCCCAGTTTTCTCCGTCGGTAGAGCACCAGAGCTCGGCCCGCCCGTCCAGAGGCAGCGGTCCGTACATACCGCCGTATAGACCGGAATTGAAGGTCCCCAACACCAATTTCCCTTGAAAGACTTCCAGGGTCCAGGTGTAGGCGTTGCTCATGTCGCCCAAGCCGTCGATCGAAATAATCTCCCAGGAGCCGACGTCCATCGGGTTGGCGCTGCGCATCAGGGTAAAACCACCCTCGTAATTGACGGTGCCCAGGTAGACCATGCCTTTGAATTCCGCGAGCTTCATGACCCCCAGGTTGGAGAGTCCCGATAGCTGGGGGTACTGGGCGGCCGTCGGGGTCAGGTTGTCGAAGTCGTCGATCCCGTTGACCTTGTAGAACGAAAAACTGTCGGTGAAATCCCAGGTACCGACATACATATTGTCTTCGAACACGGTCAGCTCGGCCACCGAAGTGTCTTCGGTAAACGTAGCGATTTTCTGCCAGCCCGGATTGGACGCGCCCTCGTCACCATAGCGCCAGAGCTCACCCCCGTCTTTAAGATTCTCGGTGCCGACATACAGGTGGCCGTCGTGCACAATCATGGTGCGGTTGGAATTGTTCGCCGGAATGCCGGTCGGCCCTCCGGCCACGGATTCCCATACATCGCCCGAGGCGTCGCTGCGGAAGAGCATCGTGCCGTTCGTGCTGTTGGCCGTACCGGCGTAGAGCCGCCCATTATATTCGATCATCTCGCGGTAGCCGGTGTTGTCTGCCGACACCGGGCCAACCTGCGTCCAGTCTTGATCGCCTTCGTGACGATAGATTTCGCCGCCGGTGGACTTGATGTAGCCAATCCCGCCCAGGATGTCGCCGCCACCGGAGAAGTAGCCGGCGAGGTCCAAATCGCCGTTGATGATATCAGTGACGAGGCTGACGTAGTCGAGTTCCACGCTCCAGGTACCGGCATAGATCTGGTCGTTGAATTCACCCATGGACCAAGTGTAACGGTTCATCGTGTCGCCGAAGCCGCGCTCCGGTGTTAGATTGTCGACCGTGCCGGGGGGCAGCGCAACCCCAAACGCCGCCCCGGCAAAGAAGGGGCCCAATAGGATGAGCACCGTGGATAGGAATAACATTCGCCGCATGCCAATCTCCTTTCTCCGTCGCAGGATTTGAGAGCGGACCGCGGTCTCCTTTCGCGCTGGTCCGCTTAGAGGTTTGATAGGGTCGGTGGATCGGCCGCTGGTGAGGGCGTGGTCCATCGTCGCCAAACCCTGAGGCGCGAGCCGAACTATGAATTCCGCGAAAGCGGATAAATTGACGTAGATTGGGAATTGGATGCCGGCAACGGCTGGCATTGGAAGTCGGTCATAGAATTGGCGGGATGCATGTGCCGCATCAATCGCAAGTCGGATAAGACCTCAAGGCCCAGCTACCGGTTCCTGTGGTCTGTGATACCTGCAAGAATGGTGTCAGGTTGGCAGTTGAGGATTAATTGTAATTCTTATAATTATTTCGATATTTTAAAACCTACCAACCGATAATGACCATAGAATGTTGGTAACCGTGTTAATTTTTTTACCCAACCATGGGCAATCATTTTTATAAATCCTTAGGCCACGTGTGAATCCGGGGCAGCCGCAAATCGGTGTGGTGGTTTATCGTCGCTATTGGGTCCCTCCTTCCTTGCGGATCTCGAAGAGCAGGTCTTCGTAGGCTTTGTTGCCGGGCGCGCGCTTGACGGCATCCTTGGCGTCGATGGCGGCACGCTGCCGGTCACCCTGGCGGTACCAGGCCATGGCCCGCCCGAAGTAGGCCGGCGCAAACTCGGCATCGCGCCCCAGCGCCTGGCTGAAGTCGTCGATGGCGTCATCGTAGCGCTCCTTGCTAATCCAGGACCAGCCGCGATTGTGGTAGAGGTACTGGATCTTCTTCTGCCGGGGAAGCAGTTCGATGGCCTGGGTGTAGTCGTCAATGGAAGCGTCGATCTGACCGCTCTTCTGGTGGGCGTTGCCGCGTGACTCCAAAATGAAATAGCGCATCTGTTTCTGGCCCGCAGGGGTCAGTTCCAGGGCCTTGGACAAATCGTAGATGGCCTTTTCGTACTGGCGGGCCTTGAGATAGGCGTTGCCGCGGTTGTAGTAGACTTTATAGGTGTCCTCGCTGTTGGGCTCGAGTTCGAGCACCTTGTCAAAACTGTCCACCGCGCGGTCATACTCCATGCGTTCGTAAAAAATCAGCCCCTGATCGTAATAGTCGTCGGCATACTTCTGCGATCCGCTCGCGCAGGACACCATCAAAACCAAGGACAAGATGAGTAATATCTTGGGTATCTGCATGCCACCCCCCCTCCGGTGCGATTGCACCGTCGTATTTGGCCAGCGCTTGTCAAATTCCGCTACCGCACGGCGCGGACTTCCCTCCCCCGGACACAAACGGAAAAGGATATTAAAGCAAAAAAATCATTGATTCAAGCCAATCCCGCCAAATACCGCCGCCGAGCGGTTCGGGAAGCGCCCGGCGCCCATCGATTGGCTGTCAACCGGCCTCTGGTCTTTTGAGTCAAAATGGGATAGTGATTGTCCGAATCACCAATCCGGCAGTCGAAACCACACCCTCATCGTTGCGGCCGTGACTCTGGTGCTGGCGCCGATGGTGTTTAGATTTTATCACCTCTTGTCGCAACGGCACGGGTGCCGGCCCAAAACACCTTTTGTTTAGTCCATATTTGGTTTACATCCTGAGGCCGGTCATTTACAAAAGCATGAACGTCGGGCATTTGATCCCGCCGGTCATGCAAGTGCCACGTTTCATCCTCAGCAGCCCAGAAGGAGCAAACCATGCTTTCCGATGTATATCAAAGACTCTACGACCAGCTTAAGACCTCGATCCCCGAGGATCGCCTGATTCACGACGACCTGCGAACACTGGCTTACGGAACGGATGCCAGCTTCTACCGCTACGTGCCCAACCTGATCGTCAAGGTCGAATCCGAACAGGAGGTCATCGCCACGCTGCAGGCCTGCCGAGGGCTCGGGCTGGCGGTCACCTTCCGGGCGGCCGGCACCAGCCTGTCGGGTCAGGCCTGCACCGATTCCGTGCTGTTGGTTTTGGGCGACAAGGGCTGGCATGATCACGCCATGCCCGAAGATCGCTCCGAGATCACGCTGCAGGCCGGCTTGCGGGGCGCTCAGGCCAACCGCCTGCTGGCCCCTTTCGGCAAGAAAATCGGTCCGGATCCAGCCTCGATCGACTCGGCCAAGATCGGCGGGATCGTGGCCAACAACGCCTGCGGCATGGCCAGTGGGGTCGAGCTCAACAGCCAGTACACCCTGAAGGATATCCGGCTTATCTTTGCCGACGGCACCGTGCTGGACACACGCGACGAACACAGCCGCCAGGCGTTTCGGAGCCAGAAAAAGGACTGGATCGAGCGTCTGCAGGCGCTGTCCGCTCGTCTCAAGGGCGACCCCGCGCTGGTGGACAAGATCCAGCGCAAGTACAAGATCAAGAACACCACCGGCTATAGCGTCAACGCCCTGATCGAACAGGATGACCCCATCAAAATGATCCAGCACCTGATCGTGGGCTCCGAAGGCACGCTGGCCTTCATCTCGGACGTCACGTTCGCTACGGCCGAAGAGCCCTCCACCAAAGCCACCAGCCTGATGCTCTTTCCGGACATCAGCACCATGTGCGAGGCGGTGCTCATCCTGCGGCAGTGCCCGGTGCAGGCCGCGGAGCTGATGGACCGCCTGGCTTTGCGCACCGTCGAGGACAAACCCGGGGTGCCGGACCACATCAAGACCCTGGGTCCCGATGTGACCGCCCTGCTGGTGGAAACGGCCGCAAGCGACGAAGCGGGGCTGGCGGCCAACATCAAGGAAATTGGCGAAAAGCTCCAACCGATCGCCATGGCCCACGAATACCATTTCACCACCGACCCGGCCGAGACGGCCGCGCTCTGGACCGTGCGCAAGGGCATCTTCCCCAGCGCCTGTTCCGAGCGCCCGGTGGGAACCGCCGTGATCATCGAAGACATTGCCGTACCCGTCGAAAGCCTGGGCGACTGCCTGCTCGAGCTCCAAAAGCTTTTCGAGAAATACGACTACCGCAACTGCGTCATCTGGGGCCACGTTTTCGACGGCAACGTGCACTTCGTGCTCACGCCGGATTTCAGCGACACGAGCGCGATCGAAAAATACAAGACCTTCATGACCGAGGTGGTCGACCTGGTGGTGGACCGTTATGACGGGTCGCTCAAGGCCGAACACGGTACCGGGCGCAACATGGCCCCCTTTGTGGAAAAGGAATGGGGCCCGGAAATCTTCGCCGTCATGCGCGAGATCAAGGATATCTTCGATCCCGAGCGCCTCCTGAACCCCGATGTGATGATCAGCGACGATCCCGACATCTTCGTCAAACAGTTCAAACCCATGCCCGCCGCCCACGAGATTGTGGACACCTGCATCGAGTGCGGCTTCTGCGAGCGCAACTGCATGTCCAACGACTTCACGCTCTCGGCCCGCCAACGCATCGTGATCTGGCGCGAGATCAGCGAGCTGCGGCGCACGGCCCCCGATTCGCCGCGCCTGAAAAAGCTGGAACGCATGTACGCCTACTACGGCGACCGCACCTGCGCCGCGGACGGCCTCTGCGCGCTGAGCTGCCCGGTGGAGATCAACACCGGTCTGCTGATCAAGGATCTGCGGGCGCGCCAGACCGGCGGCATCGGGCGTTTTCTGGCCGGGCAGATCGGCGGCCACATGGACCGCGTCACCGGCGCCATGCGGGGCACCCTGGGCACGGTGGACCGCGTCCATCGCCTCCTGGGCAGCACGGTCATGAACGGGCTGGCGCGCGGGACGCGCCGCCTGTCCTTCGAGCGCCTGCCCCAGTGGAATCCGAGCATGCCGGGCCGGGCGGATGCCGTCCGCCCCGAGCGGGCGTACTACAAGGGCGTCGACCGGATCGTCTATTTTCCGGCCTGCATCGCCCGCACCATGGGTCCGGCCCGTCAAGACGACCCGCAGCTGTCCCTGGTGCACGTCACTGAAAATCTGGTCCGCAAGGCCGGCTACCAGATCGTCTATCCGGAGGGGCTGGACAAGCTCTGCTGCGGCATGGCGTTCAACAGCAAGGGCTTCAGACGCACGGCCGATGAGAAGGCGGCCGAGCTCGAAGAGGCCCTGATTGCCGCATCCGAAGGGGGCCGCCTGCCGATCCTCTGCGACACGAGCCCCTGCCTGCACCACATGAAGCAGACGCTCGATCCCGCGCTCAAGCTCTACGAGCCGATCGAATTCACCCTCTCCTATCTGGCGGATCGGCTGGATTTCGAACCGCTGGGCGAGACCGTGGCCCTGCATGCGGTCTGCAGCGCCAAGAAGATGGGGCTTGAAGACAAGCTTGTGGCCCTGGCGGAGATGTGCGCGGCGGAGGTGGTCCTGCCCGACGTGAACTGCTGCGGTTTTGCCGGCGACAAGGGCTTCAGCGTCCCGGAATTAAATGCCTTCGGCCTGCGCAAACTCAAGGAGCAGCTGCCGCAGGGTGTCAGGCAGGGATTCTCCACCAGCCGGACCTGCGAGATCGGCCTGAGCCTGCACGGGGAGATCCCGTACCAGTCCATTCTCTACCTGGTGGACCAGGTTACGCGAACCAAAGAATAACGGCCCTGCCGGACATCGCATCAACCGCGGGGCGAGCGTTTGCGCGCTCCGCGGTTATACGGCGCAAGCAGGGCTTGACCTTTGCGCACACCTGCGCCAAGTTATAGCGGTTGGATTTTAGCCGGGTGGCGGAGGGAACTGCTGCTGCCCGGGCACCTCACCGGGCCGCAACCCTAACCACCGGCGGCAACATGTCACTGTCCGCCGCTTCGAACAGGAGACCCCATGGCGCCAAACCGCTCCTATCCGTCACGCCCTGAAGCCGTCTATTTCTTCGGCACCTGTCTGATCGAATCCGTCTACCCGGAAGCCGGCATGGCGGCCATGCGCCTGTTGCAGCGCGAAGGCCTCCGGGTGATCTTTCCGCGGCAGCAGACCTGCTGCGGCCAGCCGGCCTACAACTCCGGTTTCGCCGAGGAGGCCCGCCAGGTGGCCCGGGTCCAGCTCGAGGCCTTCCCCCAGGACTATCCCGTGGTGGTCCCCTCGGGTTCCTGCGCCGGGATGTTGCGCCACCACTATCCCTACCTGTTTGCCGGCCGGCCCGAGTGGGAACAGACCCGACGGTTCGCCGAACGGATTTTCGAATTCACGGAGTTCATGCGCCACGTCCTGGGCGTGACCCTGGAGGACCAAGGGCCGCCCTTGCGGGTGACCTGGCATTCGTCCTGCCATGCCAAACGCGAAATGGCGATTACCGAGGATTCCAAGGCCCTGCTGCGCCAGTTGGAGCGCGTCGAACTCGTCGAACTGGAACGGGAAGACGAGTGCTGCGGCTTCGGCGGCACTTTCGCGGTCAAGCAGCCGGCCATATCCTCGGCCATGGTGCAGGACAAAACCGACGACATCCGCCAAACCGGGGCCGAACGCGTGATCGCCGGTGACTGCGGCTGTCTGATGAACATCACCGGCCGCCTGGAACACCGGCAAATGCCGGTCCGGGGCCAACACATCGCCGAATTTATCTGGGAGCGCACCCATGCCTGAGACCAAGACTTTCGATTTCAAGGCCAACATTTCCAAGGCCCTGGCGGACAAGCAGCTGGGCCGCAACCTCAAATCAGCCATGGGCGGCCTGCGGGTCAAACGCCAGGCGGTATTCGCCGACGCGGACGAACTGGCCGCGCTGCGCGCCCAGGGCGAAGCCATCAAGCAACGCGCCTTGAGCCGGCTTCCCGAACTGCTCACCCAGCTGGAGGCCCAATGCACGGCCAACGGGATCCGGGTGCACTGGGCGGAAACCGTGGAGGAGGCCAACCGCACGGTCTTGAATATTATGCGGCAGCACGACGCCGACTTGATGGTCAAGGGCAAGTCGATGTTGTCGGAGGAAATGGGCCTCAACCATTTTCTCGAGGATCAGGGGCTCGAGGTGCTCGAGACCGACCTGGGTGAATTCATCATCCAACTGGCCGGCGA
>JASJCV010000145.1 GCA_030065275.1 Desulfobacterales bacterium | reverse complement strand
TTGGTCAGGATGATGACGGGATCGAGACCGCAGTTGTAGGCCAGCGTCAGGTAGCGTTCGATGCGGCGCAGGTTAAAATCCCGGTCCAGACCGCAGACGACAAAGACCGTATCCAGGTTGGCTGCAATGACCTGTTCCCTGTGCGGCTGCGCATGCTGTTTGCCACGGGCACCGGCGGCGCCGCGGGAGAGCGCATTTTTGCGCGCCAACACTTTAGAGATAACGGCATCGGCCGCCAGGACCCAGTCCCCGGTGACGGGGTACAGGCCACCCGCCGGGTGATTGAGCCGGCCGGCGGCCGAGGCGCGCCATTCTTTTTTCCCGTTGCGGAGAAAAAAACTGTTTTTACTGACACCGACCACTCTGGCCGGGACGGTTCCGTCACGACCAACGTTTTCCAGCTGGTTCTCAAAATAAGAAGTCCACCCCAACGGGAGAAGATGCCGGGTGAGGTTGGTATCGATCCTGTCATTATTGTTCGCTTGGTGCATGATTGCGGTTCCTTTTTTCGTCTGCGTCCGTTCCGATGTCTCCGGGCAATGGACACACGGGGGCCCCCAGGTGCCTGCCGGTCGTTTGGGTCATCCGTACATAGCGGTGTTGGATTCGTTACTAACGAAGGGCGCAACTGCAGCGGCGGAACCGCAGATGGTCATCTGCGGCGTTACACAACGGCGATACAAAGCTCTCATGAAGGCTAAAAAAGCTTGTCGGCTTGGAGCCGTAGGGCGATCAATCCGCCACCGTCGGGGCAGTCCCCTTGTCGGCAACGACTGTCACAATGGCCCCTGATTGCTTGAACATAAAAATGCCTTCCTACGTTTCAGGTCGAATCGATTCCAAAATCCATTGCCAAAGTGCTTTCGGGTGTGCTTCCGACCGGCGCCTTGGCGGGCATCACCGGCGCATGCCCATAACCATCCGGGACCGGGTGTTTCTTTCGGGCTGGCGGCACAAACCAGGGAGCTGAGCGCAAACCCCGCGCACTATCCAGCCGTCACCGCGATCATGCGCTCGACGGCCTTGAGCGCCGGCACCCGGATCGCCTCCGGCACTTTGACCTCGCCCGCCATGGTCTCCAGGCAGTTGAGCACGTCCGTCAGCGTAATCTTCTTCATGTCGTCGCAGCGCATCCCCGGGGACACCATGATGAATTCCTTGTCCGGGCAGGCTTTCTGGAGCGGGTAGCGCATGCCCACCTCGGTGCCCACCAGAAAAGACGTGCGGGCGCTCTCGCGGGCGAAGCGGATCATTCCCGAGGTGCTCACGGCGGCATCGGCCATGGCCACCACTTCGGGCAGGCACTCCGGATGAGCCAGGAAAAGGGCGTCCGGATGGGCGGCCCTGGCTTCGGCGACCATGGCCGGCGTCAGGATATCGTGAAACGGGCAGCAGCCGTCCCAGAGGTGAATCTTTTTGTCCGTCCGGGCGGCCGTATTGCGCGCCAGGTTGCGGTCGGGCACCATGAGGACTTCGTCGGCTTCCAGGCTGTTGACCACCGCCGCGGCGTTGGCCGACGTGCAGCAGATGGTCGAAAGCGCTTTGACGGCGGCCGAAGAGTTGACATAGGTCACCACCGGCACGCCCGGCAGGCCGGCCATGCGGGCTTCGAGGGCCTCGGGGGTCACCATGTCCGCCATGGGGCAGCCGGCGTCGGGGCGGGGCAGCAGGACCGTCTTCTGGGGCGACAGGATCGAGGCCGTCTCGGCCATGAAATGCACCCCGCAGAAGACCAGTACCGCGGCGTCGGTTTCGGCGGCCTTGATGCTGAGTTCGAGCGAGTCGCCGCAGAAATCGGCCACGTCCTGGATTTCCGGTGGCTGGTAGTTATGGGCCAGCAGGATGGCGTCTTTATCTTTCGAGAGGCGCTTGATGCGCGCTTGGATGTCGTCGGTCATGGTAAACCTCTCCCTTCTCGATGTCGTCAGAACTGGAGGACATCCGTCCCTGGGGGGATGTCGAACCGGAAAAGGCGGTCCGGCAGCACCGCGCCAAAATCGAAGTCCGTCAGCGCAATGCGGGTCTGGTCCCCGTACAGGTTGTTGGTGATGACCTCCACGATATCATAGGTGTCGCGCCGGATCTTGAGATAGACCTCGGCGATGTCGTTCGACGCCTCTGCCGGCAAGAGCTTCAGTCGGACGATGTCCGCCTCGCCGCCCGGGTCGAGGGAGATGCGAAAGGCTTTGCGCAACAGACGGATATCGGAGAGGAAGCTTGCGCCCTCCTGGCCGCCCAGCACCTCGGAGGCCAGCCCCACGGTGACCTGATTCTCATCCGGCTGGTACATCCAGAGGCTGTCGCCGTCGGTGATGAACAGCATCGGGCTGGGCGTCTCGTAGACCCAGCGCATCTTGCCCGGGTATTTGACGAACAGCTGTCCTGCGGCTTCGTCCGTCACATCCATGGCCTTGAGGGTGGACGTCAGGTGAAAGCGCGCACTGAAACCCGCCCGGGTATAGCGGGCCTCGACCTGATCCAAGGTTTCCGCGACCAGGGGATCCATTTCCTCCTGGGCCGCAGCCGCGAAGACCCCTATCAGCATGACCGCGGCAAACGCCCACAAAACGCGCACCATCGGAACTCTGAGAATCATGTTACCTGCCTTTCAGCGGCGATCAACGGAAAGTGCCGCCGCCCCGGTCGCGTATTGCATCCGGACGCCGGCGGCGGATGGCAACCTATGCGAAATCGGCCCGTTTGTAAACGCCTGGGCGTCACGGGAAGCTGCCATGTCACTAAAGACGCGTCTCCGGCCGTATTGGACGACGGCGGCCGTTTCCGGCTGCCGCCTGCAATGCCCTCAAAGCAGCCGCCGCACCACCCCTTCGATATCGTCCGTACCCATCGTGCCCAGATCCATACTGCCCGGGCTGCCGTCGAAATGTTCGCTGCGCCCGTATACCACCAGGGCGATCGCCTCGATACAGCCAAGCGCCTGTTCGGCCGCCAGCGTGTCGAAATAGGAGGCGCGGAAGCCCGTCGCGCTCAGCGTTTCCATATTGCTGCCCGAAATCCGTTCGGCCTGCCGGCGGGCTTTGTTCAGATGGCGCAGCAGATACATCTTGCGGGCCATGAGCGCCCGGTAGAAATTGTGCGTATCCCCGTGCTCTGGCAGGAAGGCCATCAAGAAATCGAAGCAGGCGCCCCAGCGCTCGTCATCCGGTGGCATGCGTTCAAGAAAATCTAACAGCAGCCCCACCTGACCGGGGGTCTGCTGCAGACCGGCATTGCGCAGTTTGACCATTTTAAGTTCAGGGGGGGTACCGCCTTCCCCCTGCCGGGCCGACCATTGGTCCAGCGCTTCGCGAAGACGCCCGTCGATCGACCAGCCCAGGCGCAAACGCGCCAGGAAGGGCGCCACACCCGCCCTCGGCAGGCGGCAGCCCATCTGTCGGGGGCAGGATGGAAACACCAGGCGGGCCCAGGCGGGCGTGTCCATCAGCCGTTCGGCCAGTCGGGATTGATCGCCAGCCCCCAGAGCACCGCCCTTGAGCACGGTCTCGAGACCGCACTGAAAATCCAGATCCGGGAAAAACACCAGTTCCAGAAGTGTGTCGCTGTCGCTTTCGCCGGGACGGTCCAGCAGATCCGCCACGATGTGCGGGTCGGCCGATCCCAGCGTGGCCTCAATGTACCCAACGACATCGCTCGTGACAGGCAGGCCCCCCCGGAACAGCGCCCGGATCTTCGCTTCCACGCGATCGACCAGATCCTGGGATTGCAATCTCTTCACAAAGCCTCCGTTTTTAACCGCCCTGATGACTTAGCGGCTATGCACTAACCCCTTCAGTGAGGATCGCTCAGCCGAAGAAAAGCTCGGACGGTTCCGCCAAACGTTCGATAGCAAGGCTTTCGACAACCGAGGAATGAGGCGTACGTTGGTACGCCGCAATGACGAGGGCGTCGTATAACGCCGCTATCGGACGTTTGGCGGAACCGTCAAATATAGGATGCCATGAGCATTAGCATGTCATGCTTCATCAACCCCCCCGGCAGACTCTGCCGCAACTGGCCGTTGTCGAAAACGAACATGAAAGGCACGCTCAGAATGTTGAAGCGATTGGCCAGCACCGGGTTGGCGTCCACGTTCAGCTTGCCGGCCCTGACCCTTCCACGCGATTCGGCGGCAAAGGCGTCGAACTGTGGGGCGATCTGGCCACAGGACGGACACCACGGGGCCCAGGCGAAAACGAGGGCCGGAATGGGGGCGCCCAGAATCTTTTCTTCGAAGTTGGCGTCCGTCACCAACAGGGGCTGTTCGATGAGGACATCCCCCGTACGGATGGCGGCCCCGCACTTACCGCAGCGGGCCGTGCCGCCGAACCGGGCGGCCGGTATGCGGTTGCGGGTTTTGCACTCCGGGCAGCGGATCAGGTAGGGATTCACATGGGTCGACATGGCATGCCGCTCTCCTGTAGGCACCGATCCACCCCGCCGGTGCGACGCGCGCCGGGGGATGCGATGGGTTCACGTTTAATTTGCTTTCAGGGAACATAACGCAGGTGAACGCCAAAGTGAATGCCCCGCGTCATGGTCTCGACCGCGGCCGATGGGCGAGACGGGGTGTGCTCAGGTAATGCGCTGCCGGACGGCGGCCGAAACAAATTCGCTGATCAGCACCACGCCGAACACGGCGACGAGCATCAGCGAAACCTCCTGCCACTGGAACTGGTTGATGGAGGAATAAAGCAGGATGCCGATGCCGCCGGCGCCCACGAAACCCAGAACGGTGGATTCGCGGATATTGATGTCCCAGCGATAGACGGTAGTGCCGTAAATGACCGGCAGAACCTGGGGCAGGATCCCGTACCATAAGACCTGCAGCCGCGAAGCACCGGTGGACTCGATGGCTTCCACCACCCCCACATCGATTTCCTCGATGGCCTCGGCCACCAGCTTGCCCATGAAGCCGATCGAGCGAAAGGCGATGGCCCAGATCCCGGCCATGGGGCCGGGTCCGAAAATGGCCACGAAGAGCAGTCCCCACACCACGGTATTGACCGAACGGGAGGTCACCAGGATAAACCGGCCGACAAACCAGGTAAAGGCGTTCGGGCTCGTGTTGCGGGCCGCCAGGAAAGCGATCGGAAAGGCGATCACCACGGTGGCCGCGGTGCCCAGGGTGGCGATATGAATGGTTTCCAGCAGCGGATTGGCCAGGGTTTCCAGAAATTCCAGATCGGGCGGCCACATCCGGTAAGCCAGGTCATAGGCCTGGAGATGCGCGTCCAGAAAATAAAACCAGGGGATATCCAGCATGCTGATCGACCAGACGACCACGGCCACGGCCCCCAGATACCAAATGTAGCGCAGCAGGGTATCGCGCGGTGAGAACCGGCGCCAAACCTGGGGATGTTTCTGTGCGTGCTGCTCGGCCGTCATCGCAGATGTCCCCGGACCCAGTTGGAGAAAAACTCGCCCGCAAAAACGAGCGAGACGATGGTGATCAGGATGGCCAGGCTGAAATCGTAGTCGTAGCGGCTGAAGGTGGCCGCCAGGACCTGGCCGATGCCCCCGGCCCCCACGATGCCCACCACGGTGGAATGCCGGATGTTGGCATCCAGCCGGTAGATCGAAACCCCGAGATAGCGCGGTAGGACCTGGGGGGATACGCAATAGAGCAGAAGTTTGGGGAAGCCGGCCCCGGTGGCACGGATGGCCTCCAGCTGGCCGGGCGGCATGTTCTCGATGTCTTCGGCCAGCATTTTGGAAATGAAGCTCGTACTGGCCACCACTAAGGTGAGCACACCGGCCAGGGGGCCGAAACCGAAGATCTTAACAAAAAAGATGGCAATGATGATTTCGTGGAAGGTGCGCGAGAGGATGATCAGGGTGCGTGCCACGAGGTAGACCGGCCGCGGCACCAGATTGACGGCGCCACAGATGCCCAGGGGAATGGCCAGGAGCATGCCGAAGAAGCTGGCCGCAAAGGCCATCTGCACGCTCTCCAGAACGCCCTTGAAGAGCAAGCTCCAGCGACCGAAATCCGGCGGGAACATGCGCGTGAGCATGTTGGCGGCCCGCGGAATGCCGTTCGCCACCCGGTGCCAGTTGATGTCCAGCGCACCGACCGACCAGGCGAAGTAAGCCAGGGCGACGGCCAAAAGCCCGAAGCGCAGCCACGGGTTTGGGATCATGCGGATGCGCTGCCAGCGGAGCGCCACCGGGGCGCTATCGGCCTTGGCGCTCATCCGGCCGCGGCCTCGCGTATCAGGCCGTTCTTGTCGTCCGGCGGTTTAGTTTCCGGTCCGTTGTCCGCACCGTTGCCCTCGCGCCGGATGGTGGTGCTCCAGTCTTCTTCGCCGTAGATATCGGTGAGTACCGCTTCGGTCACCTGATCGGCGGTGTCGTCGAAGACGATTTCGCCCTGGCGCAGGCCGATGATCCGGTCGGCAAACGTCTGGGCCAGGGCGACGTCGTGGATGTTGACCAGCGCCGGGGTGCCGCGGTCATGGGCCAGTTCGACCAGCAGCCGCATGATCTCGCGGGCCGTCTTGGGATCGAGACTGGCGGTGGGCTCGTCCACCAGGAGCAGATCGGGTTTCTGCATCAGCGCCCGGGCGATGCCCACACGCTGGCGCTGCCCGCCCGAAAGCGCGTCCGCCCGGGTGTCCTGGTAACCGGCCAAGCCCACGCGCTCGAGCATCACGAAGGCCGCCCGGACGTCCTCCGGCGGAAATTTGCGGCGATAGGCTCTCCAGAAGCTGACATACCCCAGGCGGCCGGAGAGCACGTTTTCCATCACCGTCAAGCGCTCCACCAGGTTGTACTCCTGGAAAATCATGCCCATGCGCCGGCGCGCCCGCCGGAGTTCGCTCCGGTTGAGAGTCAGGATGTCGGTGTCGTGAAGTTTGACCAGGCCGCGGGTCGGTTCCACCAGGCGATTGATGCAGCGGATCAACGTGGATTTGCCGGCCCCGGAGGGTCCGATGATCGCCACCACCTGGGGCGTGTCAACCGTAAAGCCGACCCCACTCAACGCCTTAGTGCCCGTGGGATAGACCTTTTCCAGATTCGAGATCGTCAGCATCGCTTCAGCGTCCACCGGAAGGATTGCGTTCTATTTCTTTTTCTTCTTTTTCTTTTTGACCTTGAGCCCCTTCAGGGCTTCCTGGCTATAGACCACCCCGTTGACCTCCTGGATGGTGCGGATGTCCGCCCAGTGCTCCTGGAAGGTGATGGGAATGAAGCGGTCGGCCTGCTTGCCGAACTCCTTATCCAGCCCCGTCCCCTTCCAGTCAAAGGTCAGAAAAGCATCCTTGACCTTGGCCGCCAGCGCGGGGTCGAGATTGTTGACGTAGCCGTAGGAGGTGGTCGGAAACAACCGGGACTCCCAGATCACCCGGAGATCGCCCATATCGACGACGCCCTTTTGAACCATGCGCTCCAGAACGCTGGAGGCCACCGGCGCGGCGTCGTAGTCCTTGTTGGCCACCCCCATGATGGAGTTGTCGTGTTTGCCCGAATAGGTCACCTTGTAGTCCTTGTCCGGCTCGACGCCCTGGGCCGTAAACAGGGCCCGCGGGGCCTGGTTGCCCGAGTTGGAGGACGGGGTAACGTGGGCGATGTTGCGGTCCTTGAGGTCCTGGACGGTCTTGATGTCCGAATCCTTGTGGGTGATCAGCTGCAGTTTGTAGCCGAAGGTGCCGTCTTCCTTGCCCATGATGGCGATGGGCACATATCCGGCCAGATTCACGCCGAACACCGTGGGCCCGGTGGAGATGCCCGCCACGTGCAGGCGTCCCGAACGCATGGCCTCCACCTGGGCCGCGTAGGACTCCGCCCCGTACCATTTGACTTTCTTGCCGGTCTTGGCCGAAAGGTAGTCCATGAATTCTTCGAAAACGTTCTCGTACACGGACGGGTCCTCCACCGGTGTGTAGGAAAACACCAGGGTGTCCGGGTCGAGCAACTGCGACTTATCCGCTGGGGGATCGGCCACCAGATCGCCGTCGGCGTCGCAGTAGCGCACATCGAGTTTGCCCCGGTTGGGGCAATCCGCCGCTGTAACGATGCCGGCCAGGCTTAAAAATAAAACGACGCCCAGAATCGCGCCGCACTTTAAAAATCCATACCGCGTAGCTGACTTGATCATGTCTCCCTCCCCTAAAGAATTGAACAAGTTTACCCCCGCAAAGCCCCCGCAAAAACCGGGCCCCGCCAACAACGATAGCCGCTTGTAAGCGAAAAACGCCGTTCTCCCGGATTCAATTTACTGTCACCCTTGTAAAGTTTTGTCAATTCATTTAACCCCTTAAGAGTGTGCCTTGCACCCGCTCCGGGTGATGCGGGGCTGCTCACCGCCAGACCAGAGGGGGAAATCGGTGAAGAAAATGCTCGATAACGTCATGACCCAAGCCGCCAAAGCCCTCCGGGGCTGGCCGTCGCGATCGGTCCGACTGTTTCACCACAATGACGCCGACGGTCTGAGTTCGGCGGCCATCCTATCGCTCGCCCTGGTCAGGGCCGACTTCGACGTGGCCCGGGTATGCCTGGAGAAACCCTATCCGCCGGTGCTGACAAAAATCTTTCAGGAACGGGGCGCGGTGTTGATTTTCGCCGATTTCGCCGGCCAAATCGCCCCCAGCCTCGCGGCCCTCAATGCCGGCCGGAACCTGGTCCTGATCCTTGACCACCATCCGGCCCTGCCGGTAGCGGACCCGGGAGTCCACCATCTGAACCCCGACCTGTTCGGTTTCCGCGGGGATCGGGACGCCTCCGCTTCGACCACCTGTTTCCGCTTTGCTCAAATTCTGGACCCGGCCAACCGCGATCTGGCCTACCTGGCGGTGACAGGCGCGGTGGGTGACGGGTTCTATGTGGACGGCCGGCTGGCAGGAATGAATCGCGAGGCCCTGGCCTCGTCCATGGAGCAGGGCCAGATTATCGTCAGGCCCCGGACCGGCGGCGAAGATTACGACCTGCAGATGAACGCCCATGGCGGACCGGTGAAGCACCTGGCGGCCGACCTCGATGTCATGGGCGGGATGGGATTTTTCCAGGGGGGACCGGAGGCCGCGATCCGGGTCTGCCTCAAGGGGTTCGACGACGATGCCCGCCGGCTGCGGACACACCTGGCGGCGCGGCGTGAGGCGCTCTACCGGGCCGAGGTCGAACGCCTTCAGACCGGCGGGCTGAAAGTCACCGGGCGGGTTCAGTGGTTTTCGGTTGCGGAGCGTTTCGAAGGCATTGGCGTCAAGATGATCGGTGACTTCTGCCGTTTCATCCGTCAGCGTGAATTTATCGATCCGGATGGTTATATCGCCGGGTTTCAGCCGGTGCCGGACCGCGTGCCGGGGCTGGGACCTATCCGCTTCGACGCCGTCAAGGTGTCCATGCGCGTGCCGCCGCAGTTGGAGGGCCGGATTCGCGACGGGCACATGCCGGGGCTCGACCGGCTGCTTCCCGAAGCGACGCAGGCGGTGGGCGGATTTGCGGATGCCTGCCACAGCCTGGCAGCCGCCACCACGGTGCCCCCCGGCAGTGAAGCCCGGCTCGTTGCGGCCCTGAGCCGGATGATTCCGGTCGAGCCGGAGCGATCCGGCTGAGGCGCCCGCCCCCGCCGGCCATCTCCGGGCAGGATATCCTCAGGAGCGATCGAGCAGCACGCCCACCATTTCGGCAAACCCCCGCCCACCCTCATTCTCCGTTACCCAGGCCGGCAGACGGTCCATACGGTCCGCGAAACGCCGGACGTTGGCCACGCCCACCGAATGGGTGAAATGGGCGAACATGGGGGCGTCGTTGGGGGAATCGCCCACAAAAATCATCGCGTCCCGGGCCGCATCCACATCCGTTGCAAAAAGATCTTGGAAGCAGCGGCGGGTCATGGCCAGTTTGTCGTAGTCCCCGAACCAGCCGTTGACGTGGATCGAGCTGATCTTGGCCCGGGCGCCCGCCTGCTCGAAACAGTCCTTGATCGCGTTCACCGCTGCCGCGGGCAGCGGGGGGACATCCTCGCAGAAGTCGATGGCCAGATCGGCCTCCCGATAAGCCTGGTCGGCCGAAACCCGGCACCCGGGCACATGCGCGAGGATCGTCGCCTCCAGATCGGCCAGGCGCCGGCGGTCGACCCGGCGCGCTTCCTCCGGCTTCCAGTAGCGACGTCGCATCCGGCGTTGGCGTGTGTCATAGGCAAAATAAAAGGCGCCGTTTTCACCCACCAGGGCATCGATGGGCCACATGCGCGCCATGTGATCGCACCACCCGGCCGGCCGGCCGGTGATGGGCACCACCCGGATGCCTTCGGCCTGCAAAGCTTCCATGGCCGCCAGCGCCGTCGAGGGCAGACGGCCGTCCATGGTGACGGTGTCGTCGACATCGGTGAGGACAAAACGGATGCGTGATCGGTGGGCGGGTGGAAAGTCCCGGAATGGTTGCATGGCTTGTCGGCTCCTCGAAGCGTTGCGCAGGGGCGTCGAGCGGTCGCCGGAGCGCGCGCCGCCGGATTCAGGCCGGATAGCGCTCGACCTCGACCCGGGCCGCATCATCATTGCTGAGGGTCAGACGGTAGCCCCGGGCCTTGATTTCGATGGCGGCTGTTTCGGGCAGGGTCCGGATCACCTCCACCATACTTCCGGGGGTGATTTCGAGTTCGGCCAGTCTCCGGCTGGCCTCGCCCTTGCCCTTGATGCGGATGATCTTGCCACGCTGATTGAGACCGAGGTCCCTGAGGGCCACCGTGTCCAGGCGCTCGCCCTCGATTTCACTTTGTCGCTTCTTGAGCACTGCCAGGCATTCGGCCAGCGAATCGCGGCAGGTGATGAAATTGTCATCCCGGCCACAGTGGTTTCTGAACCCCTGGATCAGGGATTCCCCGCCACGGGGGCATATTTCGAGAAATTCGACGAAACGGATCAGGCGGTCCAGAATCGTCCGCGACACGGCGTGTTCCATCTTGCAGGCCGCATCCGACGCCTCTTCGGCCTCGACGCAGAGGACTTTGGTGAAAAAATCCATCAGCGCTTCGTGACGGCGGACCACGTCTTCGGCGTACTTGTGGCCCTTGGGGGTCAGGGTGATGACATCGTAGGGCGCATAGTTGATGTAACCTTTTTCGGAGAGGGTCCGCAGGGCGCCGGTCACCGATGAATTGTTCACCGCCAGGCGCCGGGCGATGTCCTTGGCCCGGGCGGCCTGTTTTTTACGGACGATATGGTAGATCGCCTCAAGGTAGTCTTCCATGCTCGCTGTTAGCGCTTCCGATGCTGGCATGCCGTTTCCTCACCAAGGTTAAAAATTTTAGGCGTTCCGAAGTTTAGCCGAAGGCTTTAAAGGTGTCAATGCGTTTGGGACCTTCACAGGCGCGCACCGCGCTCCCCGCCGTGTCGACCAAAACCGGGCCGGCGGCGTCCTTTAACCCCAAAACCGCAGGGTGAGTTGACGATTGGGCTAAAATCCACTAGATGTCTTTCACGAAGGCCCGCGCCGGTTGGTAACCGCCGACGCTGCCATCAACCCCATGCACTGGAGGAAAACCTGTGAAAATCAACCGTTTGTTCCTCGTCGCCCTTGCGCTCGTTTGCATGACCGCACCGGCCCTGGCCGGTGGCAAGCCGCAGGTTCGCCTGGAAACCACCAAGGGCCTGATCGTCGTGGAACTGGAGCCCGCGGTGGCCCCGATGACCGTCGAGAATTTTCTGCGCTACGTCCGTGAGGGCTTTTACAACGGCACCATCTTTCACCGCGTCATCAAGGATTTCATGATCCAGGGAGGCGGCATGATGCCCGGGATGATCCAAAAATCCGGTCATGAACCGATCCGCAACGAGGCCTCGCAGAAGATGCTGAACACCAAGGGCACGATCGCCATGGCGCGCACCAACGATCCCCATTCGGCCACCTCACAGTTCTTTATCAATACGAAGGACAATCCCAGCCTCGATTTCCAGAGCCGCTCCCGGAGGGGTTACGGCTACTGCGTGTTCGGCCGCGTCATCAAGGGCATGGAGGTCGTCGAGCGGATCGAAGCGGTAGCGACCACGGCCGTGGGCGGGCACCGGGATGTCCCCCGCAGGGCCATCGTGATCGAACGGGCGGTGGAGGTCGCCCCTTGAGGCGCCCATGGCCGCCGAACGCCCATACTGGGAAACAACCGCCCTGGCGGAAATGACCCCGGACCAGTGGGAAGCCCTGTGCGACGGGTGCGCCCGCTGCTGCCTGCACAAGCTGCAGGACCAGGAAAGCGGGCAGGTCTTTCTCACCATGGTGGCTTGTCGCCTGCTGGACCGCCAGACCTGCCGCTGCACGGACTATGGCCGCCGATCGGAAAAGGTGCCTGCGTGCCTGGTGCTTTCGATGGAAACGCTAGCCCGGGCCGACTGGCTGCCGGAGACCTGCGCCTACCGGCTGATTTCGGAGGGCAAGGACCTTTACTGGTGGCACCCGCTGGTTTCCGGCAGTGCAAATACGGTGCACGAGGCCGGTGTTTCCATTCGCGGCCGCGTCGTGCCGGAGAGTGACGTGGCGCATAGCGACCTGGAAGAACGATGTGTTACCTGGCCTTATTCCGCGCGGGATCACGGGCCGGATGCAGAGTAAGACATCACTGATGTAGAGAATAAATTACACATTTCGTAAAAAATGTGTTGACACCGTAACGGTGAGGGCGGTATGTTCGGGCATCATCTGACAATTGGGTTCGCGCCGATGGGGCGCGGCCCGGGACGACTTCACTTTCCTGGAAACTGGATCGAGCCAGCGCGTCACCGCAGCTTCGTTCGAGAAGCATACGACGCGCCGCAATCCGCACGATGCGGATCGATGCCGTAGGCCCGAGGG